>NZ_JBFATR010000049.1:0-49653 GCF_040678395.1 Streptomyces sp. NPDC052687 | reverse complement strand
GCCCGCGAGCGGCTGGTGCGCGCGGTGGCGCCGCCCGCCGCCCTCGTGGTCGCGCGCGGCGACTGGACCGCCGTCGAGGAGGAGTGAGCACGGTCTGCGCCGGGTGGGCGACGGAACGTCGGGACGAGGTACCTGCGGGGACTGGCCGACCGGCCGATGGATGCGGGCGCGCCGGGTCGCCTCGCCGGACCCGGCCGCGGCGGCGACGCGCTGCCCCGCCCGGTCACGCGGGGCAGTCAGCGGCGCAGTCGGCCGTGCCGCAGGCCCGGCGGTACTCGCTGGGGCTCAGCCGTGGACGCGTTTGAAGGCCGTGCTGAAGCCGAAGGCGTCCGCGTAGCGCACCTGGCGGGCGACGGCGGCGACGGTCGCGGTGGACCCGGTCAGCAGATCGGCGGCCAGGGTCATCCGCCAGTCGGTGAGATAGGCCAGCGGCGGCTTGCCGACCTGCCGGGTGAACCGCGCGGCCAGTGTCGTACGGGACACGGCCGCCTCGGCGGCCAGCGCGGCGAGGGTCCAGGGCCGCTCCGGCGCCCCGTGCATCGCCCGCAGCGCGGGGCCGGTCACCTCGTCGCCCAGGGCGCGGTACCAGGCCACAGGCGCGGCCTGCGGGGAGTCGAACCAGCCGCGCAGCGTGCACACCAACAGCCAGTCCAGCAGCCGGTCCAGCACCACCTGCCGGCCCGGACGGCAGGCGGCCGCCTCGGAGTCCAGGAAATCGCCGAGGGAGGCGCAGCCGTCGGTGCCCGGGACCACCAGCAGCGGCGGCAGCACATCGAGCAGCCGCGCGGAGACCCGGCCACGGACCTGGTAAGTCCCCGTCAGCAGCACGGTGGAGGCGGGCGGCGGCGGGTCGGCGGCGCCGGCACGGGGGGAATCCGGCTGCGGGCGGTCGGTGACCGTGAACGGCGCGGGACCCCGCACGATCGCGGAGTCGCCCGGCTTGAGCAGCACGCCTTTGCCGTGCTGTGGCGAGCCGTCGTCCAGGGCGATCCAGGCCTCGCCGCGCAGCGGGGCCGACAGCGTCAGGGAGGCACCGTCGGCGAACCGGAGCGCCCACGGCGGCGACAGCTCCGTGCGGCCGAAACCGGCACCGTCGGCGCGCACGCCCTGAAGGAGATCGTCCAAGGGATCCACGCGCTTCACGATAACCCGGCGGACGATCGGACATCCCCGGCGGACGCATGGCCATGTCCCCTGACGGAACAGGTGAGTTGACTGACCGCCATGACGACACACACCGATGAGATTCTGGTCCTCGGCGCGACGGGCAAGGTCGGCCGCCGGCTCGTGCGCACCCTGCGGGCGGCGGGCCGGCCGGTGCGGGCCGCGTCCCGCACCGGCACCGTGCGGTTCGACTGGACGGACCGCAGCACCTGGAGGACCGCCCTGGACGGGGCGTCGGCGGTCCACCTCCTGGCCCCCGTGGACCCGGCCCTGGCCTCGCCCTTCGTCGAGCAGGCGACCGAGGCGGGCGTCTCCCGCTTCGTGGCGCTGTCCGCGCGCGGCATCGACCGGATGCGGCCCCCGTACTTCCAGGGCATGGCCGCGGCGGAGCAGGCGGTCCGCGAGTCCGGCGCGCGGTGGACGATCCTGCGCCCGAACAACTTCCACCAGAACTTCGACGAGGACGTCTGGCGGGCCCCGCTGCGGTCCGGGCACCTCGCCCTGCCGCTCGGGGCGGTGCCGGAGCCGTTCGTGGACGTCCAGGACATCGCCGACGTCGCCGCGGCCGTGCTGACGTCGGACGGACACCACGGCCGGGTGTACGAGCTGTCCGGGCCCCGGGGGCTCACCTTCGAGGAGGCCGTCGCGGCCATCGCCGAGGCCGCGGGACGCCCCATCCGTTACACCGAGGTGACGCCGGAGGAGTACCGGGCGGACCTCCTGGCCTCGGGCGCGTCCGGGGAGGCCGCGGACGAGCTGAACGCGATGTTCGCCGCCATGCGCGCGGGGCACTTCGCCGAGCCGGGCACCGGCGTGCGGGAGGTACTGGGACGCGCGCCGGTCGACTTCGCCACGTACGCCGCCCGGGCGGCGGCGGCCGGTGCGTGGGACCAACTGCATTGACCTGAAGCGTCGACCGGTCACCGGGAGTGCGTGCCCGGGGTATGGCCGAACGCGCGGCGGAACACGTCGATGAAGGCGCTGGTGGACGACCATCCGCACTGGTTCGCGACCGTGGTCACCGGCACCTTCTCGGCCAGCAGGACCAGGGCGTGGTGGAGTCGCAGCTGGGTGCGCCACTGGGGGAACGTCATGCCGAGGTCGCTCCGGAACAGGCGGGAGAGTGTGCGGTCGCTGGCCCCGACCTCTCGGCCGAGTCGGGCGAGTGTGCGGTTGTCCGAGGGGTCGGACCGCAGGAGGTCGCAGACGCTCCGGAGCAGGGGACTGCTCGGCGTGGGCAGGTGCAGGGGCTGCTGTACCGAGGTCCGCAGCTGGTCCAGGAGCACCGCGCGCAGCCGCGTCCGCTCCGGGCTGCCGTCGTCCTCGGTGCGGGTGAAGGCAATGATCAGCTCGCGCAGCAGCGGGCTCACCGCGAGCACGCTGGGGGTGTCCAGGCGCAGAGGGTTCTCCCACGCGGGGAGGCCCACCAGGTGCAGTTCGAGGTCACCGTGGGCCTGGTGGGCGTGGACGGTGCCGGCCGGGACCCAGATGGCGCGGGTCGCGGGGGCGACCCAGGAACCGGCGCTGGTGGTGACGGACAGTACGCCCCGGCCCGCGTAGACGATCTGGTGGTCGTCGTGCCGGTGCGCGTCTATCCCTGCACCGGACGCCAGTCGCTGGGTGCGGGTGGGGGCCACGGGTGTGTGGCGGACTTCCGTCATTGCTTGGCAGTTTATCGGAAGCGCGACACGGTGGGTGCCGTCCACGATGACCGGGTGCGCAGGAATCTCTCCCTCACTCTCTTGTCCGTCGGGCATGGCTGCGTCGACGTCTATCAGGGCGCCGTCGCCTCCCTCGTGCCCTTCTTCGTCACCGAGCGCGCGTACGGCTACGCCGCCGTCTCGGGCGTCGTGCTCGCCGCCTCCGTGTTGTCGTCGGTGGCCCAGCCGTTCTTCGGCATGGTGACCGACCGTCGGGCGATGCCTTGGCTGTTGCCGGTCAGCACGCTGGTCGCGGGGGTGGGTATCGCGCTCAGCGGGGTGAGTGACTCCTACCTGGTGACGCTGACGGTCGTCGCGGTGTCCGGGGTCGGCGTGGCCGCGTACCATCCGGAGTCCGCGCGGGTGGCCAGGATCGCCGGCGGCGGCAGTCACAGCGCGATGGGATGGTTCTCGCTGGGGGGCAACCTCGGCTTCGCGCTGGCCCCGGTCACGGTCGCCGTCGTGGTCTCGGCCGGAGGACTGCGCCTGACACCGTTGCTCGTGCTGCCGGCCGTGGTCGGCGCCGCGCTGTGCCTGCCCGTGCTGCGGGTGCTGGAGACCCGGTTGTCCGACGCGGCCGAGGCGCCCGCGTCC
The DNA here is from genome assembly GCF_040678395.1 of Streptomyces sp. NPDC052687. Lineage (NCBI taxonomy): Bacteria > Bacillati > Actinomycetota > Actinomycetes > Kitasatosporales > Streptomycetaceae > Streptomyces > Streptomyces sp. NPDC052687. Next base: position 46,195 of record NZ_JBFATR010000049.1, on the reverse strand, counting down.
GGCGAGGACGACAGGGCGTCGTTCGTGCGCCTCTCGCTCGCCGTGGTGTGCCGCTCCGTCGCCTTCATCGGTCTGAGCACGTTCGTCTCGCTGTACGCCACCGACCGCATGGACGGCGGCAAGGCCGCGGGCACGGCGGCTCTGTTCCTGCTGTACGTGGGTGGCGCGGTGGGCAGCGTGCTGGGTGGTGCGCTGGCGGACCGATGGGACCGGGTGCGGGTCTCGCGCTGGTCGTACCTGCTGACGGCCGGATCGATCGCCGGTCTGCTCTTCGTTCCGGGCCCCGCCCTCTACCTGTTCGTCCTGCTCACCTCGGCCGGGCTGTACATCCCGTTCTCGCTCCAGGTCACGCTGGGCCAGGACTACCTGCCCTCGCGGATCGGCACCGCCAGTGGGATCACGCTCGGTCTCACCGTGAGTATCGGCGGCCTGATCAGCCCGGTCATCGGCACCATCGCCGACAGGACTTCGCTGCAGACCGCCTTGGCCCCACTGATCCTGATGCCCGTCCTGGCCTGGCTGCTGTTCAAGACCCTGCCCGAACCCGCCGTGCCGGTGTCAGAGGACACGGCACCGAAGGGAGAAGACACCCATGCCGAACCCTCTCCCGTCCAGCCCGGTCCCCGCTGAGCGGTCGGCACACCCCTTACGGCCGGCTACGCGGGCGGACGGTCCGACGCTCCACTCCGCCCGCGAGGGATGTCCGCTGCTCGCCTGGGGCTGTACGGCCACCGCGGACGCACCGGCCTGGAAGCTGTTGTCCGCCCACTCGACGTCGAGCGGCGAGGTCGAGTACTGCACGTGCAGCTGCGACGCCATCGTGGTGCTCTGCCGCGGCGAGGTTGCCGCGTTCATCGCTCCGGACGGTGATGGCCCCGGCGGGTGCGAGGGAAGCGAGCGAACACCGTGAACGGTGCAGCCGGTGAGCGTGCCGTCGACGAACAGGCAGCGGTCGGCCCGGTCTGAAGGGCCACCAGCACCTGGTCAGCCCGCGCAGCACCAGCAGGCTCCACCGGTCGCCGACCACCGCCGCGGCCTGCGCGATGCCGCAGATGTCGTCAGCCTCGCGCCGAGGACTCATGCCGTACTCCCGAAGGGAGGGAAAACCGATCGCGGGATGCCGCCCACCCTCGTAGGTTCCCCATGGGAGCCCGGTGAGTATCGAAAGGGAACGCACTGTGTCGCAGCAGACGTGGACGGCCGTCGACGACTACTTCAACGGCTTGCTGATGGCCGAGGACGCCGCGCTGCTCTCCGCCGTCGCGGACAGTGACGCGGCCGGGCTGCCGCCGCACCAGGTCGCCCCGAACCAGGGGAAGCTGCTGCACCTGCTCGCCCGCATCCAGGGTGCCCGCACCGTCCTCGAGATCGGCACGCTCGGCGGCTACAGCACCATCTGGCTCGCCCGCGCGCTGCCCGCGGACGGGCGGCTGGTGACGCTCGAGGCCGACGAGCGGTGCGCGGACGTCGCGGCCCGGAACATCGCCCGCGCCGGCGTCGACCACGTCGTCGACCTGCGGGTCGGCAACGCCCTGGACACCCTGCCGCTGCTGGCTGATGAGGGGGCCGGCCCGTTCGACCTCGTCTTCATCGACGCCGACAAGCCGTCCAACCCCGCCTACCTGGACTGGGCGTTGCGGCTCACCCGGCCGGGCAGCGTCCTCGTCGGGGACAACGTGGTCCGCGAGGGCGCGGTCGTCGACCCGGCGAGCGAGGACCCCCGCGTGCAGGGCATACGCCGCTTCACCGAACTCGTCGCCGAGCACCCGCGGCTGACCGCCACCACGGTGCAGACCGTCGGTGTGAAGGGGTATGACGGCTTCACGCTCGCCCTCGTCACCGACTAGCGGGACCGGCCCGGCGACTGCTCGCGCCGTCCCGTACGGCTCTCCAGGCGCCGCAGTGCGGCCGCCGCGGCGCGGGCCTCCCGTTCCGCCGTGGTGCGGGCGTCGGCGGCGGAGCGGTGGCGTTCCTCGGCCTCACGGCGCGCGCGGTCGGCGTCCCGCAGGGCCTCCCGCGCGGTGCGCAGCCGCTGCTCGGCGGCGTCCAGCTCCGCCCGCGCCGCCTCCCGGCGCTCGCGGGCCCGCGTCAGGGACTCCGCCGCCTCGGCCGCCCTCTCGCGGCGCTCGCCCAGACGCCGCTCGGCCTCCTCGGCGGCCCGACGGGCCTGGGCGAGCTGCTCCTCGCGGACGCGGCGGCGTTCGGCGAGTTCGTCTGTGGGAGGGGTGGAGGGCTGTGACTTCTCGGCGGCCTTCTTGGCGACCTTGTCGGCGGCCTTGGCGGCGGTCTTGGCTGTCTTCCTGGTGCTCTTCTTGGTGCTCTTCTTCGCGGGCCCCCCGGCGGGTTCCGCACGGGACTCGGGAGCCGTGGTCGTCCTCGGCTTCGGCCGCGCCGTCAGCGCCGCCGCGTCCGGGTCGGGGGACAGGAAGGCGGACGGCGGGCTGAGGGCGCCGGTCAGCCGGCCGGAGGACCACTGCTCGGCGGCGTCGGGATCGGCGAGGACCGCGTGCAGCGTGGCGGCGACGTCCTGCTGTGCGGCGGCGGACAGCGGGTGCCCGGCCGCGTCGGCGAGCCGGGCGGCCTGCCGGGACAACACGGCGACGACCTGGCGCCGTTGGGCGGTGAGGTCCCTGAGCGCGGCCGGGTCCAGCGTGCGGTAGGCCTCGCGCAGGGCTTCGCCCAGGTCGAGCAGCCGGCGGCTCTCGTCCGGGTCGCGGCGCAGCAGCAGGTTCGCCGCCCAGGCCGCCAGGGTGGGCCGGCGGGCGGCGCGGATGCGCCGGGAGTCCGCCGCGCGGCCGGCTGTCCTCGCCGCGACGGCCAGTTCCTCGCGGCGGGCGACGAACTGGGGCGGCGGCGTGGTGTACAGCTCGTCGAGGACCGCCTCCACATCGGGCTCCTGACCGCCCTCACCCCGACCGCCCTCACCCCGTCCGCCCTCGCCGCGTCCGCCCTCGCCGCGTCCGCCCTCGCCGCGTCCCTTGCGCTGCATGGTCCCCAGCCTGCCGCCGGCCCCGCGCCCGCGCACCTCGGGACCGGGCGGGAGGGGCGTTGTCGGACCCGTCTGCGAGGGTGGGCGTACGGGGTGGCGCGGGTGCCGCCCGGGTCGGTGCCGAAGGGGGCAGGGTGACACGGTGGGACGACGGCTGGGCCGGGATGGGCTGGGACGGCTGGAAGGACGTCGAGGAGGTGCGGCGGCGTCTGGCCGCGGGTGCCGATCCTGAGCAGTGGAGCGGAGGGCGTCCGCTGCACCGCGCGGCGGTGTTCGGCTCACCGGAGGTGGTCGCTGAGCTGGCCCGGCGCGTGGCGGACGTGGACGCGGTGGAGTACGGGGGCACGGCGCTGTGGGAGGCCGTGATGACGGACCGGCCGGACAACGCCCGCGCTCTGGTGGAGGCGGGGGCGGATCCCTGGCGGCGGCTGATCGGCGGCTGGTCGCCCGGGCGGCTCGCGCTGGCGGGACCGACGCCGGATCTGTTCCCGCTGCCGGAGGGCGAGCCCGGTCTGAGCGACGCGGAGCGCGCGATCGCCGAGGAGGGCGGACGGCTCCGCGCCGCGCTGGGCACCTTCCATCACGAGGGCACGGGCCTGGCGTGCGTGGCGGGCATCGACGCCGACGAGGCGATACGCCGCCTGGAGGCGACCCCGGTGCCGGACGGCGCGGAACCGGACCTGACGAACGTCCTGAGGGACCCGTTCGCGTACGACTTCGAGGAGCTTGTACCGTACGTGGGTGTCACCACGGTGCCGGGTGGCTGCGTCGTCACCCAGCCGTGGGGGTACGCGCCGTCGACGCCGGGCGTGCACATCCTGCTGTCGGCGGGCACGGTGAGCTACGGCCTGTACGCCAACGCCAAGAGCGGCAACCAGGGCAGCGTCGCGCGCGACGGGGTCATCGAGGGCTGGGATCTCAGCCCGGGCGGCGCGCCGGGTCCGGAGTCGACCTCCGAGGAGGTGCTGCTCTCCTACGTCCACCGGTACAACGCGGTCTCCTACTCCTGCGCGTACGCCGGCCTGCGCCCGGCCGACGCCCGCGCCGTCGTGGGTCCGCCGGACGTGTGGGTGAAGCTCCCCCGGCGCGACTACTGGAGTTACTGACCATGACCACTCCCCCGCCCCGCCCCCTTCTCTACCTCGATGTCGACGGCCCGCTCAACCCGTACGCGGCGAAGCCGGAGCGCAGGCCCGAGGGCTATGCGACGTACCGCATGAAGCCCGAGGGGTGGGTCGCGCGGCACCCCGGTGAGCCGCCGGGGGCCGTGAAGCCCTTGCGGGTGTGGCTGAACGCGGAGCACGGGCCCCGGCTGCTGGCACTGAGCGAGGTCTACGACCTGGTGTGGGCCACCACGTGGGGCGTGGAGGCGAACACCTTCATCTCACCCGTCCTCGGACTGCCCGAGCTGCCCGTGGTGGAGTGGCCCGCGCCGCACGAGACGGGCGACGGCAGCGCGGACTGCGTCTTCTGGAAGACCCCGCATCTCATCGCGCACGCCGCGGGCCGCCCTTTCGCCTGGGTCGACGACGAACTCGGCGAACGCGACAGGGGGTTCGTGAGCGTGCGCCACGCGGGCGCCGCGCTGCTGCGGCACGTCGATCCCCGGCTCGGGCTGCGGGAGGGCGACTTCCGTGCCCTCGCGGAGTTCGGGCGCGTCTGTGTCCGCTCGGGGCGCCGGCCCTGAGGGGTGTCCCCGCGCGCCGTACCGCCGGCCCGTGCGTACGCCGGGGCCACCGCTCCCTGCCGGGGGCGGTGGCTCCGGTGGTTGTCGCCGTCAGGGGGTGGCCAGGAGGGCTCCCAGTGCATCGGCGGTGTGCGGGTGGCGGGCGAGGAGGGCCGCGCCGGCCGGGGTCCGGTCCGCCGGGGCCCAGTCGGCGTCGCAGCCGAGCAGGGCCGCCACCGCGTCGCAGGCCGCGGGGTGCGCGGCGAGCAAGGGCAGGCCGCGCGGCGCGGACGAGCGGTCGCTGGCCGGGCGTACGGCCTCCGGGGCCGGCTCGGCTCGCCACGGCGGTATCCAGGCGTCCAGGGCGGCGAGGCGGCCGGGGAAGACGCGGCCCGCCTCGCGGATCAGCAGGGGCGCGAGGTCCGCGCCGCCCGCGCGGAGTGTGGTGATGAGGGTCGGCAGCCAGGGCAGCAGCACCGGGTCGGGCAGCCGGGCGAACGCGTTGGACACCGCTTCGACGACGAAGTCGGCGAGGCCGGGCACCGGTTCCAGGGCGTGCAGGAATCCGCTGAGGTAGCGCGGATAGGCGGGCACGACCAGGGGGTTGCCGAGCAGTTCGTCGCAGCGGGCCCGCAGGTCGGCCCGGGAGAGGGTGCCGAGCTGGGTCTTGGCCGCCCACAGCAGCGCCGTCTTCGCGGGGTCCTCCGGATGGGACTGGGCGACGGCCAGCTCCAGCTGGTTGCGGTCGCAGCCCAGCGACAGGGCGAGGCTCTCCATGCTGAACAGGAAGCCGAGCATGGCCGCGACCTGGCGGACGCTCGCCTCGTCGTCGGTGAACGCCGTCGGCAGCAGGGTGCAGTAGTGGGCGTAGCCGGTCTTGACGAAGGACTCGATCCACGCGGGCAGGGACGGCTCGCTGGTGCGGTAGTACGCCAGCAGTCCGCGCACCCGGCGCAGCACCTCGGGCGCGCCGTCGACGGTCCGCTCGGTCGCCAGCACGTCGAGGGCGCGCCGGCCGAGTTCGTCGGCGAGGCGGCGGCTGCGCAGGTAGAGCGTAGCGTCCTCGACGGCTTCGAGGACGGTCGCCGTGGTCGCCTGCGGGCCGTACGCGGTGCGCCGCAGCCGCTGTTCGAGGACCTGCTCGATGCTGACGCCCTCGTAGCCCAGCTCGATGAGGGCCCGCTGATGGGTGCCGAGGGCCAGATCCCAGGACTCCTGGATGGGGCGCTCGCCGAGCTTGCGTTCGCCCATGATGGGGCGCGCCGCGCCGTGCGGCATGAGGTAGCGCAGCATCCACAGCACGTCGGAGCACTGTTCCAGCTCCGGCCGCGAGGCCATGTCGAGCAGGGCCCGCTGGACGCCGCGCTGCTGGAGCTTGAAGTTCAGCGGGGCGAGCCGGTCGTGGACGTCGCGGGCGAGGGGCGGCAGCGCGTCGTAGCCGACCTGGCCGACGCGGTCGCCGCCCAGCATGATCTCCACGAGGCGGCGCACATCGCGCCGGCCGGGCACGGTGTCCTTCTCGATGCAGGTGACCGCCGCGTCCTGGAAGTCGTACGGCGTGGGCTTGGCGCGGTCCCGCATGCCCGCGAGGAGGATCGACGTCTCGAACACGGCGATGGCGTCGGCGGTGGAGGCGAGGTAGCCGTTGCGGCGGGCGGCGCGCACGATCTCCACGGACCAGCCGAGCAGTTCCTCCTCGTCGAGGCGGTCCAGGACGGGGGGCCGTTGCAGGAAGCCGGTGAGTTTGTCGGTGGTGGCGGCCGGGCCGGCGGGAACGGGAGCCGCCGCGGCCTTCGCCGTCTTCTTCGGCGTCCTGGTGCCGGCCTGGCCGGCGAGCCGGTACGGCTTGACCCGGGTGCGCTTGAGGTTCTTCGTCCACTGGGTGGCGGCGATGGACACCGAGCCGGCGGCGAGCCCGAACTGTGCCTCGATGGCGGCGTGGCTGGACGGGATCAGGCCGTGCTGCCACTTGGTGGCGGTGGGCGGGCTGATCTCGAAGGTGTCGGCGCCGTGGACGCCGAACTCGGCGACGCGGCTGGCGGCGTGGAAGGCGCCGCAGACGTAGAGGGCGTCCGCGGGGTGGGTGCCGGTGGCGGCCATGTGCCGGCGCATCCGCGTCCACATGTACCGTTCGCGGTCCTCGTCGACGCGGACCCGGTGCGGGTCGCCGGGGGCGAGGCGCCGGAAGAGGCTGCCGATGAGCAGCATGACCTGCCGGTAGGTGTCGTGGTCGCTGTCGCCGAGGGGCAGTTCGACGTACTGGTGCCACCACTCCGACCAGTGCCGCACCTTGCCGTGGCGCAGCAGGTGCTCCTCCAGTTCGGCGAAGCGGGGGCGCAGGTCGCCGATCTCCACGCCGACCGCGTCGCCGTGCAGCGCGGCTTCCTCCTCGGCGGGCGGCGCGTCCGGGTCGGCCGGTGTGCCGGTGTTCTCCTTGGTCTCCTGCCGGGTCTCCTGCCACTGGAAGACGTGGTCGGAGGAGCGGTCCACGAGGACGAGTTCGACGCCCGGGGTGTCCAGGGCGTAGGCGATGGCCTGGTACTCGGCCGACGCCTCGGTGATCGGGGCGACCACCGACAGCGGTGCCCATTCGGCGGGGAAGCCGTCGACCTCGGTCGCGAACGCCTGGACGGCGACCGGGAGCTTGCAGTTGCGCAGCTCGGTCAGGAGGGGGGCCATGTCCTCGCAGAGTTCGAGGTAGACCACCTTGGGCTGCTTCTCGCGCAGCCGGCGTGCCATGGCGAGGGCGGAGGCGGGCGAGTGGTGGCAGACGGGGAAGATCTCCAGGGGTTCGCGCACTGCGCGGTCGACGTCGTCGACGATGCCGAGGAGGATGCCCTCCAGGGCGTCGGGTCCGCCGGCGAACGCGGTGGCGGCTTGCTGGAGCTGGGTGCGCAGGGCGGTGAAGGCGGACTCGTTCACAGGGGTGTTCAGAGGGCTGTTCGCAGAGCTGTCCACGGGGTGGTCCACAGGGCTGTCCACGGTGTGGTCGCGGGCGCTCACGACAGGGTCGCGATGGTGTCGCGGCCGCCCTCGAGGAATTCCGGCCAGGAGCCGCCCTCCTCCTTGCTGCGCGGCTCGACGACGCCGTGCAGGTACTTGTTGAGGATGGCCAGGTCCTCCGGTTCGCGGCGGGCGAGGGAGCCGACGAGCGAGGAGGCGAGGGTACGGGCGGTCAGGGCGCGCTCGCCGAAGAAGTTGCTGTGCAGGATGGCGTCCTCCAGGACGCCGATCTGCTCGGCGGTGGACAGCGCGGACTCCAGCTTCTCGTCGTCGCTCGCGGCCGCGGCGGCGGAGGCGCGCAGGTCGGAGAAGGACTGCAGCAGCACGTCCAGCAGGGTGGGCGGGACGTCGAGTTCGATCTGGTGGCGGCGCAGCAGTTCCTCGGTGCGGAAGCGGACGATCTCCGCCTCGCTCTTCTTGTTGGTCACGACGGGGATGCGGACGAAGTTGAAGCGGCGCTTGAGCGCGGAGGACAGGTCGTTGACGCCCCGGTCGCGGCTGTTGGCGGTGGCGATGACGGAGAAGCCGGGCTTGGCGAAGACGATGTTGTCGCTGTCGAGTTCGGGGACCGAGATGTACTTCTCGGAGAGGATGGAGATCAGCGCGTCCTGGACGTCGCTGGTGGAGCGGGTCAGTTCCTCGAAGCGGCCGATGACGCCGTTCTCCATCGCGGTCATGATCGGCGAGGGGATCATCGACTCCCGCGACTGGCCCTTGGCGATCACCATGGACACGTTCCACGAGTACTTGATGTGGTCCTCGGTGGTGCCGGCCGTGCCCTGCACGACGAGGGTGGAGTTGCGGCAGACGGCGGCGGCGAGCAGTTCGGCGAGCCAGCTCTTGCCGGTACCGGGGTCGCCGATGAGCAGCAGGCCGCGGTCGGAGGCGAGGGTGACGATGGCCCGCTCGACGATGCTGCGGTCGCCGAACCACTTCTGGGAGACCTCGCGGTCGAGGCCGTCGGCCCGCTCGGACCCCAGGATGAACAGCCGGATCATCTTCGGCGACAGCCGCCAGGAGAACGGCTTGGGGTTGTCGTCGATCGACTCGAGCCAGTCCAGCTCCTCGGCGTACTTGATCTCGGCGGGGGCGCGCAGCAGGTCGGACATGGGTGAGGCCTTTCGGTGAGAGGAGAGGTGGGAGTGCTGAGGCGCGGAACGCGCGGGACGGCTCAGGTGAGGAACGACTTCAGCTCGTGGACGAGCTTGCGGATGTGACCGGAGATCACGGGCGTGCCGAGGTCCTTGAAGCGTTCCCTGAACCACGGGTTGACGCTGCCGCGGCCGGCGCTGGTCACCGAGCCGACGGGGATGAACTTCGCGCCGGAGCGGTGGATGGCCGCCATGCTCTCGAACAGCGGCTCGGAGCGCCATTCGTAGAAGTCGGAGATCCACACCACGACCGTGTTGCGCGGTTCGGCGATCTTCGGCTGGGCCAGGGCCATGGCGACCGTGCCGTCGGTGCCGCCGCCGAGCTTGGTGCGCAGCAGGGTCTCGAAGGGGTCGTTCACCCAGGGGGTGAGGTCGAGCGCCTGGGTGTCGTAGGCGATCAGGTGGACGTCGACCTTGGGCAGGCCGGCGAAGATCGACGCCAGGATGGTGCAGTTGACCATCGAGTCGACCATCGAGCCGGACTGGTCGACGACCACGATGAGCCGCTGCGGCGTCGTCTTGCGGACGGTGTGCCGGTAGTAGAGGCGGTCGACGTAGAGCCGTTCCTCCTCGGGGTCCCAGTTGGTGAGGTTCTTCCAGATGGTGCGGTCGAGGTCCAGGTTGCGGAAGACCCGCTTGGGCGGGATCGACCGGTCGAGGGTGCCGACGGAGGCCTTCTCGACCTGGGTGCGCAGGACTTCGGCGACCTCGTCGACGAAGCGGCGGATGAGCGCCTTGGCGTTGGCGAGGGCGACGCCGGAGAGGTTGTTCTTGTCGCGCAGCAGCTGCTCGATGAGCGACATGCTCGGGGTGAGCTGTGCGGCGAGCTGGGGGTCGGCGAGGACTTCCCGCAGGTGCATCCGCTTGACCAGGTCGGCCTCGATGGCGCCGAGTTCGGGTCCGATCTCCGGGATGAGCGTGCCGAGGTCGGGGGTGGGGTGGCCGATGCCCGTGCCGGTGGGGCTCACTCCCCCGCCGGCCGCGCGGCCGGCGCCGCCGCGGCCGCGTCCGCCGCGCAGTTCGCCGGGCTTGCAGCCGAGTGCGCGTTCCAGCCAGCCGGCGTCGGACTGCCATTGGGCGAGCTGCCCGGCGGTGACGGTGCCGGAGCCGGAGGCGAAGACGCCCAGCAGCACCTTGGACACGAGTGCGGCGCGGCGCACCTCGGCGGCTCGGTCGCGGTCGTCCCCGTCGGGCTCGGGCACCATCAGGTTCTCGAACTCACCCGCGAGTTCGGGGTGGCGCTGGACGATGGAGTCGACGGAGGCCTGCGGGTCGAGCAGGGCGGGCGGCAGGCCGATGTCCTCGACGACGGCGAGCGAGGCGGCCTCCAGGCCGGCCTGCTCCTCGTGGTCGAAGAGGCGGGCGAGCAGCCGCCAGTACAGCAGCTGCCGGCGGTTCTCGTCGGGGTTCGCCGGCACGGTCTCCCCGGTGGTGTGGTCGGTCATTTCCTGAGCAGCCTTCCGGCGCGTTCGCGCAGCACGGCCACCGCGTCGGTGGCGGCCTTCTCGAGCTTGGCCCCGGCCTTGTCGGTGGTACCGCCGGCCCAGGCGCCCGCGTGGACGGCGACCGTCTTCCTGCGCACGGTGGTCTCCACGGCGAGCGGCTGGACGGTGAACCGTCCCGCGTCCCAGCGGAGCAGTCCGATGCAGGCGGTGGACGCGGCGACGGCCTTCGGGGTGAGCGGTCCGGCGACCGGTACGCGGTCGGTGTCGACGGCCAGCCGGTGCCCGGTGAGGGTGAACGTCACCGTCTCGTCGTCCGCGTCCTGTTCGGCGGTGTACCCCTCGAGGAACACGGGGTGGGCGAGGCGCACCGGGTGCCGGTCGAGGGGCGCGGTCGGCGGGGTGGTGGCGGTGGGCAGGGCGACGCGGGCGGTGGCGAAGGGGTCGGCGGACCCACCCGGGCGGGCGTGCTCGTCGCTCCAGATCAGGTCGCCCTCGGCGGTGACGGGCATGTCGGTGAGGTCCATCGAGCGGCCCTCGCCGAGGGCGGCGAGCAGCGCCATGTGCGGGCGCAGCAGCTGCCAGACCCCCGCGCCGAGCACGGTGTCGGGCTTCGGCGCGGACACGCTCGCCCGCACCAGGCGGGGTGGGCCGCCGTCGGCGGGTTCGAGGACGGCGTGCACCTGGGCCTGGGCGGCGGTGGCGTGTTCCTGGAGGTCGACGCCGAGCGGCAGCAGCCGGCCGGTGACGGTGCCCGTGGCGGGCGCGGCGGCGCCGGACAGGGTCAGCAGCATGCCGCGGGCCCACAGGTCGGCCCAGCGGCGCACGGGTATCCGCTCCAGGGAGGCGCCCGGGCAGGACGCGGCGAGTTCGGCGGCGAATCCGTCGAGGAGGGTGGCCAGGCGGCGCAGTTCCGGGTCCGGGAGCAGGGCGGAGACCACCTGGGCGGAGCCGGCGACCACGTCGTGGTCGATGCCCTGCCAGCCGGCGCGCGCGAGGTCGCCGAGCCAGGAGCGGGCGGCTGCGAGGAGGTTGGGCGCCTGCTGTCCGGCGGCGGCCTCGGCGGGCGTCTCCTCACGGGGCCGGCCGGTGGCCTCGTCCGCGCGGGCGGCGAGCGCGTCGTGGACGGAGCCGAGCAGGGCGGTGCGGGCGGCGGCGAGGCTGAGGAAGTGGTCCTCGCTCGCGGCGCCGGCCGCCGCCTTCTCGGCGGCCTCGGCCGCGCGGGCGGCGAGCGGACTGCCGGCCACCGCGTCGGCCAGTCGCGCCAGGCCCTCGGCCTGGGCCGGCTGGGGCCTCAGCAGGCCGCCGACCAGGACCTGGTCGAAGGCGTCGACGGCGGCCAGGGCCTCGTCCAGTCCCTCGACGGGTTCGGTGAGCAGATCGAGCCGCATCAGGCCACCGCCCTCGTCGGCGGGAACCACTGCATCTCGGGCAGCGGCGCGGTGGCCGGGGCGAGTTCGAGGTAGGCGAGGTGGCGCAGGAACCGGCTGAAGACCGACGCGGCGGCCTTGCCGTCCGCGGGCATCGGGCGGGTCGCGCTCATGACCAGGTGGAGGGTGTGGGCGGTGGCCTCGCCGTCCCCGAGGTCGGCGCGCAGATAGCGGGCGACGCGCTCGGCGCCGTACTGGAGCACCGCTTCGTTGATCAGCGCGCCGATGTGGTTGCAGAATCCGCCGCGGGCGCCGCCGCACGGCCGGTTGTTGTTGGTGCTGCACGCGTAGGCGTACGTCCCGGCGGCGACCGACGAGACGTAGACCCGCCCGATGTCGGAGCCGCTGGAGACGACGCCCTGGAGGCGCCCGTCGGCCAGCTCCGCGAACGGGACCTTGGCGAGCTTGCGCGGCCGTGCGGGCGGGATCACCCGCGCCGTGCTCGACCTCTCGAAGTGCGACAACGCACCATCTCCTTTGCAGCACAAGGGAAGTCCGGCGCCGGATCGGCGGGACGGAAAAGAACTTACTGGCGACCACTGACAACGCCCCGGCCGCGCCGGGCCGCCGCCCCCTCCGCGCTCCCTCGCCCCGCGGGGAAATGGCCGGTTGAGCCCGTCTCCGCACGCTGCCCGCAATCGTTCACGAGTCGAGGAGGCGGGGCGAGGGACGCCCGCCGGAAGGGGTGTCCGTGGACGAGGACCACTGGGAGATCACGGCGGGCTTGCCGTGTTCCTGGACGAGGCGGCCGCTCACATCCCCGCCCCGCAGCGGTCGGTGCTGCAAGTGCTCAAGATCGGGGAGGAGTTCGGCGAGGCGGCCCAGGCGCTGATCGGGGTCACCGGCGTCAATCCGCGCAAGGGCACGAGCCACACCTGGGACGACGTGACGGCCGAGATCTGCGACGTCATCGTCACGGCGATGGTGTCGCTGCACCGGCTCGGCGTCCCCGACCCGGCCGGTGTCTTCACCGAGCATCTGCGCAGGACCGCCGCGCGCACCCTGAGCGGGAGGAAGGACTGACATGACAGTTGGGTGGATGCCGCGCGAGGAGTGGGTCAAGACGCAGCCCCGGGCGCTCGTCGCCTCGTGCGTGCTGCTGTACGACACGCGGGGGCGGCTGCTGGTGCTGCGCTATTCCCCCGACGAGCCGAGCGCCGGGCACTGGTGGCTGCCGGGCGGGATGCTCGACCACGGCGAGGATCCGTGGACGGCGGCGCGGCGCGAGGCCCGGGAGGAGACCGGCCTGGACATCGGCGAGCGGCCCCGGCTGATCGGCATCGACCACCGCGTCGACGTCCTGGGCACCGGCCCGGTCCTCGACTGCTACTTCGACGGCGGCACCGTCGCCCCCACCGACCGCGTGCGGCTGAGCCCCGAGCACGACCGGTATGCGTTCCTCACCCTGGACGAACTGACCGACCCGACCCTGGCCATGCACCGCCCGATACTGACCGCGCTGCACTCGGCCGCGCGGGACGGGGGCGTGGTGTGCCTGCGGGAGGGGCGGCCCTGGTGAGGCCATGAAGTCGTGAGGCCATGAAGTCGTGAGGCCATGAAGTCGTGAGGCCATGAGGTCGTGAGGCCGCGCCGAGCCGCGGTGCCGCCTCCCCCCGAAGGCCGCCTCCCTGCCGACGGCGAGCGGCGGCACCCCTGACGGCTCCCCCCGACGACGGCACCGCCTGACGGCGCCCCCCGACGGCACCGCCAGGGTGCGGACCCCGACGAGGCCTCCTGACGAGGCCTTCCAACGACGCCTCCCAACGACGTCTCCTGACGACGGCGACCGCGGCGGCGAGCCCCACTCTTGCGCCACCGGCCACCCGTGCCCCATCGTTGACGCGCGTAACACGGCTCTTCACGTTCGGCAGTGGCTCACAGGGGGCTCATCTCTCCCCCGGCCTGGAGGTCGCATGTTCAGACGCATCGCACGACTCATCGCCGCTTTTGTCATGATCCTGTCGGGAGCGTTCGCCGGTACCGTCGCCACGGCGGGCACCGCGCACGCGGACGGCTGCTACACCTGGACCCGCACCCTGGCGCAGGGCGCCTCGGGCGCCGACGTCACCCAGCTCCAGATCCGCCTCGGCGGCTACGCCGGCTACGGCGCCGTCCTCGCCGTCGACGGCAGCTTCGGACCGGCCACGGAAGCCGCCCTGAAACGCTTCCAGTCGGCGTACGGCCTCACCGCCGACGGGGTCGCGGGCGCCAGCACCTACAACAAGCTGTACGCCCTCCAGGACGACGACTGCACCCCGGTCCACTTCTCCTACAGCGAGCTGAACGACTGCAACACCACCTGGTCCGGCGGGGCGGTCAGCGCGACCACCGCCAAGGCCAACGCGCTGCGCACCATGTGGAAGCTGGAGGCGCTGCGGCACGCGCTCGGCGACCAGCCGATCAACGTCACCAGCGGTTTCCGGTCGTATGCCTGCAACGAGGCGGTCGGCGGCGCGAGCAACAGCCGTCACCTCTACGGCGACGCCGCCGACCTCGGCGCCGGGCCGCACTCCCTGTGCACGCTGGCCAAGCAGGCCCGCTACCACGGCTTCCGCGGCATCCTCGGTCCGGGCTACCCGGGCCACAACGACCACACGCACCTCGACCACCGCGACAGCCAGTACTGGTCCGCCCCCACCTGCGGCATCTGATCGCGCCGCGACCCGCTCACGCATGAGGCGGGCCGGGTTCCGCGGTCTGCGCGCAACCCGGCCCGTCGCTCCTCAGTCTCGCCTCAGCCTCGTCCCAGCCTCAAAAGGCCCCGACGGTCTCGGCGACCGTCGACGCCGCCGGCGGCGGCATCAGTCACGGAAGACGTCCTTCATCTTCTCCTTCGCCTGACGCATGTCCCCCTTCGCCTTCTCCATCCGGCCCTCGGTCGTCCTGCTCTCGTTGCCGACCGCGCGGGCGGCCGTCTCCTTGGCTTTGCCCTTGGCCTGTTCCATCTTCGCCTTGGACTTCTGGTTGCGCGCCACGCTCACTCACTCCCCAGGGCTCGCTTACGGGTCGGACACCGAGTGACCCCGCGCGGGGGAGGTCAAACCCGCGCGGGGCCACTGTGCGGAGCGGGGCGTCAGATCTCGCGGGGCCGCAGCGGGCGGACCGCGGGTCCCTGCACCACGCTGCCGTCGGGTGCGAAGCGGGAGCCGTGACAGGGGCACTCCCAGGCGCCCTCGGCCCGGTTGAAGGCAACCAGGCAGCCCATGTGGGTGCACCGCGCGGAGACGGCGCGCAGCTCGCCGTTCTCGTCGCGGTGGACGGCCACGTGCCGGCCCCCGACGGGCACGACGACGCCCTCGCCCGGCGCGAGATCGTCCACGCGCGAGCGCGGGCCGGGCGCCAGCGCGGACAGCCGGTCGCCGACGAAGTGCCGGGCCACCTTGGCCTGGTTCTTCAGGAACTCCCCACCCTCGCGGACGACGGAGGCGATCCGGCGCGGGTCGTACAGGCCGCTCCAGGGGTTGTCGCGGCCGCTGATCAGGTCGCAGAGCAGGCGGCCCGCCATGATGCCGCCGGCCATCCCCCAGCCGCCGAAGCCGGTGGCCACGTAGACGTGCTCGGTCCGGGGGTGCATCAGCCCGACCAGCGGCACGGTGTCGGAGGACTCGTTGTCCTGGGTGGCCCACCGGTGGGTGACGCGCAGCTCGCCGAACTGGCGCAGCGCCCAGCCGGTCAGGGTGGCGAACCGTTCCTCCACGTCGACGCCGCTGCCGGGAGTGAAGTGCTCGCCGGTCATGATGAGCAGCCGCTGCCCGTCCTTGTAGGGGGCGGTGCGCACCGAGCGCGTGCGGTGCTCGGGGGTGATGTACATGCCCTCCGGCGCCTTCGCTTCGTGCACCGGGGCGGCGACCACGAGTTCCCGGCGCGGGGTGAGACGGGTGAACAGCAGCGCGCGGTCGAAGATCGGGTAGTGGGTGGCGACCACCACGTCACGGGCGGTGACGCGGACCCCCTGGTCCGTGGTGAGCACACAGGGCTCGCCCTCGGAGAGGCCGACCACGCGGGTGCCCTCGTACAGCCGGCCGCCGCCCCGGCGCACGCTGTCCGCCAGCGCCATCAGGTACTTGCGGGGGTGGAACTGGGCCTGCTCGGCGACCCGGACGGCGCCCGCGACGGGGAAGGGCAGGTCCGTCTCGGTCACGAACTCGGCGGGCAGACCGGCCTCCCGCGCGGCCTCCGCCTCGGCCCGCACCTCGGGGACGCGGTGGCGGCCCTGCACGTACGTGTAGGCGGCCGTTTCCTCCCAGTCGCAGTCGGCTCCCAGCTCCCGGGCGACCTCGGCGGCGTGGCCGATCGCGTCCATCTGGGAGCGGGCGTACAGCCGCGCGCCCTCCGCGCCGCGGGTGCGGCGCAGCCGGTCGTAGATCAGGGTGTGCTGGGCGCTGACCTTCGCCGTGGTGTGTCCGGTGACTCCCGCCGCGATCCGGTCGGCCTCCAGTACGGCGACATCGTGCCCGCGCCGGACCAGCTCCCACGCGGTGCTCAGCCCGGCTATGCCCGCGCCGATCACGGCCACGTCGACGGTGAGGTCGCCCTCCGGCGCGGGGGCCGGATCGCCGGGGGGCAGGGTCTGGAGCCAGTACGACCCGAAGGTCTCCGCCTGTTCGCTCATGCGCGTCGAGTGCCCACGCACCGGGCGATCACACGGTGACGGCCCGGTGCGGGCGCGCGGGCGCGGGGCGCGGTCGGGGCCGAGGGGGGTGGCACCGGGCGCGGCCCGGCAGCGGCGGCGGGCGGGGCCGGCGGTCGGGGCGCCCCGGCGCGTCCAGGCTCGGGCTGTCCGTACGGACGGGGCGGGCGCCCGGCGCGTGAGGCGTCAGCCCGCGCGGCGCAGCCGCCAGACGTTGTCGCCGCGGAAGCCCTCGACGCCGTCCGGGGAGACGCTGGGCTTGTGGACGGTCTCGGCGGTGACGACGGTCCACTCGCTCTCGGGCAGGGCCAGCTCGGACAGCAGACCCTCCAGCGTGGGGAACTCACCGTCGAAGGGGGGCTCCTGCCGCCAGCTCGGCCAGGTGGCGTGCAGACCGATCAGCAGGGTGCCGCGCGGGGCGACGGCCCCGGCGGCGCGGCGCAGGATCCCGTACAGGTCGAGTTCGACCGGGGACTGCAGGTAGTGGGCGCTGACCAGGTCGAAGCTGCCGTCGGGGAAGGTGTGGCCCAACTCGTGGCGCTGCCAGTCGATCCGCTCGCCGACACCGGCGTCGGCCGCGTGCCGGGCGGCGCGCTCGAGGGCGGTGGCCGAGATGTCGACCGCGGTGACCTGCCAGCCGCGGGCGGCCAGCCACACCGCGTCCGCGCCCTCCCCGCACCCGAGGTCGAGGGCGGTGCCCGGGGTCAGGTCGCTCGCCTCCCGCACCAGCAGCGGGTTGGGACGGCCGCTCCAGATGCGGTCGCCGTTGCGGTAGAAGCCCTCCCAGAAGTCGGCGGGGCGGTCCGGGGCCGGGGCATCGGGTGTGTGGTGGGTGTGCGTCATGGTGTCCTCCGTGAGTCGCGTACGGCCCTGTACCTCCGAGCCTGGACCGGAGCTCGCGGATCGGCAAAGATCTTTGCTGATTCGGCAAATGCGATCCGACCGGACCCAGGGCGCGCGGCGCCCGCCGTACGCTGGTGACCGTGCGTGACGTGGACGGAGAGTACGGTCCGGCGGCCGTGGCGGAGCGGTTGACCGGGCGGGCGGTGACCGGGGTCCGGGCGGTGTCCGGAGGGCTCGCCGAGGTGACGCTGCGGGGCGGCCCCGTGGTGATCGTGAAGCGGCAGGACGCGCCGGGCGGCGTGCGGGCCGAGGCGGCGGGGCTGCGGTGGCTGGCGGAGGCCGGCGCGGTCCGGGTGCCGGCCGTGCACGGGCATGACGGGTCGTGGCTCGTCATCGACCGGGTACCGGACGGCCGGCCCGGCGCGGAGGCCGCGGTGCGGTTCGGGCGGGAGCTGGCCGCGCTGCACGCCGCGGGCGCGCCCGCCTTCGGGGCTCCCCCGCCGGGCGGCCCGCGGGACGCCGCCATCGGGCTCGCGCCGATGCGCAACGTCACCGGCGCGGACTGGCCGGTCTGGTACGCCGAGCACCGCGTGCTGCCCTATGTGCGCCGCGCCGTCGACGACGGCACTCTGCGTGCGGGCGAGGCGGAGGTGTTCGAGCGGGTCTGCGCGCGGCTGCCCGAGCTGGCCGGGCCGGCGGAGCCGCCCGCCCGGCTGCACGGGGATCTGTGGAACGGCAACGTGCTGTGGGGAGCCGACGGACGGGTCTGGCTGATCGACCCGGCCGCGCACGGCGGCCACCGCGAGACCGACCTGGCGATGCTCCGGTTGTTCGGCTGTCCTCATCTCGACCGGGTCCTGGCCGGCTATCAGGAGGCCGCGCCGCTCGGCGACGGCTGGCGCGACCGGGTCGCCCTGCACCAGCTCTTCCCGCTGCTCGTGCACGTGGTCCTCTTCGGACGGTCGTACGCCGGTCAGGCCGTCGAGGCCGCCCGCACCGCTCTCAGCCGCTGATCACGACTGTCGGTCCCCTCGGTTACAGTGGCGCGCCACAGCGAGAGGAGACGGGACCGTGCGGGTCGGGGTGGGGAGAGCGGGACGGGCGGTGGCCGGTGCCGCGTTGGCGGCCGTGGTGCTGACCGGGTGTGCGCAGGCCGCCGGGCCGGACGCGGGGGAATCGGGGGGCGCGTCGGCCGGCGCCCCGGCGGACGGGGAGCGGGCGGCTGCCGAGAGCGGCGGCCGGGTCGGCGCGGCGGGCTCCGCCTGCGAGCTGCCCGTCAGCTTCGACATCGCCGAGCGCTGGGAGCCGGAGGCGATCGACGCCGCCGCGGCCCGGGCCGCGGGGGAGGAGCCGGCCGGCTCTGAGGGAACGGCCGGTCCCGAGGACTCGGACGGCTCGGACGGCTCGGACGGCTCGGACGGCTCGGACGGCTCGGACGGCTCGGACGGCTCGGACGGCTCGGACGGCTCGGACGGCTCGGACGGCGCGGACGGCTCGGACGGCTCGGACGGCTCGGACGGCGCGGACAGTTCCGATGGTTCGGACGACCCGGACGGCCTGGACCGGGAGCTGGCCGCCGAGCTGGCCGACGCGCTGCTGCGTCAGGGGCCCGTGACGGCCGCCTGCGAGGTGGACGCCAAGCCCGCCGGGCACATCGGCTTCCTCCGCGTCTTCACCGGGGAACGGGGCCAGCCGGGCGGGAACGACGCACGGACCGTCCTGGAGGACTTCGTGCTCGCCGAGGAGAGCGAGGAGGTCAGCCTCCACAAACAGCGGTACCGCACCTTCCGGTCGGGGCGGCTGGCCGGCGTCGAGGTGTCATACCTGCGCACCAGCGCGATCCTTGAGGAGACGACCAAGCAGCGCGCGCTCGCCGTCGTCACGGCGGACGGACCGGTCGTCCTGCACCTGGGCGGGCTGGACGACGAGGAGCACGAGGCGATGCTCCCGGCGTTCGACCTCGCCAAGCGGACCCTGCGCACGTCCTGACCACCGGGTCCGGACCGACCCGCGCGGGACCGGCGACGGCGCGCGTGGACGGGACAGGACCGATGACTCGGAGCGGCGAGGCCAGGAGCGGGACGCGTGCACGGCTGACCGCGCTGCTCACCGGCGCCGCCGTCGAGGCGACCGGTGCCGCCGAGGCGCGGGCCGCCGGGGTGTACGTGCGTTCCGCGCGCGGCAGTGAACTGCGGCTGGCCTCCCTGGTGGGGCTGCCGGGGGTGCTGTTCCGGCCGTGGTGGCGGGTGCACGTGGACCGGCGTTTCCCGGTCTCCGACACCTACCGGCTCGGCGTCCAGGTGGTGCTGGCGAACACCACGGAGACCATGCGCCGCTACCCGCAGTTCGCCGCCGCCCTGCCGTTCCCGATCGGGTCGGTCTGTGTGCCCCTCACCGGGGCGGCGGAGACGTTCGGGGTGCTGACCGCGCTGCTGCCGAGCGCACCGGACGCCGCGGAGCTGCTGCCCGCCCGCGACCGGCTGGCCGAGCTGGCGGAGGAGGTGGGCGCGGCGGTACGTCCGCTGGAAGCCGACGGCGAGACGCTGACCTGGGACGAGGAGCCGGTGTGCGTCTCGCCGCCGACCACCCGTCCGGCGACGGTGCGGATCGGCCGGTTCTGCTGGGACCCGGCGGCGGACGTCGTCACCGGCGACGACACCCTGCGCGCGCTCCTGGGCCTCACACCCGCCGATCTGCCCGGCAGCGCCCGCGCGCTCGTCCGGACCCTGGCCAGGGCGGACGCCGGCCGTCTGCTGAGGCTGCTGAGGGGCGCGGCCGGTGGCGACCCGCCGCAGCCGCTGTACGTACGGACCGTGGACGGTGTCCCGCTCCGGGTCGAGCTGTGGACTCCGTCGCGGGTCGAGGGCATCGTCGTGGACGCGGGTTCGGTGGCCGACGCGGCGGCCGACCAGCTGCCGCAGGGCCTGTTCTGCCTGGACCGGCTGGGGCGGATCGTGCACGCCAACCCGCAAGCGGCCCGGCTGCTGGGCGAGCCGCGCGCCCGGTTCCTCGGACGGCCGCTGTGGGAGGGCGTGCCGTGGCTGGGTCAGCCAGCCTTCGAGGACCATCTGCGGGCGGCCCTGCTCGCGCCCGACCCGGTCCACTTCCACGTCCGCCGCCCGCCTTCCGGACACCGGGCGAGCGGCGCGGAACCGTCCCCGCAGGGTGACCCGTCCCCGCCGGATGCCCGGTTCCCGCAGGGTGACCCGTCCTCGCCGGATGCCCGGTTCCCGCAGGGTGTCCCATCCTCGCCGGACCTCCCGATCCAACCGGGTGATCCGTTCCAGCCGGGCGGCGGTGACTGGCTGTCCGTGTCGGTCCACCCCGGCGCCGAGGTGCTGGCCTGCACGGTGACCCGGTCCACCGGCGGATCCGACGCGGCGGCGTCACAGGCCACCGGGACACCGGACCAGGCCTCGGGACACGCGGCGCCCGCCGCGGGGTCCGCGGCCCGGGCCCCGAACCGCCCCGCGCCCACCGCCGAAGCCGCCCAAGCCCCACCCCGTGCGGCCCCGCGAGCCGCGGCGCCCCCGACGCCCCCATCGCCCCCATCGCCCGCGGCGCCCGTGCCGGACGTCCCCGACCCCGGCGCCGCAGCGGCGTCCCCGGCGTTCCGGCCGATCGTGCTCGCCCTGGCCCTCACCGAGGCGGTCACCGCCCGTCAGGTCTCCGCGGTGGTCATGCAGGAGCTGCTGCCCGCCTTCGGCGGCCGTCGCCTCGCCATCTACCTGCTCCAGGACCGGCATCTGTACCTGGCCTGGGAGACCGGCTTCCCGACCGGGTTCCTGGCCCCGTTCCAGGGAGTCGGTCTGGACGCCCGGCTGCCCGGCGTGGAGACGCTGACCACCGGCCGGCCGCTGTTCTTCGACTCGATGGAGCAGCTCGCGGCGGCCTACCCCGGCATCCCGCTGGACGCGCAGGTCGGAGCCCGCGCCTTTCTGCCGCTGATCGCCTCGGGGCGGCCCGTCGGCTCCTGCATCCTGGGCTTCGACCGGGTGCGCAGCTTCAGCACCGAGGAGCGCACGGTGCTGACCGCGCTGGCCGGGGTGATCGCCCACGCGATGGAGAAGGCGCAGCGCTACGAGACGGAGGCCGCGCTGGCCCGGGGCCTGCAGCGGGCGCTCCTCCCCCGCCGGCTGCCGGCCCACCCGCGCGTGGAGGCGGCGGGCCGGTACCTGCCGGGCACCCAGGGCATGGACGTCGGCGGGGACTGGTACGACGTCATCGGGTCGGGCGACGGGGTGGCCCTGGTGATCGGTGACGTCCAGGGGCACGGGGTGCAGGCGGCCGCCACGATGGGACAGCTGCGCAGCGCCGTACGGGCGTTCGCGCTCGACGACCGGCCGCCGGACGAGGTGCTGAGCGGCACCAACCGGCTCCTCATCGACCTGGACCCGGGCCAGTTCGCCAGTTGCTGCTATGTGCGCCTGGACCCGCTCACGGGCGTCGCGCGGATCGTCCGGGCAGGTCATCCGCCGCCGCTGCTGCGTCACCCGGACGGCCGCACCCGGGTGCTGGACCTGCCCGGTGGGGTGGTGCTCGGGGTGGACGCGTACGCCGACTACCCGGTGTCGGAGCTGGTGATGGCACCGGGCGCGCTGCTGGCGCTGTACACGGACGGGCTCGTGGAGCGGCCCGGCGGCGACATCGACGACGGCATCACCGCGCTGCGGCTGGCGCTGGCCAAGGCCGGTGCGCCGCCGGCGCGGCCGGGCGGGCGCTGGCTCGCCGGCGTCGCCGACCGCCTCACCGCGGCGGCCCGGCACGCCGTCGACCGGCCGGACGACATCGCCCTGCTGCTCGCCTGCCGCCGCGACGGGACCGGTGGTCAGGCCGGCAAGGACCGCGTGCACCGCAGAACCGGAGCGGAGGGGCGAGCCGCGGAGCCGGGAGGACGGGACAGGCTTGACGCCGGGGCGGCTGAGAAGCGTACCGCCGGGCCGGAGGAGAGACCCAGCAGCGGAGAGGACAGGAGCAGCGGAGGACCGGACAGTACGGCAGGCGCGGAGGCGGCGACGCCGGCAGGCGGAAGGGCGGACTCTCCGGGACCCCCGCACCGGGTGACGCCCCTCGCCTCCTGGGGCCGGGGAGGGTAGACAGGGCACATGGTCCGACATTGGGGTCGATCCCGGGCTCGGTCCACCGGACCGCCCGGCGCCGTGCGCCCGCGGAGTGCGTCACGGGCGCTGCCGGAGGGCGGGCCGGGACCGCGCCGGGAGGCCGGCGAGCGACGGCGTTCCGCGGCCGCGCTGTGGCCGGTGCTGCGCCGGCGCAGCGTCGCCGGGCAGGTCTTCCTGCTCCAGGTCGTCGTCGTGCTGGTGCTGGTCGCCGCCGCGGTGGTGGCCCTGGTGCTGCAGGCGCGGTACGACAGCACTCAGGAGGCCCGCAACCGGTCGCTGGCGGTCGCGGGGACCTTCGCCGAGGCTCCGGGCACGCTGGCGGCGCTCCGCAGCCGGGATCCCACGGCGGTGCTCCAGCCACGGGCGGAGGCGGCCCGCGAGGCGACCGGCGTCGACTTCATCGTCGTCATGGCCACCGACGGCACCCGCTACACCCATCCGCTGCCCGACCGCATCGGCAAGAAGTTCGTCGGGACCATCGAGCCCGCGCTGGCCGGGGAGCCGGTGACCGAGGAGATCGAGGGCACGATCGGGCGACTGGTGCAGGCGGTCGTACCGGTCCGGGAGCCCGACGGAACGGTGGTCGGCCTGGTGTCGGCGGGGATCACCACCGAGCACGTCGGCGGCGCCGCCGACCGGCAGGTGCCCCTGATGCTGACCGCCGCGGGGGTGGGCCTGGCGGTGGCCACGGCGGGCACCGCGCTGGTCAGCCGGCGGCTGCTGCGGCAGACCCGCGGGCTGGGGCCGCGCGAGATGACCCGGATGTACGAGCACCACGACGCGGTCCTGCACTCCGTCCGTGAGGGCGTGCTGATCCTGGACGGCGACGGCGCGCTGCTGCTCGCCAACGACGAGGCGCGCCGGCTGCTGGACCTGCCGGACGACGCGGAGGGCCGGCATGTGCGCGAGCTGGGCCTGGATCCGGCCACCGCGGAGCTGCTGGCCTCCGGGCGGGTCGCCACGGACGAGGTGCGGCTGGTGAAGGACCGGCTGCTGGCGATCAACCAGCGGCCCACGGACCTGACGGGCGGCCCGGCGGGCAGTGTGGCGACGCTGCGTGACTCCACCGAGCTGCGCGCCCTGTCGGGCCGGGCGGAGGTGGCGCGCGAACGCCTCGACATGCTGTACGCGGCCGGGGTCGGCATCGGCACCAGCCTGGACGTGACCCGGACGGCGCAGGAGCTGACGGAGCTGGCGGTGCCCCGCTTCGCGGACTTCGTCACCGTGGACCTGTTCGACGCGGTGCTCGCCGGGGAGCAGCCGGAGGCGGGCCTGGAGCTGCGCCGTACGGGCTTCGGCGGAATCCGGGACGACGCGCCGCTGTACCCGGTGGGCCGGCGCATCCACTTCGTGCCGTCCTCCCCGCAGGCGCGCAGTCTGCGCAGCGGGCAGGCGATCCTGGAGCCCCGGCTGAACGACGCTCCGGGCTGGCAGGCGCAGGACCTGGAGCGCACCGCGCAGGTGCTGGAGTACGGCATCCACTCCCTGATCACCGCACCGCTGCGGGCGGGATCGCTGACCCTCGGTCTGGCCAACTTCTGGCGTTCGCGCAAGCCGGAGCCGTTCGACGCGGAGGATCTGGCGCTCGCGGAGGAGCTGGTGGCGCGGGCCGCGGTGTCCATCGACAACGCCCGCCGCTACACCCGTGAGCACACCATGGCGGTGACCCTGCAGCGCAGCCTGCTGCCGCGCAGCCTGCCCGAGCAGAACGCGCTGGACGTCGCCTACCGGTATCTGCCGGCGCAGGCCGGGGTGGGCGGCGACTGGTTCGACGTACTGCCGCTGTCGGGCGCCCGGGTCGCGCTGGTGGTCGGGGACGTGGTGGGGCACGGGCTGCACGCGGCGGCCACCATGGGCCGGCTGCGGACCGCCGTGCACAACTTCACGGCGCTGGACCTGGCGCCCGACGAGCTGCTGACGCTGCTCGACGAGATGGTGGCGCGGATCGACCAGCACGAGGCGGAGGAGGGCGGCAGCGCCCCGGTGACGGGTGCGACCTGCCTGTACGCGATCTACGACCCGGTCTCGCGGCGCTGCGCGATCGCCCGCGCCGGTCATCCGCCGCCCGCCCTGGTGCTGCCGGACGGCCGGGTGGAGTTCCCGGAGGTGCCCGCCGGTCCCCCGCTGGGTCTGGGCGGGCTGCCGTTCGAGACGGCCGATCTGGAGCTGGCGGAGGGCAGCCGGCTGGTGCTGTACACCGACGGGCTGGTGGAGGACCGCGCCCGGGACATCGACGTGGGGCTGGGACTGCTGCGCGAGGCGCTGGAGCGGGCCGGTCCGCTCCCGGAGGACACCTGCCGGGCGGTGGTGGACGCCCGGCTGCCGGCCCGGCCCAGCGACGACATCGCGCTGATCGTGGCCCGGACCCGGGCGCTGGGCGCCGACCGGGTGGCCGCCTGGGACGTGCCGGCCGATCCGGCGGCCGTGGCGGACGTGCGGTCCTCGGTCACCCGGCGGCTGGCCGAGTGGGGGCTGGACGAGCTGGCGTTCACCACGGAACTGATCCTGAGCGAGCTGGTCACCAACGCGATCCGCTACGGCGGTCCCCCGATCCGGGTGCGGGTGCTGCGTGACCGGGCGCTGATCTGCGAGGTCTTCGACGGCAGCAGTACGGCTCCGCATCTGCGGTACGCGGGCATGACGGACGAGGGCGGACGCGGTCTGTTCCTAGTCGCCCAGCTCGCCGAGCGCTGGGGCACCCGCTATCTGCCGACGGGCAAGGTGATCTGGGCGGAGCAGCCGCTGCCGTGAGCGCGCGCCGACCGCGCGCCCGCGTGAGCGCCGGGTGTGTCCGGCTGACGCCCGCCTGAGCGCCGGGCGGGTCCGGCCGGCGCCCGCGTGAGCGCCGGGGGGGGTAAGGCCGGCGCCCGCGTGAGCGGGCGCGCGACGGCCCGGACCCCGGGCGTCGCCGGGATCCGGGCCGGATGGGGTGAGTGCCCGTCAGCTGCCGCTGAGCCGCTTGCGCAGCAGCTCCTTGCCCAGCTCGGCGCCCTTGCGGCTGTCGGCCTGGGCCTTGCGGAACAGCTCCGCGACCTCGGTGTCCTTGGCGCGCTCCGCGTCCTGGACGTACTGCTCCAGCTTGAGCGCGTTGCTGAGGCACGCCTCCACGTACCAGATGAGGTTGTAGTCCTTGTCCGCCGTGCCGGTCACACCGCCGGTCTCCGTGCTGCTGGTCACTCGGGCCTCCTCCTTCTGTGCGGGTGCTTGCTTGACGTGGGCGCCGAGTACCCCTCTTGCCCGGAGCCACACAGACACCCGCTCAGCACGTGCGCCCGCGGATGCGGCGGCCGCCGGCCCTGCGGGGACGCGGAACCGCCCTGGTCGCCGTGCCGCCGCGTACGAACGCGTCCGGGGCCACCCCGCGAGGAGCCGCCCCGGATTCTCGCGGCCCCGGAAGACGAGGGCGCCGCGGGGGCGCGACCGGTCCCCCGTGCCGGTCGCGCCGTCCCCGTGACGTCGAACCTACGGGGCGGGTGGTGCGGCCGGGTATCGCGTCGGTGCGAGCCGTCGGGGGCGGACGGCTCACCCGTGCACAGGTGAGTCCGGATTGTTCCGGTCTGCCGTGGGCAGGGCGGGCTCGGGCAGCTCGCCGAGCGCCACGTGGGCGAGGACGACCTCGTACTGGGTCCGGGCGCCGCCGCCTGCGTCCGACGTTCCGTCAGGAGAGCCTGGGTTCAGTGCTGCCTGGGCCGGCCGCCCGTGCGCAGGCCGAGCGCGGCGACGGCCGCGCCGACGAGGCAGAGGACGCCGGTGACGACGACGGCCAGGTGCACGCCGTTCATGAAGGCGGCGCCGCTGCCCTCGGCGACGGCCGCGCGCAGCGGCGCGGGCATGTCGCCGGAGACCGGCGCGACTCCCATCGCGACGGCGTCCTTGGCCTCCTGGAGCCGCTGGGCCAGGGCGGCCGGCACGCCGGCTCCGGTGAGTTCGCCGCGCAGGGTGGCGCCGACCTCGGCGCTGATCACGGAGACCAGCACGGAGGTGCCGAGGGCCCCGCCGATCTGCAGCGTGGTGGCCTGGAGACCGCCCGCCACACCGCCGTCACGGACGGGCGCGTTGCCCACGATCGCGTCGGAGGAGGCGGCGAGCACCATGCCGACGCCGAGGCCGAGGGCGATGAACGGCGGCCACATGGTGGTGTACGAGGAGTCCGTGGTCCAGGTGAGCATGCCGAAGCAGGAGGCGGCCTGGAGGACCATGCCGACCGGCATGGTCACGCGGGCGCCCAGGCGCTGGGTCAGCGCGGCGCCCAGCGGGGAGGCGACCAGGGAGGCCAGGCTGAGCGGCAGGGTGCGCACACCGGCCTCGACGGGGGTGTAGCCACGCACGTTCTGCAGGTAGAGCATCACGAAGAAGATCATGCCGAGCAGCACGAAGAAGTTCAGCGCGGTGACGATCGCGCCGACCGTGAGGGCACGGTTGCGGAACAGCCGCATCGGCAGCAGCGGATGGGCGGTGCGGGTCTCGTACCGGCCGAAGACGATCAGGACCAGCAGCCCGGCGAGCACGGCGCCCCAGGTGCCGGCCGAGGTCCAGCCCCAGGTCTCCCCCTTGACGACGCCGAAGACGACGGCGAGCAGGCCGAGGGCCAGCAGGATCACGCCGGGCACGTCGAACCGCTGCCGCTCCTCGGCGCTCTTGCCCTGCGGCAGCACGAACGCGCTGAAGAGGAAGGCGGCGACGCCGATCGGCGCGTTGATGTAGAACACCGACTCCCAGCTGACGTGCTCGACCAGCAGGCCGCCGACGATGGGTCCGAGGGCGGTGGAGACCGCCGACACCATCGCCCAGATGCCGACCGCCATGCCGAACTTGCGCGGCGGGAAGACGGCGCGCAGCAGGCCGAGCGTGTTGGGCATGAGCAGGCCGCCGAACAGGCCCTGCAGGGCGCGGAAGACGATGACGCCCTCGATGGAGCCGGCGAGACCGATCGCCACCGAGGTGAGGGTGAAGCCGGCGACGCCGACGAGGTAGTAGGTGCGGCGGCCGAAACGGTCGCCGAGCTTGCCGCCGAGGATGAGGGTGGCGGCGAGGGCGAGCAGGTAGGAGTTGGTCACCCACTGGAGTTCGGCGGTGGACGCGCCGAGGTCGCGGCCGATCTCCGGGTTGGCGATGGCCACGACGGACCCGTCGAGCTGGACCATGAACAGGCCGAACGCGACGGCGCAGAGGGTGAGCCAGGGGTTGGCGCGGCGCCCGGCGGGCGGACGCGGCGCGTCGGCGGACGCGGGCACGCCGGAGCGGTCCACGGCGGTGGAGGACATGGATGGAGCCTTGTCTGTGTCTGTGTCTGTGTATGTGTGTGTCTGTGTCTGTGTGTGTCTGTGCGGGGGTGCGTACGGCGGGAAACGAGAAAGCGGCGAAGGGAACGGCGAAGACACCGGCCGTCACGGCGGGAAGGTGACGCACACGGCGCGGAACCGTCGGCCCGCAGGGGCGGTGGGTCCTCCCGCGCGGGAGGACGGCCGTCAGCGGGTCGCGGCGGGCGCGGTGTGGAGGTGACGGGCGAGCGAGACGAGCGCGCCCGTGGCGGATCCGAGGGCGTCGAGTTCGCCGTCGGTGAGGGCGGCCAGCGCCTCGGTGAGGTGGGTCTGTTCGAGCGCGCGGACCTGGGCGAGCCGGCGCCGTGAGGTCTCGGTGAGGTGCAGGTGCGCGACGCGCTTGTCGGCGCGGTCCTGGCGGCGCTCCAGCATCCCCTGCTCCGTCATCTGGGAGACCAGCGCGCTGACGTTGTTCGGCTTCATCAACAGGGCCTCGGCGGCCTCGCGCACGGTGCAGCCCTCGTGCTGCGCGACGTGGCGCAGCAGCATCAGCTGGCCCTCCGGCGGCTTCGGGTGCGGGAAGTCCCTGGCGATCCGCCGGTCCAGCGCCCGGTACAGCGCGGGCAGGCACGCCGCGAGCTCGGCGGCTACGCGTGCCGTGCGCTGCGTGGGGGCGCTGGTGTCGGACATGACGCCCAGAATAGGTATGGGCTCATACTTATGTCAAAGCGACGCCCTCGGCGTGAGGCCGAGCGGCTCACCGGGGCCGTACGGCATAAGCTCGGCGGATGGCGAAGTACTACGACGTGCACCCCGACAACCCCCAGCCGCGCACCATCGCGCAGATCGCCGACGCGGTGCGTTCGGGTGCCCTCATCGCGTATCCGACGGACTCCTGCTACGCACTCGGCTGCCGGGTCGGCAGCAAGGACGGGATGGACCGGATCCGCTCCATCCGCCGGCTGGACGACCGGCACCACTTCACCCTGGTCTGCCAGGACTTCGCGCAGCTCGGCCAGTTCGTGCGGGTGGACAACGACGTCTTCCGGGCGGTCAAGGGGTCCACACCGGGCAGCTACACCTTCATCCTCCCGGCGACCAAGGAGGTGCCGCGCGCCCTGATGCACCCGAAGAAGAAGACCGTCGGGGTGCGCATCCCCGACCACGTCGTCACCCAGGCGCTCCTCGCCGAACTCGGCGAACCGCTGCTGTCGAGCACCCTGCTGCTGCCCGACGAGGACGAGCCGATGACCCAGGGCTGGGAGATCAAGGACCGCCTGGACCACGTGCTGGACGCGGTGCTCGACTCCGGGGAGTGCGGCACCGAGCCGACGACGGTCATCGACTTCTCCGGCGGCGACGTGGAAATCGTACGACGGGGAGCGGGCGACGTGAGCCGCTTCGAGTAGCCACCGGGCGGCCGGGGCGACGCGCCCCCCTCCCCCGGTCGAGAGCGGCACCGCCGACGCCCACCTCGTCCACGCGCGGAACGGCGGCCCGGCCGGCGATGCCGCTCTTCACGCCGGGTCGGCGGCCCGGCCCGGCCAAGCGGTACCGCTCTTCACTCCGGGACGGCGCCCGGCCAAGCGGTACCGCTCTTCACTCCGGGACGGCGGCCCGGCCCAGCGGCACCGCTTTTCGGCCCCCGCCCTCACCCACACCTCACCCGATTCGTCCCCTGACCTCGCCCGCAAGCCCGCTCACCTCCGCCGCACGGATTGACATGAGCGCAGCATCAGGCCAATCTGAGAGCGCTCTCACGAGCTGGTCCGGACCAATCCCCACGCGTCCGGCCATCCCCCCACAGCGCTCCCCGCACGGAGGCGAGGCATGTTCACATCCCTCAGACGGCACCGTTTACCGGTCGCCGCCGTCGCCGCGGCTTTGCTCGGCACCCTGCTCACGTTCGGCACGCCACGGTCCGCCGAGGCCGCGGTGCCCGCCACCATCCCGCTGCAGATCACCAACAACTCCGGACGCGGCGACCAGGTCCACGTCTACGTCCTCGGCACCTCGCTGACGACCGGTCAGCAGGGCTGGGCCGACGCCACCGGCACGTTCCACCCCTGGCCGGCCGGCGGAGTGCCCCCCGTCCCGGCCCCGGACGCGTCGATCCCGGGCCCCGCCGCCGGTCAGACCAAGACGATCCGGATCCCCAAGCTGTCCGGGCGGATCTACTTCTCCTACGGCCGCAAGCTCGACTTCCGGCTCGCCACGGGCGGTCTGGTGCAGCCGGCCGTGCAGAACCCGAGCGACCCCAATCACGACATCCTCTTCAACTGGTCCGAGTACACGCTGAACGACTCGGGCCTGTGGCTC
The DNA here is from genome assembly GCF_040678395.1 of Streptomyces sp. NPDC052687. Classification (NCBI taxonomy): domain Bacteria; kingdom Bacillati; phylum Actinomycetota; class Actinomycetes; order Kitasatosporales; family Streptomycetaceae; genus Streptomyces; species Streptomyces sp. NPDC052687. Next base: position 16,341 of record NZ_JBFATR010000049.1, on the reverse strand, counting down.
AACAGCACCCAGGTCGACATGTTCTCCGCGCCGTACGCGGTCGGCGTGCAGCGGGGCGACGGCACCACGGCGACCACCGGGCGGCTCAAGCCGGGTGGCTACAACGGGGTGTTGTCGGCGCTGCGCGCCCAGCCGGGCTGGGGCGGGCTGGTGCAGACGCGGTCGGACGGGACCGTGCTGCGGGCGCTGTCCCCCGCGTACGGGGTCGGCACCGGGCGCATCTCTGCGTCCGTGATGGACGACTACATCAACCGCGTGTGGCAGAAGTACGCCACGACGACCCTGACCGTCACCCCGTTCGCGGACCGTCCGGGGACGAAGTACCAGGGCCGGGTGTCGGACGGCGTGCTGCGCTTCACCAACAGCTCGGGAGCGGTCGTGACCAGCTTCCAGAAGCCGGACGCCGACAGTGTCTTCGGCTGCCACAAGCTGCTGGACGCGCCGAACGACGAGGTGCGCGGGCCGATCTCCCGCACGCTGTGCGCGGGGTTCAACCGCTCGACGCTGCTGACCAACCCGAACCAGCCGGACACCTCGTCGGCGTCGTTCTACCAGGACGCGGTGACCAACCACTACGCGCGGATCATCCATGAGCGGATGGCCGACGGGAAGGCCTACGCGTTCGCCTTCGACGACGTCGGGCACCACGAGTCGCTGGTCCACGACGGGGCTCCGCAGCAGGCGTACCTGACGCTGGATCCGTTCAACTGATCAACTCGGCACCGAGCGGCGCGAGATGGAACCGGTGATCATCCGGGTTCCGCCTCGCGCCGCTTTCGATCATCATTACGATGCACGGGTGTCTGACTCCTCACGTGATACCGCCGAGGGCGCCGGCTGGGGCGCGCCCGAACCCGGCGCCTACCGGCAGCTGGTTCCGGCCGCCCCGGGCCGGAAACTGTCGTGGCTCGACCCCAGGACGCTGTGGCTCGCCCGCAACGGCATCCTGGCGGCCCTGTTCGGGGACCCCACGGGCCGTACCCGCGGCCGCTGGGTGGCCCAGCAGGCGGCGGTCGGGGCGCCCGCGGACAAGGTGATCCGCCGACCGGACCCGGACCGCTTCGCGTTCCTGGTGGCCGGGGACACGGGTGAGGGGGGCGAGCCGCAGTACGCGGTGGTGCCGGGCCTGTTGCGGGTCGGCCAGGACACCCAGTTCATGATCATCGCGAGTGATGTCATCTATCCCGTGGGCGCCACGGACGACTACGGCGACAAGTTCTTCCGCCCGTACCAGGACTATCCGGCGCCGATCTACGCCGTGCCCGGGAACCACGACTGGTACGAGGACCTGCGCGGCTTCATGCGCGTCTTCTGCGACGACGCGCCACCGCTGCCGCCCGAGGCCCGGCCGCGCCGGCTGACCCGGGCCTGGCTGCGCGAGCTGCTGTGGCACCGGCCGAGCCCGGTCGACGAGGCGGGCTTCGCCCAGGCCCGCAAGCTGCGCTCCGCACCCGCCCAGTTCTCCGTCCAGCCGGGCCCGTACTGGGCGATCGACGCCGGGCCGATCCGCATCGTGGGCATCGACACCGGGCTGCTCGGCACCGTCGACGCCGAGCAGGCCGCCTGGCTGCGCGAGGTCTCCCGCGACCCGCGCCCGAAGATCCTCGTCACCGGGCGGCCGCTGTACGCCGACGGCGCGCCCCGCCCGACCCCGATCGAGGGCGGCGGCACGGTCGACGACATCGTCCGCGACCCCGCGCACCGCTACGTCGCGGCGATCGGCGGCGACATCCACAACTACCAGCGCTATCCGATACGGGTGGACGGCGACCGCACCATCCAGTACATCGTCGCGGGCGGCGGCGGGGCGTTCACCCACGCCACCCACACCATCCCCCCGGTCGACCTGCCCGGCGTCACGGAGGACGACTTCCGCTGCTACCCGCTGCGCGGCGACTCCCTGGCCTTCTACAGCCGGATCTACGCCCGCCGCACCCGGCTGCGGCGCTTCTTCGCCCTCACCGAGGCGCAGGCCGCGGCCGTCGTCGCCGAACGCCTGAAGGACCGGCCCGCCCGCCCCGCCGAGACCCCCGCCCTCGTCACCCGCCGCACCCGCCTGGTCGCCACCCTCCTCGGCACCGGCCGCCGCCCGCGCCGCACCCCCCGCCTCCGCCTCCCCCTGCGCAAGCTCTACACCGGCCTCCTCTCCCCCAGCTGCGCCACCCACGCCCCGCCCTTCTTCAAGTCCTTCCTCCGCATCGACGTCACCCCACAGGCCCTTCACATCCGCTGCCACGCCGCGACAGGCCACCTCGCCCAGGAACTCGATCCCCCGGTGGAGGACGAGGTGACGATCCCTCTGACCTGAACCACACTGGCGGCTGTGGCCGGGCGGGGGCCGTCGCGCACCCGCGGGCAACGGCTGCTGCCGGGCGCGCTCCGGCTGCCGTTCGTGGAGGACTGTCGTCCACTGGACCAGCGACTGGCGTCGACCCGTGTGTCCAGGTCCAGTGCGTCGCCGCATACGTCGGCGAGAACGAGATGCACGGCGACGCCGGCACTGTGCGGCCCGGGGCGAGGGCCGTAGAGCGCGGCGCCGGCACCGGTCGCCGGCGCCCAGTACCGGCCACCGTACGCCCAGTGCCACCACTGCGGCCGTACGGGGCGGCGGTGCTGTCGCGGGGGCGCGCCGGATCAGGGCCGCTTCTTCGCGTGGGTCATCCCCGGTGGGCGCGCAGGGCGGCGAGGGCGCGGTCGGCGTGGGTGTTCATGCGCAGTTCGCTGCGGACGACCTCCAGGACGGTGCGGTCCGGCGCTATGACGAAGGTGACGCGCTTGGTGGGCGCGAGGGTGAACCCGCGTCTGACGCCGAACCGTTCGCGGACCGTGCCGTCGGCGTCGGACAGCAGCGGCATCCCGAGGGAGTGCCGGCCGGCGAACTCCTGCTGGCGTTCGACGCTGTCGCCGCTGATGCCGACCGGGCGGGCGCCCACGGCGGCGAACTCGGCGGCCAGGTCCCGGAAGTGGCAGGCCTCGGCGGTGCAGCCGGGGGTGAGGGCGGCGGGGTAGAAGAACAGCACCACCGGGCCCTCCGCGAGGAGTCCGGACAGGGTGCGGGTGACTCCGGTCTCGTCGGGCAGCGCGAAGTCCTCGGCCTTGTCGCCGACGTTCACGGGTGCGCTCACGACCGTCCCTCCGCGTTCTTCGCCACGCTGCGGGCCCACAGCACGAGCGGCAGTTGCAGCGGCAGCCGCCCGTAGGCGGCGGCCCGGAGCGGGGCGGGGCGGTGGCGCCAGTCGACGGCCATCTTGACGTTGGCGGGGAAGACGCCGACGAAGAAGGCGGCGGTGGCCAGCGCGGCGGTCTTACGGGTCCTCGGCAGGGCCAGTCCCGCCGCGAGCGCGAGTTCGGCGGCCCCGCTCACCCGGGTCCAGGTCCGCGGCTCGCCCGGCAGGGCGCGGGGGACGACCGCGTCGAACTGACGGGGTACGGCGAAGTGCGCGGCGCCCGCGGCGGCCAGCAGACCGGCGAGCAGCAGGGGCGAGCGTGCGGACCGTGACACGGTTCCTCCTCGGTGGGGGCTGCCGCCGGATGCTACCCGACGGTAACGCGAACGTGGGCGCTCCCTGGCACCGAGGCCGGGCGCTGGGGCGCCGCTCCCGCACCGCCCGCCGGGCCGGCACCGCACCCCGGCCGCACCACCAGGGCGTCGCACCCTCGCATCACACCATGGCGTCGCACCTTCGCGTCACAGCCCCGGCGCCTGCCGCCACGGGTCCCCAGCGGCCCGACCACCTGCCGCCGCGGGGGACCACGCATCCACCGTCGTCCTGCCGCCATACAACAACCGTCGTACTGCCGCCGCACCGCCGCCGTCCGCCACCGTGCCGCCGCCACCCCGCCGCGCCGTACCGCCACCCGCCGGCCGGTCCCCGCGACGGACACCCGCCCGACGGCACCCCCAGGACGGACCCGGCCGCGCCCGGCCGCGCCCGGCCGCGCACCCTGGCCGGCATCCCGCAACGGACGCGGGCCCCGGCCCCACCCCCGGCGCCGTTCAGGCGAAACCGTCCCGCGACACGCGTGACGGCCGCCCACCGCGTCGACATCTAGGGCCGTGACCCTGCCGCTGATCGCCCCCATGCTCGCCACCCCCGGCACCCTGCCGCCCGCCGCGCAGGACGCGCGCTGGGCGTACGAGACCAAGCAGGACGGCCAGCGGGTGGTGGCGTACGCCGCCGGGGACGGCGGTCTGGTGCTGCGCGCCCGGTCGGGGGACGAGATCACCGCCGCCTACCCGGAGCTGCTGCCCCTGGGCGGCGCCCTCGGCCGCACTCCCGCCGTCCTGGACGGCGAGGTGCTGGCGCTGGACGAGGAGGGACGCGCCGACTTCCAGCTGCTCCAGTCCCGGATGGGCCTCGCCCACGCGCCCGCGCGGGCCGCGCACCGGGCGGCGCGGGTGCCGGTGCATCTGGTGCTGTTCGACGTGATGCACCTGGCGGGCCGCTCGCTGACCGGGCTGCCGTACACCGAGCGGCGCGCCCGGCTGCTGGAGCTGGGTCTGGAGGGGCCGTTCTGGTCGACGCCGGGAGCGCTGGTCGGGCACGGCGAGGAGGCGCTGCGGGCGACGCGCGAGCACGGCCTGGAGGGGCTGGTGTGCAAGCGGCTGGACTCGGTGTACGAGCCGGGGGTGCGCTCCCGTGCCTGGATCAAGATCCGCAACATGCGGGCGGTGGACGTCGTCGTGGGCGGCTGGCTGCCCGGCAAGGGCCGGCTGACCGGGCTGCCGGGCGCGGTGCTGGTGGGTCAGCGCGCGGGCGGGCGGCTCCGCTACGTGGGCAGTGTGGGCACCGGCTGGAGCGAGGCCGAGCGGGCCGAACTGGCGGCCCTGCTGGCCGGCTTGGCGACCGATGTCTGTCCGTTCCAGCCGCGGCCGGCGGCGCCGGGCGCGCGCTGGGTGCTGCCCCGGCTGGTCGGGGAGGTCCGCTACAGCACCCGCACGCGGGCGGGGCTGCTGCGCCAGCCGTCCTGGCTGCGGCTGCGGCCGGACCTCACTCCCGAGGAGTCGTCGGCCGATCTGCCCGGCGCGGACCTGTGACGCCCGGCCGCGAACCGGCTGTTGAGCTGGGCTTCACCGCCGGGTCACTCGTGATCCCTTGGCACGGCCGGGGTTTGTGGGCATCCTGAACTGCCTTTCCCCCCACAGCCGTTGGGCTGCGCCCGCATCGCCGAGGAGGACGCAGTGTCGTCGCCGAAGTCCGTATCGCACCGCCGCAGATGGCTCACCGGTATCGCCGGAGCCTTCGCCCTGGTCATCGCCTTCCCCAGCACCGCCCTGGCCGCCCCGCCGCCGGCGCTGCCCGCCAACGCGGAGGCCGCCGAACGCGCCTACCAGCCCGCGTTCGACTACGACACCGACGGCTGCTACCCCACCCCCGCGGTCAGCGCCGACGGTACGGTCAACGGCGGCCTCGCCCCGACCGGCGCCCTCAACGGCAACTGCCGGGACGCCTTCGACCTGGACAACACCAACAGCTACTCCCGCTACAAGTGCAACAACGGCTGGTGCGGTTACCTGTACGGCCTGTACTTCGAGAAGGACCAGGCCCTGCCCGGCACCAGCCTGGGCGGGCACCGGCACGACTGGGAGCACGTCGTGGTGTGGGTGCAGAGCGGCCAGGTGCGGTACGTCTCGACGTCCAACCACGGCTCGTTCACCGTCACCGCCGCCTCCCAGGTGCGCTTCGACGGCACCCACGCCAAGGTCGTCTACCACAAGGACGGCATCGGCACCCACTGCTTCCGCCTGGCGAGCGCGGGCGACGAGCCGCCGGAGAACCACAAGGGCACCTGGCAGTATCCGCCGCTGGTCGGCTGGAACGGCTACCCGGCCGGTGTCCGCGAGAAGCTGAGCGCCTACGACTTCGGCAGCGCCCACTTCGGCCTGAAGGACGCGAGCTTCGCGAGCCACCTCGCGTCGGCGAAGCCGTCGGGGATCGCCTTCGACCCGTACGCATGACACCGTACGCGTGACACCGGGGCCGGGCGGCCGGGGTCGGGCCCGGGGCGTAGGACCCGCGCCCCGCGCGGGTTCGGCCCCCTGACCGATCCCGGTGGCCCCGCCGGGCCGTAGCGTCCCGGCCATGACGACGAACGACACGAGCGGACGGCTCGACGAGGCATTCGAACGGCTCCACGCCTCCGGTCCGGAGTTCCGGGGCTGGCTCAGCAACCACGCGCCCATGGTGGTCGAGTCGCTGGCCGCGCACGGACAGGCCGGGGCCGTGCACCGGTGGCTGGACCTGTACAGCGACCGGCTGGAGGAGTTCCCCTCGCGCGTCGAGCCCGTCACCGACGACAACTGGCGGGAGGCGCTGGGCGATCCGCGACGGGCCGCCGACTGGGTCGACCACTTCACGCGGTTGGTCGCCGACCGTCCGTGGCGTGCCGTGCTCGCCGAGTGGTGGCCGCGTCTGCTGCCCGGCCTGTACGCCGCGGCCACCCACCCGGTCATCCGGGTCGGCCACGCCGTACGCGCCCTGGAGGCCGAGGAGAACGAGCCGCGGCGCACCGAACTCGCCCACGCCCTCGGGTACTGGGCGGCCCGGCACCTGCCCGTGGCCGGCATCAGGGCGCTGCCCGGCGCGCCCAGCGCCGCCCTGAGCCTGGACGCGGTGCCCCCGGTCGAGGCGGCCGGGGGCGGCTATCTCACGCGGCTCGCCGCCGTGCGCGACCTGCCCGTGTGGGCGGACGACGTGACCGACCCGGACACCGCGCGGGCCCGGCTCGCCGAACTCGTCCGGGCCGCCACCCACCGGTACGCCACCCACGGCCACGGCGACGAGACGATGCTCGTGCACGCGGCGACCGCCCCGAACGCCGTGCTGCGCACGCTGCACGTGCTGCCCCGCGAGCTGTGGGCGCCCAGCCTGCACGCCGCGTGGACGGCCTCGGCGGCCATCACCGCCATGTACGCCCCCGACGAGCCGGCCGACTGCGCGCCGCCCGCCGCGCTGACCGCCGAGGAGGTCGTCGAACGCGCCCTCGCGCACGGTGACGAGCACGTCATCAAGTTCACCGACACCGCCCTCGACGTCGGCGACGAGCAGGCCCTGGCGGCCGCCCTGCGCGCGGTGGAACTGAGCGAACCCCTGGCCGGATGACGCCCGTTCGGCCGATGATGGCCGAATGGATCATGACGACACGCTGCCACCGGCGCTCGCCGCCGACGCCCTGCTCGCCCTGGCCGACGGCCATCACGCCCGCACCGTACGCCCGGCCGGCACCCGGGAGGCCGCCGGGCACCTGGTGAAGACGTACGCCCTCCAGGCCCCCGGACGCACGGTCACCGAACGGGACGTCGAGGCCGCCCTGCGGATCGCCGAGGGCCATCTGGCGCTCGGCGGGCAGCGCGGCTCCCTCGGTCTGTCCGTACTGATCCTGCACGCGGGCGGCGACGGCGACTATGTGGTCCTCCACACCTGGATCGAGGGGCACATGGCGGACCTCGCGGTGTTCACCGGCCCGGCCGGCGATCCCGCGCGGCTGCGGCCGGGGCGCGCCGGGCTCGCGCCCTGTGTGTGGGAGGCGGCGCTGCTGGCGCACGAGCGGGAGGCGTTCTCCCGGCATGTCCTGGACGGCACGGGGCCGTTGCCGGACCGGCTCGCCGCCTGGAGCGCGGACACCGTCGAGGGGACGGTGCGATGAGCGACGCGCCCGTGGTGCGGCCCGCCCGCCCCGCCGACCTGCCCCGGGTCGCCGAACTGGCCCGGCTGCACACCGCGTACGAACGGGCCGCGCCCCCCGCGCCCGGCCTCGCCGAACGCCTCGACACCCTGCTGTTCGCCCGCTCCGCGCCGCGGCTGCGCTGCCTGGTCGCCGAGGCACCCGGCGGCGAGGTCGTCGGCTACGCCACCTGCGCCCCCGAAGTGTCCACCTGGGACGGCTGCGAGTTCCTGCACATGGACTGCCTGTTCCTCGACCCGGACCACCGGGGCCGGGGACTGGGCGCACGGCTCATGGACGCGGTGCTCGCCGAGGCCCGCGCCCTGGGCCTGGCCGAGGTGCGGTGGCAGACTCCCGCCTGGAACGAGGGAGCGATCCGCTTCTACGGCCGGCTGGGCGCCCGCGGCCACGCCCAGGAGAAGGTGCGCTTCACCCTCCCGGTCGCGAACTGACGTTCCCCGCCGGGGGATTCGAGCCGGACCCCAGGGGGCCGGCCCGCCGCTGCGGCTATCGTGTCCGGCATGTCCGTTCCGGAACTGATCCGTATCGTCTCGCGCGACTCGCCCATGGCCCTGGCCCAGGTGGAGCGGGTCCGCGCGGAGCTGTCCGCCCGGTATCCCGGTGTGCGCACCGAGGTCGTGCCCGTGAAGACCACCGGCGACAAGTGGCTGGGGGACCTCTCCCTCGTCGAGGGGAAGGGTGCCTTCACCAAGGAGGTCGACGCCGCGCTGCTGGCGGGCACGGCCGATCTCGCGGTGCACTGCGTCAAGGACGTGCCCGCCGACCGGCCGCTGCCGGCGGGCACGGTGTTCGCCGCGTTCCTCCGGCGCGACGACATCCGCGACGCGCTGGTGCACCCGGGCGGACGCACCCTGGACGAACTGCCGCCCGGGACGCGGATCGGCACCTCGTCGGTGCGCAGGATCGCCCAACTCGCCGCCGGTCACCCGCACCTGGCGTGCGTGCCGCTGCGCGGCAACGCCAACCGGCGGCTGGAGAAGCTGGCGGCGGGCGAGGCGGACGCCCTGCTGCTCGCGGTGTCCGGTCTGGAGCGGATCGGCCGCCGGGACGTGATCAGCGAGGTGCTGTCGCCGGAGACGATGATGCCGCCCATCGGCGCGGGCATCCTCGCCCTGCAGTGCCGGGAGGACGACACCGCCCTCATCGACGCGGTCAGCGCCCTCGGCGATCCGGACACCCACCGCGAGGCGACCGCCGAGCGGATGTTCCTGCATGTGCTCCAGGGCCACTGCAACAGCCCGATCGCCGGTTACGCCCGGGTGGACCGCGGCGGTGAACTGTCCCTGCGCGCTTGTGTGTTCACCCCGGACGGCAAGACCCGCCTCAACGCCCACGAGTGGGCCGGGCGGCTGGACGCGGCCACCCTCGGCACCTCGGTCGCGGTGGCGCTGCTGCGGCAGGGCGCCCGGGAGATCATCGACGGCATCCCGCACTGACGGGGTCAGGCGGTGCCTTGCCGGCCGGGGGTCAGGCGGTGCCTTCCTCCGCCTGGTCGCGCAGGAAGGTGCTCACCTGGTGGGCGAGGCTGTCGCGGCCCGCGACGGAGTGCGCGCAGGCCGTCCCCTCGGGCAGGCCGATACCGCCGGACCACATCCTGCGGTCGGCCCACTCGTCGTCCACCCGCAGCTGGATCTGCACGTCCACCTGACCGAGCGCGGCCTCCGGTCCGGCGGCGTACACCACGGCGGTGACCCGGCGCAGCGGGTAGACGTCGTAGCCCTCGATGAACTGGGAGTTGCGCCAGTCCATGAACGCGCTCTCCCCGTCGGGGCCGATCCGCACGTCGATCTGGCCGTCCTCCAGGTGGACGCCGAACCGCTCGGTGCCGCGGTTCTCGACGGTGACGCGGAGGCGGAAGTACGTCAGCCCGTCCGCGGCGTCGTCCCGGCCGCGCGGCGGCTCGGCAAGCTCCAGTCGGTGGACGCGCAGACGCAGACCGGCGTGCTCCTCGCAGTCCTGCCAGTCCCCGACCACGTTCGGCTCGTACACACTGCACCTCTCGACCTCTGAAGCTGCTTCCTATCCGTGGGCTGAGCGCACTGTCAAATGAGCGGAATGGGCTGTTGCCCCGGTTTTCCGGGCCCTGATCGGTGATCAAGCCGTGGGCAGGACGAATCCGCCGCGGCCCCGCCGGGGCGGGTGCGCGGGCGTGCCGTACATCACGTTCCGGACACCGGGCCCGCGATCCCCCGCCGCGCGGGCCGGTGATCGCCGGGGCCCTGTCGTTCACTACGAAAAGACCAAAAGATTCACGAAAGGCGTTTCGTCCCGATTTGTGCCGGGAATCTCCTCGGAAGTGCTTCGGACAGGAGGCACGTCCGTGGGAGCCTGTGCGCAGGGGCCCCGGCGTCCCGAATGCCAGTGCCCGAACCGCGCCTCCCACGGTGTCCGTCCATCCGGCACCCCCTGAGGGAGGCACGCGCACCATGCGTACGGCCGGCAGAACGAAGCAGCACCCGCACGACGACGCTCCGGACACCACGGAAGCGTTCGAACGACTCCAGAAGCTCCCCGAGGGCAGCCCCGAGCGCCGGGCGCTCAGGGACGAGCTGGTCCGCCTGTGGCTCCCGATGGCCGAGCGGATCGCCGTCCGCTTCCGCGGCCGCGGCGAGGCCCTGGAGGATCTGTACCAGGTGGCGGCCCTCGGCCTGGTCAAGGCCGTCGATCACTACGATCCGTCGCGCGGCCGCGCCTTCGAGGCGTACGCCGTGCCCACCGTGACCGGTGAGATCAAGCGGCACTTCCGGGACCACATGTGGACCCTGCACGTGCCCCGGCGCGTCCAGGATCTGCGCAACCGGGTGCGGCGGGCCGCCAAGGAGCTGGCCCAGACCACGCCGGGCAGGGCGCCGACGGTCGCCGAGATCGCCGAGCACGCCCAGCTGAGCGAGGCCGAGGTGGCCACCGGCATGGAGGCCCTGGAGTGCTTCACGGCGCTCTCCCTGGAGGCCGAGATGCCCGGCACCGACGGCTACGCCCTCGGGGACGCGATAGGCGGCCCCGACCCGCGCTTCGACGTCGTGGTCGACCGGGTGGCCGTCCGGCCCTGTCTGGAGGCCCTGCCCGAGCGCGAGCGCACCATCCTCTACCTGCGGTTCTTCTGCGGCATGACGCAGAGCACCATCGCCGACCAGCTGGGCATCTCGCAGATGCACGTCTCACGTCTGCTGAGCGCCTGCTTCGCCCGGCTGCGGGAGGAGCTGCTCACCGAGGCACGCTAGGCGGTGTCGTTCGGAGCAGCCCCTGTGCGACTCCTAGGCGTCCCCGAGGGCGGTCTGGCCGTCCTCGGGCGGTGCCCCCGGGATCTGGGTCGGGCCGTGGCGGTCGAGGGCGTCCTCCAGCTCGGCGCGGATCTCCGGGGGCATCTGCCCGTGGCGGCCCCAGATGAGGATCAGCTCGGCGACATTGCGCAGCTTGATGTTCGTGTGCTGGGAGACCTCCTTCAGCACCGTCCAGCCCTGCTCGGGCGTGACCCGGCCCAGCGCCACCATCATCCCGATCGCCTGGTCCACCACGGCGTGGGAGGAGACGGCCTCCTTGAGCTGGGCCACTTCCCGCTGGAGTGCCAAGATCCGGTCCGTCTCGTCGGCCGGCTCGCTCGGTGTGTGTGCCACCCGTCCATCGTGCCACCGCGCGTCTGTGGTGCCACCGGGGTACTCGGCAGGCGCCGAGGGCGGTTCCGGTTGGACACTGGTGTGCAACCGGTGGCCGCCGGCCCCACGAACCCAGGGAACGACTGCCATGACACAGCACCCCACACCCTCCGCCCGACCGAGGGAGGTCGTCTCCACCGACTCCGTCTTCGGTGCGCCCTGCTGGGTGAGCCTGACCAGCCGGGACCTGGCCACCACGGAGTCGTTCTACTCGGCCGTGCTGGGGTGGCAGTGGCGGTCGGTCAAGCTCGGCGACCGCTTCCGGATCGCCCTCGCGAACGGAGCGCCGGTGGCCGGGGTCGCCGGGCTGGCCGGCGTGTGGCACGCGGCGGTCGCCTGGACGCCGTACTTCGCCGTGCGCAGCGCGGACGAGGTGGCGAGCCGGGTGCAGGAACGCGGCGGCACCGTCGCGGTCGGCCCGATCTCCTTCCCGCCCGGGCGCGGGGCGCTGCTGGCCGACCGGGACGGGGCGACCTTCGGCATCTGGGAGGGCGCGCTCTTCTCCGACTGGGAGACCTGGCGCCGGGCGGCTCCCGCGTTCGTCCGGCTGCACACCCGCGACGCCTTCGACGCCGCGATCTTCTACGGCGAGGTCCTGGACTGGGCCTCGGCGCGACCGGGCTGCTGCGAGGTGGAGTACGAGGGCGAGGAGGTCGTGCTGCGCAGCCGGGGCGACATCGTGGCCCGGATCGAGTCCGGTGCCGTCGAGTCGGCGCCCGACCCCACCATCCGGCCGCACTGGCAGGTGCACTTCTCCGTGCCCGACGTCGCCGCCTGCGCGCGCGCCGCGGAGCTGCACGGCGGCAGCGTGCTGCGCGAGAGCTCCGACGAGGCGGTGCTGCGCGATCCCGACGGCGCGCAGTTCACGGTGACGTCCCGGCGGGAGCGGTAGGAACGGCGGGAGCCGCAGGGGCGGATGAGGTTCAGCGCGGTGAGCGGGCGGCCGTCGAGGCCGCCCGCTCATCTATGGGCCGTCCGGGTGCGCCGTCCGGCTCAGCTGCCGCTCCTCGTCCCCCGCGGCGGCCGGGACAGCAGGACCAGGCTGCGGCTCTCCACCGCGACGACGCTGCCGGCCTTGTGCTCGGTCTCGTCCGGGGTGTCCGGGTCGGCCGTGTCCAGGACGGTCGTCCAGCGTTCCCCGTAGGCGGCGTCCGGGAGGCGGAAGTCGACGGGCTCCCAGTAGCTGTTCAGCAGCAGCAGGAAGGAGTCGTCGACGACCGGGCGGCCCTGGGAGTCGGGTTCGGCGATGGCGTCGCCGTTGAGGAAGACGCCGACGCAGTGCGCGTCGGAGCGCTGCCAGTCCTGGTCGGTCATCTCGCAGGCGTTGGGCAGCAGCCAGACGAGGTCGGGCAGCGGCTGGCCGGCGTGCACGGCCGTCTCGCCGCGGAAGAACCGCCGGCGCCGCAGCACCGGGTGCGCCGCGCGCAGCCCGATCACGTACCGGGTGAACTCCAGCAGCTCGCGCCGGTCCCCGTCGAGCCGCCAGTCGATCCAGGAGACCTCGTTGTCCTGGCAGTACGCGTTGTTGTTGCCGCGCTGGGTGCGGCCCAGCTCGTCGCCGTGGCAGAGCATCGGGATGCCCTGCGACAGCATCAGCGTGGCGAGGAAGTTGCGCTGCTGGCGGGCGCGCAGCTCCAGCACCGCCGGGTCGTCGGTGTCGCCCTCGGCTCCGCAGTTCCAGGAGCGGTTGTTGCTCTCGCCGTCCCGGTTGCCCTCGCCGTTGGCCTCGTTGTGCTTGTCGTTGTACGAGACCAGGTCGCGCAGGGTGAACCCGTCGTGGGCGGTGACGAAGTTGACGCTGGCGCGCGGCCGGCGGCGGCTGTGCTGGTAGAGGTCGGACGACCCGGTCAGCCGGGAGGCGAACTCGCCGAGCGTGTACTCCTCGCCGCGCCAGAAGTCGCGGACCGTGTCGCGGTACATGCCGTTCCACTCCGACCACAGCGGCGGGAAGTTGCCCACCTGGTAGCCGCCCTCGCCGACGTCCCAGGGCTCCGCGATCAGCTTGACCCTGCTGATCACCGGGTCCTGCTGGATCAGGTCGAAGAACGCCGACAGCCGGTCCACCTCGTGGAACTGGCGGGCCAGGGTCGCCGCGAGGTCGAAGCGGAAGCCGTCGACGTGCATCTCGGTGACCCAGTACCGCAGCGAGTCCATGATCAGCTGGAGCACGTAGGGGTGCCGCATCAGCAGGCTGTTGCCGGTGCCGGTGGTGTCGTAGTAGTGCCGCCAGTCACCGTCGACCAGGCGGTAGTACGACGAGTTGTCGATGCCCCGGAAGGACAGCGTGGGGCCCTTCTCGTTGCCCTCGGCGGTGTGGTTGTAGACGACGTCGAGGATCACTTCCAGGCCGGCCTCGTGCAGCGCCTTGACCATCGCCTTGAACTCGGCGACCTGCCGGCCGCCGGTGGAGTCGGCGGCGTAGCCGTTGTGCGGGGCGAAGAAGCCGATGGTGTTGTAGCCCCAGTAGTTGGACAGACCGCGGTCCTGGAGCACCCCGTCGTGCACGAACTGGTGCACGGGCATCAGCTCGACGGCGGTGACCCCCAGCGAGGTCAGATGCTCGACGACCGCGGGGTGGGCGAGTCCGGCGTAGGTGCCGCGCAGCTCGGGCGGTACCTCCGGATGGGTGCGGGTCATGCCCTTGACGTGGGCCTCGTAGATCACGGTGTCCGCGTACGGGCGCCGCGGCGGGCGGTCGCCGCCCCAGTCGAATGCCGGGTCGGTGACCACGCCGAGCATGGTGTGCCCGGCGCTGTCCGACGGGTCGGGCCCGGCGGGTGACCGCTCGTACAGCGAGGGGTCGTTGTCGATCTGCCCGTCGACGGCGGTGGCGTACGGGTCGAGCAGCAGCTTCGCGGGGTTGCAGCGCTGGCCGACGGCCGGGTGCCAGGGTCCGTGCACCCGGTAGCCGTAGCGCTGGCCCGGTCCGACGCCGGGCAGGTAGCAGTGCCAGACGAAGCCGTCGACCTCGTGCACCGGCACCGTGCGGTGCCGTCCGTCGTCGTCGACGAGGACGAGTTCGACGCGTTCGGCGACCTCGCTGAAGAGCGCGAAGTTGGTGCCCTGGCCGTCGTAGGAGGCACCCAGCGGGTAGGGGTGCCCGCTCCACACGGGCACCCCGGCGTTCCGGTGCGTGGTACGCGTCACCGTGCGTCCTCCAGAGGGCTGTCGGCGAAGTCCGCCGGTGCGGCCAGGACGGTGACCGGCAGGGCGCGTGGCACCTGGAGTCCCTCGCGCAGTCGCGGGGTGGGGGCCGTCGGGACCAGCGGGGCGCTGCGGCCGGCGCGGGCGCGCTGCGAGAACCAGATCACCTTGGAGCCGGTGTCGGTGGCGCAGCAGCCCCAGCCGTCGCTGATGGCGGCGATGTGTTCCAGGCAGCCGCGCAGGTCCTGGTCCGGGCGGAGGTTGCGGTCGTGGTCGCCGACGGCGGTGATCAGGTGCTGGCCGTTCCACCACATCTCGATCGACGTGTTCTTGTCCGTGGCGTGTTCGTCGATGGCCTTCAGCAGCAGCTCGGTGCTGCGGCAGACCGTCTCGACCAGGTTCTCGAGGTCCCAGTACCTGAGGTGAGCGGCCAGGATGCGGCTGACCTGTCCCACGCGTTCCGGACTGACTTCCACGTCGAGGTGGTAGTAGCAGGGCACTGCGGTCTTCATCGTGTTGGCTCCTCACCGGCGAGGATCTCGCTCCCTTCCTCGCCCTAGCGGGCCGAATCCCCCTCCTCGGACACGAAGCGTGAACACCGATCGCTTCTGAGTCACCTCAACAGTGGGACTGCTAGCCCATTCGTGCAACACGAGCGGGACACGAGATGTAGTTGAAGCTCTAACAAGACGCTGGGTCGCCGTGCGTGCACCATGAGTGAAGGCCTCGATCGCCGTAACGGAGATTCCGTGCCCGCTGTCGTGCACGGCCACCGGCCCGACCGTCGGGAACGTGCCTCGAGTGCCCCGGAAGGTGAACGGCGCCATGCTGCTACCCGCCAGAGCCGAAGTCGCCCGGCAGCTGCGGCGGTACCGGGCGTGGGAGCGAGTGATGCTCGCCTCCCCGACCGACCGCGCGGTGCGGGCGACCTTCGAGGACTCGGGTTACACCCTGTGTGTGCTCATGGGGAAGCGGTGTGCTCGGGAGGCCGCGGACGCGGCCGAACGGTTTCTGCGCACCACACTGACCACCTATTTGCAGGAACAGAACGACCGGCCCCGCAGGAACGGCCCCGCCCGGCGCGGCCCGCCCTCGGGACCCCGTTCCCGGGTGGCCCGGTAAACCACCCTTTCGGCGCAGGATCACGAGCCGGGCCGCACGGCCCGGCTCCGAGTACGGCGGAGGTGAGACCCATGAACACGACGGTGGCCATCGGGCGCATCCCGGTGCGGGACGTCCATCCGGCGGTCGAGTGCGGCAGGCGCCCGGCGAAGGCGGTCACGGGCGAGACGTTCCAGGTCACCGCCACCGTGTTCCGCGAGGGTCATGACGCGGTCGGCGCCAATGTGGTCCTGCGCGACCCCGCGGGCCGGCCCGGCCCGTGGACGCCGATGCGGGAACTCGCCCCGGGCAGCGACCGCTGGGGCGCGGAGGTCACTCCGACGGCCGAGGGCCGCTGGACGTACACCGTGGAGGCGTGGAGCGACCCGCTCACCACCTGGCGGCACGTCGCCGGCCTCAAGGTGCCGGCCGGGATCGACACCGGGTTGGTGCTGGAGGAGGGCGCCGACCTGTACGAACGGGTCGCCGCCGAGGTGCCCGAGGCCGCCGCGCGCGAAGTGGTCCTGGCCGCCGTACGGACCCTGCGCGACGACTCGCTGCCGGTGGCGACCCGCCTGGCCGCCGCGCTCACCCCCGAGGTGGACGCCGTGCTCGCCCGGTACCCGCTGCGCGAACTGCTCACCCGCACGCCCCCGTATCCCCTGCTGGTGGAGCGGGAGCGGGCGTTGTACGGCTCGTGGTACGAGTTCTTTCCCCGTTCGGAGGGCACGCCGGAGCGTCCGCACGGCACGTTCCG
>NZ_JBFATR010000048.1:0-49960 GCF_040678395.1 Streptomyces sp. NPDC052687 | reverse complement strand
AACCCCCCCCTGTCGCCCCGCCGGGGGGGGGGCCCCGCCGCCCCACCCCCCCCCCGGCGGCGGGCCCCCCCCCCCCCCCCCCGGCGGCCCCCCCCCCCCCCCCGCCGGCTCGGCGCCGAGGCGGGTCACGAGCCGCAGCAGCCGCCCGCCGGCGTCTCGTCGGCGCTCACCACCGCAGCCCTGGGCGCGCCGAGCGGGACGAGCCGCGGCTCGGGCGCGGCGCAGCAACCGCCGTCGCTGTGCCGGGCGTCGGGGGCGTCGAACAGGCCGGCGCCGCCGCAGACCCCGGTCTCGGGAAGGGTGAGTTCCACCCGGTCGGCCGCGTCGAGGTCGCCGGCGATGGCGGCGACGACGGAGCGCACCTGCTCGTAGCCGGTCATGGCGAGGAAGGTGGGGGCGCGGCCGTAGGACTTCATGCCGACCAGGTAGAAGCCCTGTTCGGGGTGGGAGAGTTCGCGGTGGCCGTGCGGGTAGACCGTGCCGCAGGAGTGCTGGTTCGGGTCGATCAGCGGGGCCAGCTCGACCGGGGCCTCAAGGCGCTCGTCGAGCCTCAGGCGAATCTCGGAGAGGAAGGACAGGTCGGGGCGGAACCCGGTCAGCACGATCACCTCGTCGACCGGCCGCAGACGCCGGCCGTCCTCGCCCACGAGGACGAGTCGTCCGTCGCCGTCGCGTTCGACGGCCTCGGTGCGGAAGCCCGTGACCGCGTCGGCGTACCCGTCGTCGACGGCGGCCTTGGCCGCCAGGCCCAGGGCGCCGCGGGCGGGCAGCTGGTCGGCTTCGCCGCCGCCGAAGGTGGAGCCGGAGATCCCCCGGCGCAGGATCCACACCGCCCTGGTGTCCGCGCCGGCCGCGCCGTCCTCGGACCTCGCCAGGTCGGCGAGGCCGGCGAGCGCGGTGAACGCGGAGGCGCCGGAGCCGACGACCGCGGTGCGCCTGCCGGCGTACCGGGCGCGGACGGCGGGGTTCCGCAGGTCCGGGACGCGGTAGGTGACGCGGTCGGCCGCCGCCTTCTCGCCGAGCGCGGGCAGCCCGCTGCCGCCCGCGGGGGACGGGGTGGTCCAGGTGCCGGAGGCGTCGATCACCGCGCGGGCGAGGACGCGCTCCTCACGGCCGTCGGCGTGACCGACGTGCACGACGAAGGGCTGGGCCTCGCGGTCGGCGTCGACGATCCGGTCGCGGCCGGCCCGGGAGACGCCGGTGACGGTGGCGCCGACGCGGACGCGGTCGCCGAGGGCGTCGGCCAGCGGCTGAAGGTACCGCTCCGCCCAGTCGCCGCCGGTGGGGTGGGTCGCCGGATCGGGGCGGGTCCAGCCGGTCGGGGCCAGCAGCTTCTCGGCGGCCGGGTCGACCACTTCGCCCCAGGTGGAGAACAGGCGCACATGCGCCCAGTCGCGCACCGCGGCACCCGCGACCGGACCGGCTTCCAGGACCAGTGGGGTGATGCCGCGGCCGGTCAGGTGGGCGGCGGCGGCCAGACCGGTGGGTCCGGCGCCGATCACGACGACGGGGAGGTCGCTGGGGGTGGCCATGGTGGGTCCTTCCGCACGGGTTCTCTTACTTCGAGACCTGTCGATATCGTGGACTCAGCCTGGCACCTGTTTCGATCAGCGTCAACATAGACAAATGTCGAACTTGAGGCGCTGAGCGACCTCGGCCCCTCGCCCACCCGCTTCGACGCGTGTCAACATAGACACATGTCGAATACGAAACTCGTGCCGCTGCTGGATGCCGCCGACGGTGCGGCTGCCGACGGTCAGGGTGTGGTGCCGTGCTGCCCGCCGCTGACCGAGCGGCCGATGACCGCCGTGGAGGCGGAGGTGGCCGCGAGGATGTTCAAGGCGCTCGGCGATCCGGTGCGTCTGCGGCTGTTCTCCGCCGTGGCCTCCCACGAGGGCGGCGAGGCGTGCGTGTGCGACATCTCCGACGTCGGTGTGTCCCAGCCGACCGTGTCCCACCACCTGAAGAAGCTCAGGGAGGCCGGGCTGCTCACCTCCGAGCGGCGCGGCACCTGGGTCTACTACCGGGTCGAGCCGTCCGTGCTCGCCGCGATGGGCAAACTGCTGACGCTGCCGACCGTAGCGGTCCGACGCGGCAGGACGGAAAGGGGGAACCGGTGAGCGCACAGGCTGCGGGCAAGCTCATCGTGCCGCTGACGGCGAACCACGCCGAGCAGGTGCTGGCCATCTACCAGGCGGGCATCGACGAGGGCGACGCCACCTTCGAGACCGCGGCTCCCGGCTGGGAGGCGTTCGACGCGGCGAAGCTGCCCGAGCATCGCTTCGCCGCCGTGGACGAGCACGGCGCGGTGCTCGGCTGGGTGGCCGCGAGCCGCGTCTCCGACCGGTGCGCCTACGCCGGCGTGGTCGAGCACTCCGTGTACGTCCACCCGGCGGCCCGCGGCCGGGGCGTCGCCTCGGCGCTCCTCAAGGCCCTGGTCGAGTCCACCGAACGGGCGGGGATCTGGACCATCCAGTCCGGCATCTTCCCGGAGAACACGGCCAGTCTCGCCGTGCACGCGCGCGCCGGCTTCCGCGTCATCGGCACCCGCGAGCGCATCGGCCGCCACCACGGCCGCTGGCGTGATGTCGTACTCCTCGAACGCCGCAGCCCGGTGATCCACTGAGGTTCGCGCCGCCGGTCGCGGTGCTCTCCTGCGGCGGGCGGCGCCTCAGCCGCTCAGCAGCCGCGCGATGTCCCGGGCGGCGTCCCGCGCGGGGCGGCCGGCACCGATCAGCGTGGCGGACGCCGGGCCGGTCCAGTCGCCGTAGCCGAGCAGGTGCAGGCGGGGTTCGGCGACGGCACGGGTGCCGGAGATCGCGATCCGGCCGCGCGGGCCGCGCAGGCCCAGAGGGGCGAGGTGGGCGAGCGCCGGCCGGAAGCCGGTGCACCAGATGACGGCGTCCGCGTCGGCGCGGCTGCCGTCGGCCCACTGGACGCCGGTGGCCGTGAGACGGGTGAACATCGGCCGCGCGGTGAGGAGTCCCGCGTCGCGGGCGGCGCGGACCGGCGGTACGGCGACGATGTCGCCGAGCGCGGCCACTCCCCCGGTGTCGGTGCGGCCCTCGTCGAGGGCGCGGCGGCGGGCGGTGGCGACGTCGAACAGGACGCGGCCGTCGATGCCGTCGGCCAGGAACCGGGGCGGGCGCCGGGTCGCCCAGATCACCTCGACGTCGCCGGTCAGGGCGAGGTCGGCGGCGATCTGCGCGCCGGAGTTGCCGCCGCCGACCACGAGGACGCGCTGTCCGGCGAAGTCGGCGGGACGGCGGTAGTCCACCGTGTGCAGCTGCCGGCCGGAGAAGAGGGCGCGGCCCGGGACGGCCGGGAGGAAGGGGCGCGACCAGGTGCCCGTCGCACTGACGACCGCGCGGGCCCGCCAGGTGCCCGCATCCGCCTCGACCAGGAGCCGGTCGCCGTCGCGGCGTACGGCCTCGACGCGGGTGCCGTGCTGAACGGGCAGGTCGTAGCGCTTCTCGTAGTCGGCCAGGTACTCCACGACGTGCCCGGCGTCCGGGTAGGTCTCGCCGGGCCGGGCCGGCATGAGGCGGCCCGGCAGCGACGAGTGGGCGGCCGGTGAGAACAGGCGCAGCGAGTCCCACATGTGCTGCCAGGCTCCGCCCGGTGCCGGGGCAGCGTCCAGGACGACGAAGTCCAGCCCCTGGCGGCGCAGGTGGTAGCCGGCGGCGAGCCCCGCCTGGCCGCCGCCGGCCACCACCACGTCCACGCGGCGCGTCATGGAGTCGGCCGCGCGGCCGTGAACGAGCGCCGCCACGCGAGCGAGACGTACACCAGGGTCACCAGGACGGGGACTTCGATGAGGGGGCCGACCACGCCGGACAGGGCCTGGCCGGAGGTGACGCCGAAGGTGGCGATGGCGACCGCGATGGCCAGCTCGAAGTTGTTGCCGGCCGCGGTGAAGGCGAGCGTGGCGGTGCGGTCGTAGCCGAGGCCGATGGCCTTGCCGAGCGCGAAGGTGCCGAACCACATCAGCGCGAAGTAGACGAGCAGCGGGAGCGCGATGCGGGCCACGTCCAGCGGCTGGGAGGTGATCGTCCTCCCCTGCAGGGCGAAGAGGATGACGATCGTGAAGAGCAGGCCGTACAGCGCCCACGGGCCGATCTTCGGCAGGAAGGCGGACTCGTACGTCTCCCGGCCCAGCCTCCGCTCGCCGGTACGGCGGGTGAGGAACCCGGCCAGCAGCGGGACGCCGAGGAAGACGACCACGTTCGCCGCGATCTTCCAGACGGAGATGTCCAGGTGCTCGCCGTCGCCCAGGCCGAGCCGGCCGGGCAGGAAGTCGAGGTAGAACCAGCCGAGCACGCCGAAGGCCAGGACCTGGAAGACGCTGTTGAGGGCGACGAGGACGGCGGCCGCCTCACGGTCGCCGCAGGCGAGGTCGTTCCAGATGATGACCATGGCGATGCAGCGGGCCAGGCCGACGATGATCAGGCCGGTGCGGTACTCGGGCAGGTCCGGCAGGAAGATCCAGGCCAGCGCGAACATCACGGCGGGGCCGACCAGCCAGTTGACGACCAGGGAGGAGATCATCAGTCTGCGGTCGCCGGTGACCGCGTCCAGCCTGTCGTAGCGGACCTTCGCCAGCACCGGGTACATCATGATCAGCAGGCCGAGGGCGATCGGCAGCGAGATGCCGCCGATCTCGACGGCGGCGAGGGCGTCGTCCAGTCCGGGCACCACGCGACCCAGCCCGAGGCCGAGGGCCATCGCGAGGAGGATCCAGACCGCGAGGAAGCGGTCGAGGGTCGACAACTTCGCGACGACCGAGGCGCGGTCGCCGCGGCCGGCGGGCGGGGCGGCGGTGGCCGTACCGGCTGCGGAGGGTTCGGAAGGTTCGGAGGCTGCGGAGGGTTCGGAAGGTTCGGAGGCTGCGGAGGGTTCGGAAGGTTCGGAGGCTGCGGACGCTTCGGTGCGGCGGGTCACGGGCAGGCCCTCTTGGTGTCGGCGTTGGCGCGGGCGGTCGCGGCGAGGTCGGCGAACCGGCCGGCGAGCGTCTCGATCACCTCAGGCCTCAGCCGGTAGTACGTGAACCGGCCGCACGGCTCCGTGTCCACCACCCCGGCCTCGCGCAGCACCTTCAGGTGGTTGGACAGGTTCGTCTGCCTGGCGCCGGTCTCCTGCACCAGGTGCGTGGTGCACAGCGTCTCGCGGGCCAGCAGGGTCACGATCCGGAGCCTGAGCGGGTCGGCCAGCACCCTGATCAGGTCATTGTCGACTGACGTCAGCATGGGCTGATACTGTCACATCACCTCCGGCTGATACCAGGCGGGACTGACCTCGTTGGCACCGACCTCGTCGGAACCGACCTCGTGAAGGAAGAACGCATGCCGTCCGCTCCGCTCGCCTCCGTGCTGTTCGTCTGCGTCCACAACGCCGGCCGCTCGCAGATGGCCGCCGGGTTCCTCTCCCACCTCGCGGGCGACCGGATCGAGGTCCGCTCCGCCGGCTCCCTCCCCGGCGACCGGGTCAACCCGGCGGCTGTCGAGGCGATGCGGGAAGTCGGCATCGACATCTCCGCCGCCGAGCCGAAGGTCCTCACCACCGAGGCCGTCCAGGCGTCCGACTACGTCATCACCATGGGCTGCGGTGACGCCTGCCCGGTCTTCCCCGGCAAGAAGTACCTCGACTGGGCCCTGGAGGACCCGGCCGGCAAGGGCGTGGAAGCCGTACGCCCCATCCGCGACGAGATCAGGACCCGCATCGAAGCCCTCATCGCCGAGATCGACGCGCGCCGGGAGGCCTGACGGGCCAACGGGCCCCGGCCAAGGGCCCCGGCCAGGGACCGGGCGACGCGCGCAGGCTGCTCGTCAGCCCGCACGCCCCGCGCAACGCAGTGACCCGCACCGGAAAACCGCTTGCCCGTGCCCGGCGGGCCTGGAACAGTGACCAGCGCTCCACGACCTCGCGCACACCTTCACGGTAAGGAACGAAGCCCATGATCGCGGCGTCCCTCAGCGGCCGCCGTCGGCGCCGACGCTGATCACCCGCTTCGCAGCGGTCCCAGCAGCCCCGGCCTGCCACGCTGTTCGCCACGGCGGCCCCACGACGCGGTGCCTCGCGCATCGCCGCTCTCCCGTGCCCCCGGACTCGGCCCCCGAGTCCGCCAGGGGCTCCCTCGAGACTTCGTGAGGTCGACTTCCCCCATGGACAACCAGGTCCAGAGCTTCGCCGTTGCCAACCTGCGCCGCCGCCCCGTGGTCGTCGAGAGCGGCGGATTCGTCGCGGGCTTCGACCCCGGCACCGACAGCCCGTACCTCAACTACGCCACCCCGCTGCCCGGCGCCGAGCCGACCGGGCGCGACGTCGCCGCGCTCGTCGCGGCCTTCCGGGAGCGCGGCCTGCTGCCCCGGCTGGAGTTCGCGCCGGAGGCCGCGCCCGCTGTGGAGCCGGCCCTGCGGGCGGCGGGCTTCGGCACCGAGGCGGTGCACACCTACCTCGTCTGCACTCCGGACAGGCTGGCACTCCCCCGGTCCGCCGGCTCCCCCCGCGTGGAACGCCCCACCACCGACGCCGAGTACGCGGCGCTCGACGCCGCGCTCGCCGAGGCGTTCGGAGGTGTCTTCGCCCCGTCCGCGGAGGGCGCCGCCAGACTCCGTCGCACGCAACGGAGCGGCGGCGCGGTGCGCTTCGTCCGCGCCCCGCAGGGCGGTTGCGCCGGCGGGGCATCGTGCTCGCCGCCGGCCGAGGGCACCGCCGAACTGTCCGGTGTCGGCACCCGTCCCGCCTACCGGGGCCGCGGCATCGCCGCCGCGGTGACCGCCGCGCTGACCGGAGCGATGTTCGCCCGGGGGGCACGATCGGTCTGGCTGGAGTACTCCGGAGAGGGATCCCGCCGCGTCTACGAGCGCGTCGGCTACCGGCCGCAGGGCACGCGCCTCTACCTGACGCTGCACCCGCAGCAGCCACGGCCCTGACCCCGGCGCTCCGCCTCACATTCCGTGGGCCCGCTCTGTCGTAAAGGCCGGAGCGATATCGCTTCGCCGCATGGCCGCAACCCCCTCATGCCCACCTTCCGCGAAAGGGAGAGACCGCGATGACCCCGCACGAGTCCGCCATCAGGGACCTGCTGGAACGCCGCGTCGACGCCGGCCGGACCAAGGACATCGACCGGCTCATGTCCCTCTACTCGGACGACATCGTCTACTACGACGCCGTTCCCCCGCTGCACCTCACGGGACACGAAGAGGTCCGCCGCAACTTCCTGCGGTGGTTCGACGCGTACGACGGCCCGATCAGCCTGGAGACCCACGGGCTCACCATCGCGAGCAGTGAAGCGGACATCGCCTTCGCGCACATGCTCCACCTGGACTCCGGGACCCGCACGAACGGGCTCAGCACCGCGATCTGGGTGCGGTCGACCGTGGGCTTCCGGCGGACGAACGGCAAGTGGCTGATCACGCACGAGCACATCTCCATGCCGATCGACCCCGAGAACCTCCAGGCGTGGTTTCCGCCGGACATGCAGGGCGCGGCCGCCCCGCTGTGAACAGGCTCCACGTCGGCGTGCTCCTGCCGGTGACCCGGGCGTCCCTCCACGCCGTATGTTGGCGACATGACACACACGGACAACACTCCCGGTGCTGCCTTGGTCACCGGGGCCTCCCGCGGTCTCGGAGCCGTGATCGCCCGGCGTCTCGCGTCCGACAGGCACCCGGTCGCCGTCGGTCACCGGTCGGGGGCCGAAGCGGCCCGGCGGGTGGTGGCGGACATCCGCGCGGCGGGCGGGACCGCCGAGGCGTTCGCCGCCGACGTGACGGACGAGACCGCCGTCGAAGGGCTCGTCGCGGACGTCACCGCACGGCTCGGTCCGATCACCACGCTCGTCGTCAACGCCACCGGTCCGCAGCCCGAGTCGGACCCGGCGGCGGTGACGTGGGACGACCACCTCGCCCAGCTCACGTTCTTCGTCAAGAGCCCCACCCTGCTGATGCAGGCGGTGCTGCCGGCCATGCGGGAGCGCGGTGGCGGACGCATCATCCAGATCGGCTCGGACGTGCTGGAGCGAGCCCTGCCCACCATGTCCGCGTACGTGGCCGCCAAAGCCGCCCAGCACAGCCTCACCGAGTGCTGGGCCCGTGCGCTCGGCCCGTACGGGATCACGGTGAACACCGTCGCGCCGGGCTGGATCCCGGTCGAGCGGCACGCCGGAGCGAGCCCGGAGTCCCTGGCCGCCTACGCCGCCGACGTCCCGCTGGGTCGCATGGGCCGCCCGGAGGACGTGGCCGCCGCCGTGGCGTTCCTCGCCTCGCCGGAAGCGGCCTTCGTCACGGGTGAACGCATCAAGGTCAACGGCGGTCACACCCTCGGTTGAGTCCCGCAGTCCCGGCTTTAGGACACGATCTGACCTAGAGGGCTCCTAACGTGGTGCTCGTCCACGGAACACAGCAGAAAGCCGGAGACGATGACCTCGACGCATTCCGCCACCGCCCCCACCGCTTCCACCGCGCCCTCCTCCACCGCCGTGGGGGGAGAGCGTGCCGACCTGCTGCAGACGCTGGCTCAGCACCGCGAGTTCCTGCGCCTCACCACGCGTGACCTCACCGATGAGCAGGCCGCGCGGCGGACCACCGTGAGCGAGCTGTGCCTCGGCGGTCTCATCAAGCACGTCGCGTCCGTCGAGCGGTCCTGGGTGAACTTCATCCTGGAAGGGCCGGAGGTACTGGGCGACTGGAGCAACATGACCGAGGCCGACTGGGCACGGCGTGCCGACGAGTTCCGGCTGCTGCCCGGCGAGACCCTGGCCGGCGTACTGGAGGAGTACGCCGAGGTGGCTCGCCGTACGGACGAAGTGGTCGCCACGGTGCCGGACTTGGACGCGTCCCAGCCGCTGCCCTCGGCCCCGTGGTACGAGCCGGGCACCCAGTGGTCGGTGCGCCGGGTGCTGCTGCACATCATCGCCGAGACGTCGCAGCACGCCGGGCACGCCGACATCATCCGCGAGTCCCTGGACGGTGCGAAGAGCATGGGCTGACCGGGCCGGTCAGGGGCGGAGTGCAGGCGCGGCGGGCCGATTCGCAGGAGCCCGTGCCGACTCGTAGAAGCCGGTGTGACTCCCCTTGGCCTTGGGTGAGTCAGACGGCGCAGTCGCTGACCGATCCCCAGCGCAGGAAGTCCTCACCCGCTTCGCCGGCCCGGCGGGCCGCGTCGTCGAGGATCAGGACGGCGTATCGGGTGTAGGGCCAATGCGCCCAGGTCTTCGCCTCGTCGCGGAGCGCGTCGCAGGACTCCCGGGCGGCGAGCTTGCCCCAGGCGTCGCGCGCGGACCGGTCCCACGCGGGCTTCTTCGCCCAGACGTAGACCACTTGGGTGCCGGGGTCGAAGCCGACGGACATGTTCTCGTGGCCGAGCCGGTCGGGGTCGGTGGTGATCCGGGAGTTGCCCTGCCATGCGGAGAAGATCCGGTTGGCCAGGGCGTCGGCGACGCGGATCACGTCCTCGTCGTCGCTGGGGATCTGCGCGGCCCGCAGCCCCGAGGCGCTGGGCTGCCAGTCGGTGGCCTGCCCCTCGCCCTCGGTGGTGCGGTCGGTGAGGGAGGTCTCGCAGCCGGTGTCGGCGCGGAAGTCGTCCTCCCAGACGATGCTCGGTCCGTCCTTGCGGGCCGCGTCCACGAGGACGTACTCGCGGTACGTGAAGTCCGGGTAGAAGCCGCTCAGGTCGCGCAGGCCGAGACAGGCGGTCCGGGCCAGCTCCTGGACGGCGACGGAAGGCAGTTCGTGCCCGGTCGTCGCGACGTAGACCTCGCCGCGGGACGGGTGGAACGTGATCTCGCTGTCCAGGTCGGGGTAGGTGTCCGGGTCCAGCCAGGGGCCGGTGCCGATGGCACCGTGGACGTCGTTCTCCGCCTTGTTCCGGGGAGCGCGGGCCTCTCTCCAGGTGTCGAGGGTGGCTTCCGCCGGGTTCTTCTCGTCCGTGCCGCGCGGTGTGCTCGCCCCGGTGTCGGAGCGCGGCCGGCGTGAGGCGGCAGCCGCGCCGCCGTCGGCGGGGTCCGGGGGTGCGTCGGCTGTGGTGGCCGTGCCGCTCTCGGCCGACCGGCCGCCCGGACCGCCCGTCGCAGCGGAGAGGGCGATGCCGGCCGCGCCGCCGATGACGACGGCCGCGGCCACGGCCACCGCGTACAGGCGCTTGCGGGAGCGTGCGGGGCGGGTGTGCCAGCCGGGGTCGTCCAGGGTGGGCATGTCCCAGCCCGCGGCGATGAGTCCGGCGGCCGGCGTCGTCCCGTGGCCGGTGTCCTCGCCGAGTGCCTGGGTGGTCTGTGCGGCGAGGAGCGCTCGGCATCGCTGCGCGGCGTCGGCCGCGGTGATGCGCTCCGCCGGGTCCTTCACCAGGGCCTGCTCGACGATGCTCCGCAACTCTGCGGGAACGCCGTCGAGGTCGGGTTCGCCGGACATGACGCGGAAGGCGACCGCGTCGGGGGCGCCCGCTCCGAACGGCAGGCGTCCTGTCGCGGCGTAGGCGACGAGCGCGCCCCAGGCGAACATGTCTCCGGCCGGGCCGGCGGTGCCCGTCCGGTAGTGCTCGGGGCTGATCCAGCCGGGGGTGCCGGTCATGACGCCGGTGCGGGTCACGCTGGTTCCGTCGGCCGCGTGGGCGATGCCGAAGTCCAGTACCCGGGGTCCCGCGGGCGCGAGGACGACGTTCTGCGGTTTGACGTCCCGGTGCACGACACCGGCTTCGTGGATGGCTGCCAGCGCCTGGGCGGTTCCGGTCGCCAGGGCGTACAGCATGCCGCCGGTCAGCGGGCCGCGCTCGGACACGTGCTGGTTCAGCGTCGGGCCGGGCGTGTACGCGGTCGCCAGCCACGGAACGGCGGCGTCGGGGTCGGCGGCGAGCAGCGGGATCAGGCACGGCCCCTGCACACGGCGGGAGAGCTGCACCTCACGGCGGAACCGCGCCCGGAACTCGGCGTCCTGGGCCTGCGCCGCGTGGATCACCTTGACGGCGACGCGCGTGCCCGACGAGTCGATACCGGCGTGGACGGTTCCCATGCCGCCCGAGCCGAGGCGGCCGATGATCCGGTACGGACCGATGCCGGACGGATCACCGGGAAGGGCGGGAAGGACCCGCCCGCCAGAGGGAGCAGCGCTCACCTGTTCCGCCCTTCCGCTGGGTGTCTCCGACTTCTCGGGACCGGAGGGGGTGGATGGTGGCCGCGCCGGCCCTCGGTCGTCCGGTGGATGCTACCGGGGAACGGGCGGCGGCAGTCGGGGGACGGCGAGAACGGTTCAGTTCTCCACGGAGCCCAGGATGTGTTCGCCGTAGAGGCCTTCGACCCAGTTGGTCTGGTAGATGGTGTCCAGGTAGCGCTCGCCGAGGTCCGGTGCGATGGCCACCGCGGTGAGACCTCGTGTGCTGTGCCGGGCCAGCCAGTCCGTCGCGCCGCTGACCACCGTCCCGGTCGAGCCGCCGAACAGGAAGCCGTGCCGGGCCATGCGGTGGCACATGCGGATGGTGTCCATCTCCTCCACGCGCAGGACCTCGTCCACGTAGGACTCGTCGAGCAGGGGCGGACGCATGCTCATGCCCAGGCCGGGGATCATCCGGCGCCCCGCCTCCCCGCCGAAGGCCACCGAGCCGGCGCTGTCCACGGCGACGATCCGCACCGGGCGGTGCCAGTTGCGGAAGTAGCGTGCGCAGCCCATCAGGGTTCCCGCGGTGCCCGTGCCGATGAACAGGACGTCGAGTTCCGGGAACTGGCCGGCGATCTCCGGGGCCGTCGTACGGTAGTGGGCCCACCAGTTCCCGGCATTGGTGTACTGGCTGAGCCACACGTACCGGGTGTCGGAGGCGCAGAGCGAGCGAATGTACTCGATGCGCTTGCCGAGGTAGCCGGCCTTGGGGTCCTGGTCGGCGACGACGTGCACCTCGCTGCCGAGGGCTTCCATCAGGAGCCTGGTCGACAGGTTGCAGCGTGAGTCCGTCACGCACAGGAACCGGTAGCCCTTGCTGGCGGCGATCATGCTGAGTGCGACGCCCAGGTTCCCGGAGGAGGACTCGACGAGGATGGAATCCGGCTTCAGGAGTCCGTCGCGCTCGGCGCTCGCCACCATCTCGTTCGCGGCCTTCAGCTTGATGGAACCGGCGAAGTTGAACCCCTCGCACTTGAGGTAGAGGGGGTATCCGCAGACCGATCGCAGGTCGACGAAGAGGTGGCCCTCGTTGAAGGCGTAGGGAGCGGATATGACAGGCACGGCTGACCTCCTGGGGCCGGCTGGGACCGGTGGTCTCAGCCGTAGCGGCGCAGGTCGTGGAAGAAGTCGTCGATGAGCCGGAGGTCTCCCGCCCGGTCCACCTCGTCGTAGACGTACTTGCCGACGGCGAGGTCGAGGACGCCGAGACCGAACGGGGAGAAGATCACGGGTCGGTCGCGCGGCGGTGCGGCCCGCCCGAGCATCACGTCGTGGAGGGTGCCGTTGAGGAAGTCGCGGTTCCCGGTGCGCTGTTCGACGAGATGGGGTGAGGTGTCGGCCTTCAGGCAGTGCTCGACGTCGTCGACGAAGTTGGCCGAGCCGAGCAGGATCTCGGGGGCGAGGTCCCGCAGGGACACGTGCAGCACCAGCGGGTGGTGGTCGAACCACGTCGGTGTGGTGACGTGCGGCCGGCCGGCGACGGTCGCGAAGATCACCAGGTCGCTGGAGCGGATGAGGCGTTCGGGGCTGTCGTGGACGGTGACCGGTTCGTCCGCGCCGATCTGCCGCAGGTAGCCGCAGAATCCCTGGGCGGCGTCGGCGGACGTGTCGTGCACCCCGATCGCGTCGAAGGTCCAGCCCGTGCGGGCCAGGAAGGTGTGGATGTAGCGGGCGATCAGGCCCGTCCCGAAGAAGCCGACCCGGCGGGGACGGGGCCGGTTGCAGCTCAGCCAGTCGGCCGCGAGGGCGGCGGAGGCGGCGGTCCGGCTGGCGCTGATGACGGAGCTCTCCAGGCAGGCGAACGGGTAGCCCGTCTCGGGATCGTTGAGGACGAGCACGGCGGAGGCCCGCGGCAGCCCCGCGTTCACGTTGTCCGGGAAGCTGGAGATCCATTTCAGGCCGTCCACGTGGATCGATCCGCCGAGGGAGGCGGGCAGCGCGATGATCCGTGCCCGGGGACGGTCGGGGAAGTTCAGGAAGTAGGACGGCGGGTTGACCGAGTGGCCCGCGCCGTGCAGCCGGTAGGTGGCCTCCACCAGCTCCACGAGCTGCTGCTCGCGTCCGGCCAGCGCCTGGTGCACCTGCTGACCGGAGATCACGGCGAACGTCGGCGCGGGGGCCCGGCCGTCGGCGGCCGCCTCGGTGGTCGAGGTGACGAGATCGGTCATCGCTCGCTCGCCTCCGGGATCGGGCGGCCGTCGGCCAGACGCCGCGGCTCGGCCATGCCGATGAGCACCCGGCGCTCCCCCGCGAACGCCTCCCGGCTGTGCGCGGTGCGGATGTTGTCCACGAGCAGCAGGTCACCGTCCTGCCAGGGCTCGCGGCGGGTGTGCGCCTCGTACGTCGTGTTGAGCAGCCGGACGACGTCCTCGCCGATCGGAGTGCCATCCCCGTAGCGGGTGTTGAACGGCAGCCCGTCCTCGCCGTACTCGTCCACCAGGTACTCGCGCACCTCGGGGGCCAGCGTCCACTCGTTGAGGAACGCGATCTGGTTGAACCAGCAGCGCCGGCCCGTGAGGGGGTGCTGGACGACGGCGCTGCGGCGCTGCTCGGTGCGCAGGGTGCCGTCGGGCCGCCAGTCGAAGTCGATGGCGTGGGCCCGGCAGTAGCGTTCGATCTCGGCGCGGTCCTCGGTGCCGAACGACTCCGCGAGGGTGGCGCCGATCTCCTCGTTGTAGGTGCGGGTCAGGATCCAGCCCTCGCGCTCGAACCGGTCGGTCAGGTCGGCGGGCAGCGCCCGCAGGACCTGTTCCGCGTCGGCCAGCGCCGTGGCGCCGCCCTCCGCGGGCGCGGTCAGGCAGGCGCACAGCAGCAGACCGGGCACGTCCAGGGCGTAACTCAGCTCGTGGTGCATGCACATCGGCTGGTTGGCCGGCCAGGATGCGGAGGAGTACAGCCCCGGACCGTGGGACTCCCGGGGCGCGAAGGCCTCCCGTTCCGTCATCAGCTCCCCGGCGAGCCGCGCGAAGACGGCACCGGCCTGGTCCGCGTCCCGCAGTCCGAGGCCGCGCACGAGCAGTGCCCCGTGTTCGGTGACCTGGGCGCGCAGTGCCTCCCGGTACCGCGCCGCCCACTGTGCGGGGTCGGCGGGCGGGTCGACGTTCAGCAGCGCCGGTCTGTCCGGTCGCAGGCTGACGTCGAAGGGTGCTGCCAGGGACGAGGAGGTCATCTCGGTTTCCTTTCGTCATCCGTGCGGGGCCGGCCGGGGGATCCGTGCGGGGGCGGCCGGGGCGGAAATACGGGGCTCAGCCGGAGGCCAGGGGTACGGCGGTTGTCAGGACGGCCTGAGCCGCCGCGGCTGGTCGGGTGCGCGGGAAGTAGTGGCCTCCGTCGGGCAGTTCGCACAGGTCGACGCGCTCGGCCAGGAGCTGCCAGTCCTGGTGGCGCCGGGCGTAGTCCGGCGTGTGCGGGTCGTCGGCGGCGACGACCACCGTGACCGGCGCGGACAGCCTCACCGGTGGCGGGGACTGCAGTGCGGCGCGGAAGTAGCGGTGCGCCAGGACGCAGTCGTGCCGGTAGGCCGCACCGATGTGTTCGGCGTGCCGCGCGTTGACCTCGGCGAGCTCCGGGTAGCCGCTGTCCTCGGCCAGCCGCGCCGCGATCTCTCCGTCGCCGCGCTGTGTCAGCTCGTCGATGGCGGCGCTCCGGTCGTCGGCGCTGCCGAGCAGTTGGGCACCGAGGAACACCCGCGTCACCCGGACGCCGCGTTCCTCGAGCCGTCTGGCCGTCTCCAGGGCGGGGGCGCAGCCCGACGAATGGCCCCACAGCATGATCCGGGGCGCGCCGCGTGCGGTGATCTTCTCAGTGATGTCCTGGGTGATGTCCAGTGTGATGTCTCGGGTGATGTCCTGGGTGATCTCCTCGGTGACCCGCTGGGCGATCCGGGCGACCGACGCGAAGGGCTCCGGGGCCGCGCCCAGGTCGTGGCCGGGCAGGTCCACCGCGAGGACCGCCACGCCGCTGCCCGCCAACGCGTCGGCCAGGGGCCGGTAGTTGACCGCGTTGCCGCCCGCGTACGGGAAGCAGACCAGCACGCACTCCGGCGTGCCGGCCGTTTCGGACAGGGGCTGCAGCAGTCGGGGGCGCGGCCGTTCCCTGCCCTCCAGGAGGGCGGCCAGGTCGGCGAGCACCGGGTGCCGGGTGATGTCCTTCAGGGACACCGCGCGGTCGAGCGCGAGGGTGAGTTTGACGGCCGACAGGGAGGTGCCGCCGGATTCGAAGAAGTGGCTCGTGGGGCCGATCAGATGCTCGGGTACGTCCAGCAGCGTGGCCCACACGGCGGCGAGCCGCCGCTCGGCGGGGCTGAGGGTTTGCGCGTCGGCTGTGTCCGGTGCGGTGGGCGGCGCCGGCCGTCCGGCCGCCTCGGTCAGGGCCTTGCTGTCGGTCTTCCCGTTGGCGGTCAGCGGAAGGCTCTCCCGCCAGTGGAAGGCCGAGGGGAGCATGTACGCGGGGAGCACTGTCGCGAGCTCCTCGCGCAGGGCCTCGGGCCGCCGCCGGGTGCCGGTGTGGAAGGCGACCAGCTGGGCGCTCTCGCCGGCCCGCTCGACGACGACCACCGCGGCGTCCCGCACTCCGTCCACCCGCAGCAGGGCGTTCTCGATCTCGCCGATCTCGATGCGGAAGCCGCGGATCTTGACCTGGTTGTCCCGGCGTCCGAGGAACTCCAGCTTGCCGTCGGGGTGCCAGCGGCCCCAGTCACCGCCCAGGTACAGCCGCTTACCGGGCCGGTAGGGGTCGGCGCGGTAGGCCGCGCGGGTCCGCTCGGGGTCGTTGACGTATCCCCGGCCGACGCAGACCCCGGAGAACGCGATCAGGCCGGGGGCGCCCAGCGGCACGAGGGACAGCCGCTCGTCCACGACGTAGACGTGAACGTTGTCGACCGGCCGGCCCAGCAGCACTCGGTCGGGTACGCCGTCCAGGAGTTCGTGGTTGGTGTCGTCGGACGTCTCCGTCAGTCCGTAGGCGTTGAGCAGGGGGACGTCCGGCTGGACGGCGAACCAGCGCTGGACGAGCTCCCGTTTGAGCGCCTCGCCGGTCACCGACACGTACCGCAGGTGCGGAAGCGCGCGCGGCCGCTGTTCCAGGTGCGCCACCACGACCTCCAGGTAGGACGGCACGACCTGCGCGACGTTGACCCGGTCGCGGGCCAGGGTGTCGAGGAACCGTTCCACGTCCACGACCACGTCCTGCCCGACCAGCACGGTCCGCCCGCCGACCAGCAGCGCGGCCACCAGCTGCCAGAGCGAGATGTCGAAGCACTGCGGGGCGGTCTGCGCGACCACGGACCCCTCGCCGATGCCCAGTGCGCCGATCTTCGCCCGCAGGTGGTTGAGCATGCCCGCGTGCTCGCACATCGCACCCTTGGGTTCACCGGTGGACCCTGAGGTGAAGTAGATGTACGCCAGTTGATCGGCGTCGACGCGCACGCCGGGATCGGTGTCGGCGTGCGCTTCCGCGTACGCCGTCTCCATCAGCAGTTTCTCCGCCGGTACGGTGGTCAGCGCCGCGTCGAGGTGTCCGGTGCTGCCGGATGCGGCCAGGACGAGCCGGCACCCCGCGCGTTCCAGGGTCGCCGCGATGCGGTCGGCCGGGAAGTGCGGCTCGACCGGCAGGTAGACGCCGCCCGCCTTGAACACCGCCAGGGTGGCGGCCAGCCAGTCGAGGGTGCGTTCGGTGACGACGGCGACCACGTCCTCGCGGCCCAGCCCGCGGTGCAGGAGCGCCCACGCCAGCCGGTTCGCGCGCGCGTTCAGCTCGCCGTACGTCCACGCGTGCTCGCCGTGCACCGCCGCCACGGCCTCCGGGTGTGTGCGTGCCCGCTGCTCGAACAGCTGGTGGGGCCGTACGTCCGGTAGCGGGCGGCGGGGTCCGGCCAGTCCGTCGAGCTGTTCGCGCACCTCGTCGGCCGACAGCAGACTCTGCCGGGTGTGGTCGGCGTCGGGGTCGGCCGTCATCAGCTTGAGGGCCGCGAGGTGGTAGCCGCCGATCCGGGCGGCGCTCCCGGCGTCCAGCGCGTCCGTGCGGTACCGCAGGCGCAGCACCAGCCGCCCGCCCCGGTCGGACCAGCAGACCCGCACGACGGCGTCGTCGTCGCGGTCCTCCTCGGCCGCCGAGGGCCCGAACACCACGTCGTACGGGCGCTCGGTCAGCCCCAGTTCGTGCCGCAGCCGCGTCACCGGGAACTCCCGGTGTGCCAGCACCGCCGCCTCGGCGCGTTCGGCGGCCGACAGCAGGGCACGCCAGGGCGTGGGGGCGACGGACACACGGCACGGCAGGGGCTCGCCGCGCACTCCGGCGGTGTATCCGGTCACGACCTCCTGTTCGCCGGACAGCGCGGCCAGGACCTTGGCGTGCGCCGCCAGCAGCAGCGCGCTGACGGGCACGCCGGACCGAGCCACCAGGTCCCGGACCGACCGGGTCACGTCGGGCGGGACCTCCACCTCGTGCTCGGCCGTGCCGGGGACCGGCCGGCGGACCCACCGCGGCACGGGGGTGACACCACCGGCGGTCAGCACACGGCTCCAGTAGTCCCGGTCCGCTACCACGCGCGTTTCCATCGAAGGGCCTTTCTCACGTCGTGCTGTCTGCAGTGGGGTGCTCGCGGTGGCCGCCGCTCAGCTGCCGGTGGTCGGCCCGGCCGTGGTCGCGGGCCGCGCCGGCGGGTTCGGGCATGTCCACGGCCGGGTTGCCGCCCCATCTGGCGTGCGGGGGGACTTCCTCGCCCTTCATGAGGAAGGAGTCGGCTGCCAGCACCGCACCGTCACCCATGGTCACGCCGTAGTGGACGTAGGCGCCGACGCCGAGGGTGCAGCCGGCACCGAGCGTGGTGTGGTCGGACTTGAACGTGCCGTCCTCCTGCGAGTGGCACTGGATCACGCTGCCCGCGTTGAGGGTGCAGTCGTCACCGATCGCGGCGAGGGTGCGTTCGGTGAGGAAACAGCCGTCGTCGAACACTCCCCTGCCGATGCGCACGCCCAGCAGACGCCAGACGACGCTCTTGAACGGCGTTCCGTTGAAGACGTTGAGGTAGAGGGCGGGCACCTTCCACAGGCGCTCGTGCAGCCAGAACGCCCGGTCGTAGATGGAGCACAGCTGGGGGCGCAGTCCCCTGAACGAGGTCACGCAGCGCTCGACCAGGACGAAGTACCCGGTGGTGAGGGCGAGCGCCAGCGGCAGGTACGCGGCGATCACCACGTGCCCGGCCGCGCCGTACAGGTCGGCGCAGACGAGGGCGAGCAGGCTGAGCGCGAACAGGTGCGTCCAGCGTACGAACAGCATCAGGGCCATGGACCGGCGGTTGTAGCGGTTCTTCGCCGCGAGACCGCGGCGCAGCGCGTCCCCCGTCCTGAGGTGGTCGAACCGCGCGTCACGCTCGACCGAGCGCGGTATCTCGAAGCTGGGCGAGCCGAGGAGGCCCACGCCTTCCCGGACCTCTCCGTCCAGGGGAACGAGCACCTTGGTCGCGAGGAGGCAGTTCTCGCCCGTCCTGCCGCCGACGGGATAGACGACGTCGTTGCCCAGGAAGTTGCGCGGCCCGATCGACACGCGGGACAGCCGGAAAGACGTACTGGAGAACTCCGCGTTGAGTACGGAGAGCCCGTCCGCCACCATGGTTCCGCTGCCGACCGAGACCAGGAGCGGGGTTTCGTGCCGCACCTCGGTGCCGAAGTTGGAGCCGGTCTGCACGACCCGTGACAGGTCGTATCCGAGTGCCCGCAGGTAGGGCACGATGTAGGAACTGTCGCCGAAGAGCCACGCGAAGAACTTGACGTTCGTCAGGCGAACCGTCACCTGGTGCAGCGCGTAGTGCAATCCGTAGAGCGGATAGACCCGGCCCGGCCGGACGGCCAGGCTCAGCAGTCGCGGAACGGCGCACAGGGCTACGACGCCCACGGCGACGAAGCCGAGGGAGAGCGCGAGGGAGAGGACGAGTGCGTCGGCGATCAGCTCCGGCCGGGCCGACATGACCGTGCGCGGGTCGAGCCGTTCGCCGAGGGCCGGAACCTCGGTGAACAGCATGTACGTCCCGCCGACGCCGAACGGCACGTACAGGAAGATCCACTGAAGCAGTGTCAGAACGCCGAACCAGGTTCGCCGTGCGGTGCCGCAGCGGGCCGGCGTGATCCGTAGGTAGTCGGTCTGTGTGGGCTCGGCCGGAGACCCGTGCCAGTGCTCACCGTCCGGGACCCGTTGGAAGCGGTGGAGGGCCGAGGAGTGGCCGAGCTGTGCCCCGTCGCCCATCGAGGTGTCGATGTCCAGGACGGTCTGCTCGCCGACGAACACGTCGCGGCCGAGCGTGACCCGGCCGGTCTGGATGCGTCCGGCGTGGGCCCGGTAGCCGAGGAAGAACGACGTCCGGTGGATCACCGTGCCGGCCCCGATGGTCACCAGGTCGGTGCAGACCGGGACGGAGCGGGAGAGGATCGTGACGTGCCTGCCGATCCGGGCGCCGAGAGAGCGCAGGTACAGCACGTACAGCGGGGTCCCGACGAGGAAGACCATGGGATTCGCGTGCAGCAGCACCCTGACGAGCCACAGACGCGCGTACGCCAGGCCCCACACGGGGAACTCGGCGGGCTTCCACCGGCCGACGAGCACCCATTTCGCGATGACCGGGAACACGCACAGGGCGACGAATCCGCCCCCTCCGAAGACCAGCGACCGCCAGTAGACACCGCCGATACCTGACCCGGCGGCGACCCACTCGTATCCGCGCGCGGTGACGAACCCGGTGACCAGGGAGTATCCCAGGAACACCAGCAACTGGAACGTCCCGCACACCCGCTGCCGGACACGGCTCGTGCGCGGTATCTGCGCCGGTGGCGGCGGCACGGGCGTCGCCGGGGCCGACGGGGAGGCCTGGTGCGCGCCCGTGTCGGCAGGGGCGGCGGCCGCGCGGGCGGGCGCGGTGGCGGGGGCGGTGTCCCCGAGACCCGCCGCGAGGCTGCGGATGGTGGGGTTGCGGTAGATGTCCCTCATGGACGGCGAGGGCAGGTCCGGTCTCTTCCGCACCCGGGCGCAGAACTGGGCCATCACCAGGGAGTTGGCGCCGAGATCGGTGAAGAAGTGACTGTCGACGGGAACGTCCTCGGCACCCACGATCTCGGCCAGCACGGCGGCGAGTTCCCGTTCGGTCTCGCGTCCGGCCGGGCCGGTCTCGCGCGTGCCCACAGCGGATTCGTCCGGCCCGGTCATGGGCGCCTTGGATGAAGTTTCCGCCATGCGCTCTCCTGGAGGACACGTGGGCGTCAAGGCCACGGGACGGGATGAGACGGTCCGGACTCCTCGGGCGGCGAAGAACGGCCTCGCCGCATTCCGGTCGACGGTTCGAAGCCTTACGTGTCCGAGCACGCTCCGCCTTTCTCAGTCTGGCCAGGCACGCACCAGGTCGCCACTTCCCAGGGCTCGCCGCACGGTGGAAAGACGCGTCGCCGGCTGCTGGTCCCTTGGTTTCCGCGCGGTCCGGCGGTGCGCCGCGGTTCACCCGAATGGCGGACCTTCCCGCCGCCCCTGGGACACGACCGCACCGCTTCCGCGCCCTCTGTGCGAAACCCCGGCCGTCGGGAGCTCACCGGCCACGCACCGCGATCGCCCGGACCCGGAGCGAGAAGATCCGTTTGACTGGGCGAGAAGTGCGCAGAAGACCAGCCGGTAGTTCACCGGCGAAAGGATCACTGTCATGGCGGCGACCGACAACGACGAGTCGGTGAAGCCCGCCGCGGTCAGGCGCCACAGGGTGCTGTTCCGCGCGATCGAGAAGCGGCGCAACCCGAAGCTGCGCCGCAGCGACATCACCGTCACCGACGAAGCGGCCGTGAAGCGGGCCACGAAGGCCGCCGCACTCGGCAACGCGATGGAGTGGTACGACTTCGGGATCTACAGCTATCTCGCGGTGACGCTGGGTAAGGTCTTCTTCCCGTCCGGCAACGACACCGCGCAACTGCTCAGCTCCTTCGCGACGTTCGCGGTCGCCTTCCTGGTGCGGCCCCTGGGCGGCATGGTGTTCGGGCCGCTCGGCGACAAGATCGGCCGCAAGCGCATCCTCTCGGTCACCATGATCATGATGGCGGTGGGCACCTTCGCCATCGGCCTCATCCCGTCGCACGCCAGCATCGGGCTGTGGGCGCCGGCCCTGCTGATCCTCTTCCGGATGGTGCAGGGGTTCTCCACCGGCGGTGAGTACGGCGGCGCCTCGACGTTCATCGCGGAGTACGCGCCCGACAAGCGACGCGGCTTCTTCGGCAGCTTCCTGGAGTTCGGCACGCTCGCCGGGTACGTCGGCGCGTCCGGGCTCGTGGTCCTGCTGACCAGTTTCCTCACCGAGGCGCAGATGCTGGACTGGGGCTGGCGCGTCCCCTTCCTGCTCGCGGCGCCGCTCGGCTTCATCGGCCTGTACCTGCGGCTGCGGCTGGACGAGACGCCCGCTTTCCAGAAGCTGGAGGGTGGCCAGGTCCGGGCGAGCGAGGCGGCGGACGCCGTGGAGACGTCGGCGACGGGCGACCTCGGCAAGATCTTCACGCGCTACTGGCGGCCGCTGCTGCTGTGTGTCGCGCTGGTCGCCGCGTACAACATCACGGACTACATGCTGCTGTCGTACATGCCGACGTACCTGTCCGACGAGCTGGGCTACGGCACCAACCACGGGCTGCTGATCCTGCTCGTCGTGATGGTCCTCCAGATGTGCCTGATGAACCAGGTGGGACGCCTCTCGGACCGCTTCGGGCGCAAGCCGCTGCTGATGACGGGGATGCTCGGCTTCCTCTTCCTGTCCGTGCCGTCCTTCCTCCTCATCCGGCAGGGCGACGTCGTCCTCATCACGGCGGGCCTGCTCCTGCTCGGGCTGTCCCTGGTGACGATGCTCGGCACGATGTCCTCGGCGCTTCCGGCGATCTTCCCGACCCAGGTCCGCTACGGCTCGCTGTCGGTCGCCTACAACCTCTCCACGTCCCTCTTCGGCGGCACCACTCCCCTGGTGATCACCGCGCTGATCAGCGCCTTCGACACGAACCTCATGCCGGCGTACTACGCCATGGGGGCCGCGGCCGTGGGTGTCGTCGCCGTGCTGTGCATGAAGGAGACCGCCAACCAGCCGCTGGCCGGTTCCCCGCCCTGCGTCGAGACGGAGGCGGAGGCCGCGCGGCTCGTCGAGGCGCAGTCGCCCACTCCCCGGTTCTGACCGGCCGGCGGGGGCGGCCGCCCTCGGGCGAGCCGCCCCCGCGGCTCACAGGCCGATGGTTCCCGGACCCGCCTCGCGCATCACGGTCTCCTTGACCGTGCGCGGGTCGTCGACCGTGTAGGTGTAGTAGTCGGCCGGGTCCTCGACGCTGCCGCCGGTGACCGGTTCGCCGGTGTCGCCGGCGAACACGTTGTTGCGTTCGACGAGGTTGCCCTCGGGTCCCGAGTAGCTGTTGGTCATGGGTTCCTCGACGTCCTCGAAGTAGTTGCCTTCGACGAAGCAGCCCGAGTCCGCGTTGCAGGCCGGGCCGGTGTCGCTGTTGTCGAGGAAGTAGTTGTTGTAGATGTGCACCGGATCGCCGAAGCGGGTGCGGGGATTGCGCTGCGGGGTGCGGTCGTACCAGTTGTGGTGGTAGGTCACCTTCAGCCGGCCGGTGTCCTGGGCTGCGTTCTTGTCGGAGTGGCCCAGCAGCATGTTCTTGGTGTGATGGTGGGTGTGGTTCCAGGACACGGTGATGTAGCTGGCGCCCCGCTTGATGTCGATCAGCCCGTCGTAGCCGGCGGACAGGTCGTTGTGGTCGATCCAGATGTGGTGCGAGAACATCTGGACGTTGATGGAGTCGTCGCTGGCGTTCTTGAACGTCAGGTTGCGGATGATGACGTTGTGCACGGCGTTCGCGGGCGGCGAGGTGACGCTGTCGCTCGCGGGCAGGCCGATGTTGAGGCCTCCGCCGGAGATGCCGGAGCTCGCGCCGACACCGACGATCGTCTTGTCCGAGCTGACGTCGTACATGCCGGCGGGCAGCGTGATCATGCCGTTGACCCGGACGATCCGCGGGCCTTCGGCCTTGACGGCGGCGATGAGGTCCGCGGCGGTGGAGACGGTCACGGTCGGACCGCCCGCTCCGCCGGTGGTGCCGCGCTGTCCCCACGCGTCGACGCTCGCGAAGCCGGTGGGCGCGGATTCCGCCGGCACGGCGGGGGTGGCGGGCGCGGGAGCGGCGGCCGTCGCGGCCAGGGCGGCGAGGGCCGTGAGGAGGACGGTTCCTGAACGGTGCATCGTGGGCCTCCCGGGTTCAGGCGATCCTGCCGACACCCACGCCGGCCGGGACGATGGTGGGCACGGTGGACGGGGCGTCGAGGGTGTAGGCGTAGAAGGTGCGCGGCTCGATCACGGTGCCCAGCGTCTGCGGCGCCCCGGAGTTGACGTACAGGTTGTTGCGTTCGACCACGCGGCCCGGGCCGCTGTCGTCGTAGCCGGAGTAGATCGGGTGGGCGACGTTCTCGAAGTAGTTGCCCTCGACCAGCACGCCCGCGTTCTCCGTCGAGGCCACGCCGTAGAGCCGGTTGGCACGGTAGTGGTTGTTGTAGACGTGCACCGGCTCCGCGAAACGCACGCGTGGGTGCCGTTGGTCGGTGCCGTCGAAGAAGTTGTGGTGGTACGTCAGCGCAGCTTGCCCCGGTCGGCGGTGTAGCTGTCGCTGTGGCCGAGCAGGCACGTCTTGCTGTGGTCGTGGAAGTGGTTCCAGGAGACGGTGACGTAGTCCGACTCCCGTTTGATGTCGAGCAGTCCGTCGTAGCCCTGCGAGAAGTCGCAGTGGTCGATCCAGACGTGGTGGGCGCGGTTGGTGACGCTGATGGAGTCGTCGGAGGCGCGGGTGAAGCGGATGTTGCGGATGATCACGTTGTTGCCGGGCCGGGTCGTCGATCCGAGCTGGAGACCGCCACCGGTGATCTCGGCGGTGGAGCCGATGCCGAGGATCGACTTGT
Source organism: Streptomyces sp. NPDC052687 (assembly GCF_040678395.1). Classification (NCBI taxonomy): domain Bacteria; kingdom Bacillati; phylum Actinomycetota; class Actinomycetes; order Kitasatosporales; family Streptomycetaceae; genus Streptomyces; species Streptomyces sp. NPDC052687. The sequence goes on along the minus strand of NZ_JBFATR010000048.1, from coordinate 25,871 downwards.
CGGCCACCACGGTGATCATGCCGCCGAGCTGGATGCGCCCGGAGACGAGGATGACGTACGGCGAGTTGCGGCCGGCGTAGTCGGCGAGCTGGGCTGCGGTGGTCACGGTCACGGTGGGTCCGGCGACGCCGCCCGTGGTGCCGTTCAGGCCGAGCGCGCTGACACTCGCGAACCCGTCCGCGCTCTGCGCCGCCACGGCGGCGAGCCGGGCCGGCGACGCGGTGTCCGCCACGGGGGTGGCAGCCCGGGCGCGCGAGGCCGTACCGGCGGTCAGGAGGGCGGCGGAGGCGGCGGCCGCGGCGGTGCCCGCGAGCAGGCCGCGGCGGGTGATCGGGGGAACTTCTGGCACGGAGGGCTCCTTCAGATCCGGCCGGCGCCGGCACCGGCGGGCACGAGGGCGGGGAGGTTCGCGGGGGCGTCGAGGGCGTACGCGTAGTAGGTGCGCGGCTCGACGACCGTGCCGAGCGTCTCGGGCTTCCCGCAGTTCACGTAGACGTTCCCGCGTTCGACCACCCGGCCGGGTCCGCTCTCGTCGTAGCCGGAGCAGACCGGGTGGGCGACGTTCTCGAAGTAGTTGGCCTCCACCAGCACGCCCGCGTCCTCGGTGGAGGCCACGCCGTAGAGGGTGTTGGCGCGGTAGTAGTTGTTGTAGACGTGCACGGGTTCACCGAAGCGGACACGCGGGTGGCGCTGGGCCGTGCCGTCGAAGAAGTTGTGGTGGAAGGTGACCCGCAGCGCGCCGCGGTCCTGGCTGCCGTTGGCGTCCGAGTGGCCGATCAGCATGGTCTTGCTGTGGTCGTGGAAGTGGTTCCAGGACACGGTTATGTAGTCGGCGCCGCGCACGATGTCGATCAGGCCGTCCGCGCCCGAGCTGAAGGTGCAGTGGTCGATCCAGATGTGGTGCGAGGACTGCTGGATGCTGATCGCGTCGTCCTCGGCGTCCGTGAACCGCAGGTTCCTGATGATCACGTTCTGTCTGCGGTACATGTCGAGGCCGCCGTCGGTGATCTCCGCGTCGGTGCCCAGTCCGACGATGGTCTTGTTGGAGCGGACGCCCTGTTTGCTGGTGATGCGCAGGGTGCCCGAGACCTGGATGACGTACGGTTCCGTGCGGTCGCAGTAGTCCAGGAACGTCTCGGCGTCGGTGACGGTGACCACGGGGCCGCCGGCGCCGCCGGTGGTGCCGGTCAGGCCTAGGGCGGCGACGCCCGCGAAGCCGTCGGCGCTCTGCGCCGCCGGGGCGGCGAGCCGGGCCGGGTCCGGTGAGGTGGCGGCCGCGGCGGGCGGGGCCCCGCCGAGGGCCGGGAGGGCGGCGACGGCCGCGGTGGCGGCGGTGCCTGTCAGCAGCCTGCGGCGGCTGAGGGAGGCGGGGCCTCTCGTCTCGTCCGGTGGTGGCTGAGGACCGGGTAATCGCATGTGGGATAGCCCTTTCTCAATCTGCTTTCAGGCATGGCGAAGCAGGGTTGCCGTCTTGCGCTCCATGCTGGGGAAATGGCGGCCCGAAGGGCGGGCAAGCGCTTTCTTGGAAGGTAGGCATGTGACACGAGCGCGTCAACGGTGGTGCGCCTTCACGAAAGGCGAAGTTTTCCCACACGAACGAACAGTGCGGGGCGGCCGGCGCACCGGGCCGGCCGTCCACCGGCTCACCGGGCCAGCTCGTCCATCAGCGCCGTCGGGTCCGGTTCGGGGGCGCGGCCCAGGGTGAGTTCCGCCCAGATGACCTTGCCCTTCGCCGCGTACCGGGTGCCCCAGCGGTCCGCGAACTGGGAGACGAGGAACAGGCCGCGGCCGCCCTCGTCGGTCGTGGCGGCGCGGCGCAGGCGCGGGGAGGTGTTGCTGCCGTCCGAGACCTCCAGGACGAGGGTGCGGCCCAGCATCACCCGGACGTGCACGGGGGGAGCGCCGTAGCGGATCGCGTTGGTGAGGAGTTCGCTGAGGACGAGTTCGGTGGTGAAGGACGACTCCTCCAGGCCCCAGTCGCCGAGCCGGCGGCTCACCTCCGTGCGGACCCGGGAGACGGCGGTCACGTCGAGCGGTACGTCCCAGGCGGCGACCCGCGAGGGGTCGAGCAGCCGGGTGCGGGCGACCAGCAGGGCGACGTCGTCGCTGGGGTGGCCGGGCAGCATCGTGTCCATGACGGTGCCGCAGGTCTCCTCCGGTGTGCGGTCCGGGCCGGCCACCGCCGAGCGGAGCATCCGCAGGCCCTCGTCGATGTCACGGCCGCGGTCCTCGATCAGTCCGTCGGTGAAGAGGACGAGCCGGCTGCCCTCGGGCAGGTCCAGCTCGCCGGCCTCGAAGGGGTGTCCGCCGACCCCCAGGGGCGGCGAGAGCGGGAGGTCGGGGAAGGTCACCGCGCCCTCGGGGTCGACCACGGCCGGTGCGACGTGCCCGGCGCGGGAGAGGGTGCAGCGTCCGGCGACCGGGTCGTAGACGGCGTACAGGCAGGTGGCGCCGGTGACGGGGGCGCCGTCGCTGTGGCTGTCCGACGACGTCTGGGCGTCCAGGAGCGTCACCATCTCGTCGAGGTGGCTGAGCAGTTCGTCCGGGGAGAGGTCCAGCGAGGAGAAGTTCAGCACCGCGGTCCGCAGCCGGCCCATGGTCACCGCGGCGTGCAGGCCGTGGCCGACGATGTCGCCGACGACCAGGGCCACCCGGAATCCGGGGAGCGGGATGACGTCGAACCAGTCGCCGCCCACCCCGGCCTGGGCGGGCAGATACCGCCAGGCGATCTCCAGCGCGTCCTGCTCGGGGACGTCCCGGGGCAGCAGGCTGCGCTGCAGGGTGACGGCCATAGTGTGCTCGCGGGCGTAGCGGCGGGCGTTGTCGATGGCGACGGCGGCGCGGGCCACCAGTTCCTCGGCGACGGCGACGTCCTCCTCCTCGAACGGCGGTGAGCCGGCGCCGCGCCAGAAGTTGACCATGCCGAGGACCACGCCCCGGGCCCGCAGGGGGACGGTGATCAGCGAGTGGATGCCGTACTCCAGTGCCTGGCGGGCGCCCGCCGGGTCGTGGGCCCGCCAGTCGTGGGCGCTGTTCAGGTCCGCGACGCGTACGGCCTTGCCGCGCTCCAGCGCCGCGACCATCGGCGTGTCGGCCACCAGGAACTGGATCAGGTCGCCGACCGGCTGGAGCGGATGTCCGGCCCGGGACTCGCTCAGCGCGGTGCGCCGCATCCGCCGGACGGCGCCGGTGGGCTCCTCGCCGCGCAGGACGGAGTCGAGGAGTTCGACGGTGACGAAGTCGGCCATGCGGGGGACGGCCACGTCGGCGAGTTCCTCCGCGGTGCGCCGGATGTCCAGTGTGGTGCCGATGCGGACGCCCGCCTCGTACAGGAGGGTGAGCCGGCCGCGGGCCACCTCGGCCTGGCCGGAGAGGGCGCGCAGTTCGGTGGTGTCGCGGAAGGTGGCGACCAGGCCGGGCGCGCCGCCGTAGGGCTCGGTGAGCCGGGTGTTGACCGCGAGCAGCCGCTCACCGGCCGGGAGGACCACGTCGGAGACGGGTTCGGCCGACACGAGCAGCCGGGTCAGGGCGGGGCTGAGGCCGAGTTCGGTGACCGGTCGCCGGTCGGCGTTCTCCGGGAGGTCCAGGAGCCGGCGGGCCTCGTCGTTGGCGAGCAGCAGGCGTCCGTCGCCGACGATCAGGACGCCCTCGCGTACGGCGTGCAGCACGGCGTCGTGGTGCTCGAACATCCGGGTCATCTCGGCGGGGCCCAGGCCGTGGGTCTGCCGCTGCAGCCGCCGGCTGACCAGGGCGGTGCCGACGGTGGCGAGCGCGAGCGCGCCCACCGCGGCGGCGAGCATCATGGGGACCTGCTGGTTGAAGACCTGGCCCAGGGTGTCGAACTGGATGCCGGCGCTGACCATGCCGACCACGCGCCCGCCGGCGTCGCGTACGGGTACGACGGCGCGCACGGCGTCGGTGGGGTCGCCGCGGAACGTCTCGGTGAAGGTCTCTCCCCGGGCGGCCCGCTCCACGCCCTCCGCGACGGTGCCGATCAGCTCGGGCCGGGGGTCGGTGAGCCGTACGCCGTTCAGGTCGAGAACGGTGATGAAGTCGACGCCGGAGCCGCGCCGGGCCGCTTCCGCGCCGGGCTGGAGCCGTGCCGTCGGATCGGCCGACCGGAGCGCGGCGGCCGTGCCGGGGGCGTGCGCGAAGGCCTCCGCCGCGGCGAGGGAGCGGTTCTCGGCGCCCCGCTCGGCCTCGTACCGCCCCTGTACGACCAGGGCCGCGACGGCCACGGCGACGAGCACCAGCATGATCAGGACCTGGAGCAGGAAGACCTGCGCGGCGAGCGTGCGCACGCTCAGGGACGGCGAGAGGCGCCGTCCGGGGTCATGCGGCGCCCCCGGGCGGCGGGACGAGCCGGCGGGGCGGCCTTCGCCGAGCGGCGCCGCTCTCGTCCGGGACCGGCGAGAAGGACCGATCATGTCCCATTTCTAGCACTGTGCCCGGTTTGCGGGCGACTGCTGTGATCGCCGGCGGGCGGGTGCGGCACCGAGCGGGGGGCGGGGTGGAGCGCGGTGCCGCACCTGGGCGGGCGGGATCAGGCGTCAGGCGTCAGGCGTCAGGGACCTGAGGGGATCAGATGCCGGAGCCCGGTCAGGCGCCCGGGACGACGCCGGTGCGGGCCACCTCGGCGTACCAGCGGGCGCTCGCCTTGGGGATACGGGTTCCGGTCGGGTAGTCCACGTAGACGGCGCCGAAGCGCTTGCTGTAGCCGTGGGCCCACTCGAAGTTGTCCAGCAGCGACCACAGGAAGTAGCCGCGGACGTCCGCGCCGTCCCTGATCGCCTCGTGCACGGCGGCCAGGTGGTCGCGTACGTACGCGATCCGCTCCGGGTCGTTGACGTTGCCCTCGGGGTCGGCGTAATCGTGGAACGCCGCGCCGTTCTCGGTGATGATCAGCGGCAGTCGCGGGAAGTCGGAGGACAGGCGGCGCAGCAGGTCGTACAGGCCGGTCGGGTCGATCGCCCAGCCCATGGCGGTGGTCTCCCCCGGCGGCTGGTGGAAGGCGACGTCGTCGGCGCCCGGCCACGGGCTGTACGCGCTCCGGCCGTGCCCGTCGGAGGTGTGGTTGCCGCTGCCGTCGGCCCGGGAGACGACGGTGGGCGTGTAGTAATTGACGCCGAGGAAGTCGAGCGGCTGGTGGGCGGTCTCCAGGTCGCCGTCGCGCACGAAGGACCAGTCGGTGAGCCCGGCGGTGTCCTTGAAAAGGTCCTCTGGATAGGCGCCGCGCAGCATCGGCCCGGTGAAGACGCGGTTGGCCAGGGCGTCGATCCGGCGGGCCGCGTCGGCGTCGGCCTCGCTGCCGGTGCGGGGGCGCACGTGGTGGATGTTGAGGGTGACCGAGCACTGGGCGTCGGCGCGGACCCGGTCGCGCAGGGCCTGTACGGCGAGCCCGTGGGCGAGGTTGAGGTGGTGGGCGGCGCGCAGCGCGGCGACGGGGTCGGTGCGGCCGGGGGCGTGGACGCCGGAGCCGTAGCCGAGGAAGGCGCTGCACCACGGCTCGTTGAGGGTGGTCCAGGTCCGGACCCGGTCGCCGAGGGCGTCGGCGGCCAGGGCGGCGTACTCGGCGAACCGCTCGGCGGTGACGCGCTCCGGCCAGCCGCCCGCGTCCTCCAGGTCCTGCGGCAGGTCCCAGTGGTAGAGGGTGGCGACGGGCCGGATGCCCTTCTCCAGCAGCTCGTCGACGAGACGCCGGTAGAAGTCGAGGCCCTTCTGCACGGCGGGGCCGCGGCCGGTGGGCTGGATCCGCGGCCAGGCGAGGGAGAAGCGGTACGCGCCGATGCCGAGGTCGGCCATGAGGGCGACGTCCTCGCGCCAGCGGTGGTAGTGGTCGGTGGCGATGTCGCCGGTGTCGCCGTTGCGGACCCGGCCCGGGGTGCGGGCGTAGGTGTCCCAGATGGACGGGGTGCGGCCGTCCTCGCGGGCGGCTCCCTCGATCTGGTACGAGGCGGTCGCGGCACCCCACAGGAAGCCCTTCGGGAAGGTGCGGGAGGCGTCCGGGGCGGACGCGGTCTGCTGCTGTGCTGCGGTGACCACTTAGGTCCTTTCGGAGGAGGTCGGTCGGGGAGGGGAAGGGTGAGGGACGGCCGGGACCGGCGGACCGGGTGGGCCGGCCGACCCGGCGGGTCGGGCGGGCCGGGCGGGCCGGGCGGGCCAGCCTGGCGAGCCGGGCCGAGCCGGGGACGGGGCAGGCCGGGCCGGCCGGCCGGGGGCGGGTCAGCCCTTCACGGCGCCCGCCATGATGCCGCTGACGATCTGCCGGCCGAAGACGATGAACATCACCAGCAGCGGCAGGGTGCCGAGGAGCGCGCCCGCCATGATCAGTGACTGGTCGCGGATGTAGCCGGCACTGAGCTGGGTGAGGGCGACCGGGACCGTCGGGTTGGTCATGTCGAGCACCACGAACGGCCAGAAGAAGTCGTTCCAGGCGTGCACGAACGTGATCATGAACAGGACGGCCATCGCGGGACGGGCGACGGGCAGCACGATGCTCCAGAAGATCCGCAGCGAGTGCGCGCCGTCCACGCGGCCGGCCTCGACCAGTTCGTCGGGCAGCGCCTCCGTCAGGTACTGCCGCATGAAGAAGACACCGACCGCGCTCACCAGGGTGGGGAAGATGACGGCGGGCAGCCGCTGGGACCAGCCCAGCTCCGACATCATCATGAACAGCGGTACGACGCCGAGCTGCGGCGGCACCATCATCGTGCCGATCACCAGCATCAGCAGGATGTTGCGGCCCTTGAACCGCAGTTTGGCGAAGGCGAATCCGGCGAGCGTCGCGAAGAACACCGTGGACAGGGCGATGACCCCGGCCACGATCGTGCTGTTGATCATCGCCTTGCCCATGGCCGCCTCGTCCCAGGCGCGGGCGAGGTTGTCGAAGAGATTGGGGCCGGGCAGGAACGGCGGCGGGGTCTGGCTGACCCGGGTGTTGTCCGTGGAGGCCGCCACCATCGTCCAGTACAGCGGGAAGATCGACAGGACGGCCATGACGGCGAGCAGGACGTAGGTGAGCGGGCCCGCGTGGTGCTGGCGGCCGGCGCCCTGGCGCAGCAGTCGGCGGCCGCCCCGGGCGGGCGTCCGGCGCTCGGAGGTCCGGGCCGGGGTGTCCGTCCGGACCGGGAGGCTTTCTGTGGACATGGCAGCTCCTGGTCAGGACGTACGGGTGACGCGCAGGCGCCTGATCAGGCGCTGCACCACGAAGACGAGGACGAGCAGCAGGAACATCGCCCAGGCGACGGTCGCCGAGCGGCCCATCTGGTAGTTCTTCCAGCCCTCCTCGTACAGCAGCAGGCCCAGCGTCTGGTACTGGTTGTCCGCGCCGCCCGCCACACCGTTGGGGCCCTGGCCGAAGATCAAGGGCTCACCGAAGAGCTGGGTGGCGCCGATCGTGGAGAGCACGATGGTGAAGACGATGGTGGAGCGGATGCCCGGCACGGTGACGTGGGTGAACTGCTTCCAGCGGGAGGCGCCGTCGATGGCCGCGGCCTCGTAGCGGTCGGCGGGGATCGCCTGCATGGCGGCCAGGTAGAGCAGCGCGTTGTAGCCGGTCCAGCGCCAGATGACGATCGTGGAGATCGCGATCTGGGCGGGCCACTTGTCGGCCTCCCAGTCCACCGGGTCCAGACCGACCGCCCCGAGCGCCCAGTTGATCATGCCGAAGTCGCGTTCGAAGAGCATGGTGAACACGAGGGCGGCGGCGCCGACCGAGGTGGCGTACGGCACGAGCGAGGCGACGCGGAAGAACAGCGAGCCGCGCATCCGGTAGTTGAGCAGGTGGGCCAGGCCGAGCGCCATCAGCAGCTGCGGCACCGTGGAGATGACGCCGATCGTGATGGTGTTGCCCAGCGCGTTCCAGAAGCGGGAGTCGTTCCACAGTTCGACGTAGTTGTCGAACGCCACCCACTCCATGACGTCCAGGGTGGCGAGTTCCACCCGGTGCAGGGAGATCCACGAGGTGTAGACGAGGGGGTAGAAGCTGAACGCGGCGAACACGACGAAGAACGGCGCGACGAACGCGTAGGGGGCGCCCTTGACGTCGAGGCGGTGCAGCAGCGCGCCGCGGCGCCGGCCGGCGCCGTCGCCGCCCCGCTTCGCGGGCGGCCCGCCGCGGCCCTCGCCGAGCCGGGCGCTGGTGGTGGAGGTGGCCACCGGGTTTCCTTCCTGAGAGCGGGCGGGTGAGCCGGGGAGCCGGGCCCGCCGAGGGATGCGGCGGGCCCGGACGCGGCCTGGAGGCCGGGAGGCCTGGAGCCGAAGCTGGATCCGGACCCGAGGGGGCCGGGGGTGTTTCAGCCGACCGCCTTCTCGATGCGCTCCGCCGTGGTCTGCCACGCCTCGTCGCGCGCCGTGCCCTGCTGCTCGATCAGGGTCAGGCCCTGCGAGAAGATGTCCTTGATCGTGCCGTCCTTGCGGCCGAGGACCTGCTTGTCCGGGATCTCCTGGGCGGCGGCTCCGAAGATCTCGCCGATCGGCGCGTTGTCGAAGTACTCCGAGGTGACCTTCTTGACCTCGGGGCTCTCCAGCGCCTTCTGCGAGGAGGGGACGCTGCCCTGCTCGCGGAAGATGTGGGCCTGCTGTTCCGGCGCGGTCAGCCAGGCGACGAGCTTCTTGGCCTCCTCCTTCACCGGGCTCTGTTCCACGACGCCGAGGAAGGAGCCGCCCCAGTTGGCGCCCTTGGGGGCCTTGGCGACATCCCACTTGCCCTTGTTGGCCTCGCCGGCCTTCTCGCCGATGTGGCCGAGCATCCAGGCGGGACACACGGCCGTGGCGAAGGTGCCGTTGGCCAGACCGGGGTCCCAACCGGGCTGGAACTGGCGCAGCTTGGCGGTCAGCCCCGCCTCGGCGGCGTCGGCGGCGAGGTTCCAGGCCTCCTTGACGGCCGGGTTCTTGTCGTAGATCAGCTCGCCGTCGGCGTTGTAGTACTGCTCCGGATAGCCGTAGACCATGGCGTTGAACAGGCCGCTGGCCGCGTCCATGTACGCCACGTCGCCGCCCTTGAAGTCCTTCTTGAAGGTACGGCCGACTTCCACGTACTTCTTCCAGTCGCCCTCCCACAGCTTGGCGACCTCGTCGCGGTCGGTGGGCAGGCCGGCCTGCTCGAAGTAGTCCTTGCGGTAGCAGACGGCCATCGGGCCGATGTCGGTGCCGAGGCCCAGCACCTTGCCGTCCTCGGTGGTGATCTGGGACTGCTTCCACGGCAGGAAGTGGTCGGTGCCCGCGACGTCGGAGAAGTCCGCGAACCTGCCGGCCTGCGTGTCGACGATCTCCTTGGCGCGGCCGATCTCGATGCCCTGGATGTCCTTCAGGCCCTTGCCGGCGGCGAGCCTCGTCTGGAGCGCCGTGTAGTAGGTCTGCTCGTCACCGGCTATCTCGGCCTTGATGTCGACGTCGGGGTTCTCCTTCTCGTACTGCTCCAGGAGGCCGGTCTCCTCGAAGCCCATCACCCCGTACATGCCCATGGTGATGACGACCTTGCCGTCCTTCTTGCCGCCGCCGGTCACCGAGTCGTCGCTGCCGCTGCAGCCGGCGAGGAGCGTGAGCGCGCCGGCGGCCGCGAGGGCCGTGACCGTTCTGGCGCGCGTTGACCTGTGAACAGTTGCCATGGGAGTTCCTCCAAGCGACGGCGCTGACGCACCGGAGCGACGGGCGGCCCGAGAACTACTCGGTGTGACGATCACATGGTGGGCACGTTCCCAATGACGGGTGGGAACGTGCCCACTGGACGTCTGAAGACTTATGGCAGCGGTCCGCCATGTCAATGACTTGAAAACAATTCGTCACGCGGGAGCGGCGTACGGCGTACGTTCCATGCCATGGGGACGGTGCGGCCAGCGCCGCCGGCTCTGCCACAATTGCCGCTGGTCACGTCCGCGGCCGAGGCCGGCGCGGTTGCCGCCGGGAGGAGCACATGACAGGGAACCGCCGCCCCACGATCAAGACAGTCGCCGCCCGCGCCGGAGTGGGCCGGACGACGGTCTCCCGCGTGATCAACGGCTCCGAACTCGTCAGCGCCGACGCGCGCGCCAGGGTCCTGGCGGCGATCAAGGAGCTGGACTACGTGCCCAACTCCGTGGCCCGGGGTCTGGTCACCAACCGCACCAACGCGGTGGCCCTGGTCATCCCGGAGTCCGAGAGCCGGCTCGGCTCGGAGCCCTTCTTCGCCGCCCTGATCCGCGGCGTGAGCGGGGCGCTGTCCGAGACCCGTACGCAGCTCCAGCTGATGCTCGTCCGCGACCAGGCCGAGCGGGACCAGCTGACCGCGTCGGTGGCGACCCGCCGGGTGGACGGGGTGCTGCTGGTCTCGGTCCACGCCGACGACCAACTGCCGGGCATCCTGGAGAAGATGGGCCTGCCCACGGTCCTCGCCGGCCGCCGCGACGAGCGGGAGCGGCTGAGCCACGTCACCTCCGACAACGCGGGGGGTGCGGCCGCCGCCGTCCGGCACCTGCTGGAGCGGGGCAGGCGCCGGATCGCGACGATCACCGGGCCGCTGGACATGGACGTCGGCCGCAGCCGCCTCGCGGGCTGGCGGGACGCCCACCGGGACGCCGGGACGCCGGCCGACGAATGTCTGGTCGAGGTGGGTGACTTCACGGAGGAGGGCGGACGCCGGGCGATGCGTTCGCTTCTTGAACGCGTACCGGATCTCGACGCCGTCTTCGCCGCGTCCGACCTGATGGCGGTCAGCGCGCTGGCCGAACTGCGGCGGCGGGGACGGCGGGTGCCGGACGATGTCGCCGTCGTCGGCTTCGAGGACTCCGTCCTCGCCCGCCACACCCATCCCCCGCTGACCACCGTGCGCCAGCCGGTCGAGGAACTGGGCCGTGCGATGGCCCGGCTGCTGCTGGACCAGATCACCGAGGACACGCCGTCCCCGCAGAAACTGGTGCTTCCTACGGAGCTGGTGGTGCGGGAGTCGTCCTAGACCTGTCCGGGGTCAGGAACTGAGGCGTCCGCTCAAGCTGTAGCTGTCAGGGTTCGCTTCAATACCCGAGTGGTGAACTGGACGCTGATGTACGACTGCTATGGGGATACCGATCGCGTGCCCGTGCTTCTGGAGCTGGTGGAGCGCGACGGCAACGCCGAAGCGTGGACCGAGCTGGAATACCGGCTGGTCCTCGAACAGGACCTCGCTTTCCCGGCCGGCTTTGCCGCCCTGCCGCGCCTGGTGCGTCTCGCCTCGGGGAGCGCACGGGCACGTGGACTGGCCGGAACCATTCTCCGATGCGCGGCGGGACATCACGGCTGCGATGATCTGCTGGCGGACTGCGCCGAGTCGATCGCGGCGTTCCGCGAGCTGCTGGACCGGCGACTGCAGGCGCGGCCGGTCGACTACCTCGCGACGTTCCGCGATCTGCTCGCGGCCAGGGAGCAGTACCACTGGGCGGCCGTCCTGGGGGACTTCACGGACGACTTCTACCACCTGGCCTGCCCTCACTGTGCCGTGGAAGTGACGATCGCCATCGGGGATCACGGACGCTATTCGGCGATCCGCGACTGGCATCTGGGCGACGTGGACCGTCGCGGTCTACGGCCGGCGGCCCCGGAGGAACTCTCCGGCACCGGAAGGTGGATGCATCGGACTGCCGTCCGCGACGGGCACGAGTCCCTCGCCGACGGAATCGCCCATCTCTTCGGCCAGGCCGAGTGCCCCCGCTGCGCGAGCGTGTTCGGCGTCGCGGACGAGTACACCTCCGCCAACTGTCCTGTGTCGCCGTAGACCAGGGCGAAGCACAAGTAGGCGGGGAAGGTTCGTCGACGGCGAGGGGCTGCCTGTTCGGCTCGACCGCTTCCCCAGATCACCTCGCCGATCAAACCTCTCCGGCTCACCAATCGACGTGTGTGCCGATCCATTTGGTCAGGGCGGCGGCGTCGTCGGCCGGGGGGAGTTCGGGGCCGCAGGTGAGGGGGGTGCAGGAGAGCTGGAGGTGGGTGAGGTAGCCGTAGGGGCCGTTGTCGGGTGCGGGGCCGAGGATCAGGGCGTGGGTGGGGGTGCGCCAGATGCGGTGGGTCAGCGCGGGGCCGTTGGCCAGGGTGTCCGACGACTTCGCGGTCCGCTCGGGGGCGGTGCCGAGGTGTCCGGTCACCGCGCGTTCCGCCTGAGCGAGCACGGCCTCGCAGTCCTGGTCGGTGCTCGGCCTGCGGCCGGTCCAGCCGGGCAACCGCTGCCAGGCGTCCATGAGTCCGTACAGCCATCGCTCGTTGTCCAGGCCGCCCTCCTCCGGATCGACCGGGTACAGCTCACCGAAGACCAGGAACTGCCGGGCGTCGGGCTGCCCGAACGGGCTGAGGGCGTCCGTGCAGAGCACGTGCCCGTACCCGGTGAGGAAGGAGTCGCAGACCAGCTCGTGCTGTGGGCTCCACCCGCGCCGGTCCAGCTCCGCGTCGATGGCGTCCTCGTCGTCCGGGATGTGCGGTACGGCGGGGAGGGCCACGAACTCGGCGACCGCTTCAGTGGTCAACGGCCGGTACGCCAGCGCGTGAACGGGGATCGGCATGGTGATCACTCTAGTCGGGCCCGGGTAGGCTGCCCGTCCGCATGATCTTGACCTTGTCGGGGTCGGGGTCGGGGTCGGGAGTCGGTGGTCCGGGCACGGCCCGCCGGGTCCCGCACCGTCACACGGGGGAGGCCGACACATGAGTACGCCGTCATCGCGCCGTGCGGCGGAGCGGACCGGTGGGTCTTCCGTGCGGATCGGCGCGCTGGTGCCGCTGACGCGGCCCGGCTGGGTCGAGGCCGGTCGGCACCTGCTCGCGGGGATGGAGTCGGCCGTCCGTGACGCCAATGACGGCGGGGGGATCGCCGGGAGGCCGCTGGAGCTGCTGGTGCGCGACAGCGCGGCCGATCCGCAAAGGGCCGCCGCGGCCGTGGAGGAACTGGCCGGCCTGGGAGTAGCCGCCCTGGCGGGTGAGTACCACAGTGTCGTCGCTCGCACCGCCGCCGATTGTGCGAACGCCCTCGGTCTGCCGTACCTGTGCTCCTCGGCGGTGCTCGACGCGCTCACCGACGAGCCCACGGAGTGGGTCGCGCGCCTGTGCCCGCCACAGTCCCGTGGCTGGCGGGTCTACGCGGACTTCCTCCTCGGCGCGGGGCACCGGCACGTCGCCGTAGCGGTGCAGCCGAGTGTCTACTGGGCCGCCGGGACCCGCATTCTGCGCGACCACCTCGCTCCGCGCGGCGGCACCGTCACCGAACTCGACATGACTGCGCTCACCCCGGCGGCCGTGTGCCACGCGCTCGCCGGCGGTCGCGCGACGGTGCTCTTGCTGCTGGTCGGCCATCCGGATCCGGCGGTGCCGATCGTGCGGTCGGTCCGCCGGGACCGGCGCCTGTCCGAGGTCCTGATCGGTGCTCCGGCCGGGCAGCCGGAGTTCGGTGAGTGGGCCGCGGCGCTGGGCGGTGACGGCGCGGCGGTCCCGTTCCTGCGGTACCTGCCCGGGCATCTCACGCCCCTGGGTGCACGGGTGGGCACCGTCCTGCGTGAACGGCTGGGCCGCCAGCCCTCGTTCGTCGCCTACGAGGGCTACGACACGATCGCCGTCCTCGGCGAGGTGCTGCGGTCCCACGGCGTGGAGCGGGCAGGCGTGGCCGCAGCTTGGGCGCGTGTCACGGTCGATGGCACCCGGGGGGGGATCCGGTTCTCCCGGATGCCGGGCATCGGCGTCTGGCAGTGGGCTTCGGCGCCGGTCCAGGTCGTCGACCGGGATCCGGCGGATCCCGGTCGCTTCCGGGTCCTTCACACCGACTGAGACCGCTGCCGCCGGTTGGGCGGGCGTGCCGCGGGTGCGTCGGAGTCGGCTCAGCAGTCTCTGATCGCCGCGACGAGGGCAGCCGCTTCTCGGGGGCCGTCGTCCCGGCTCGTCCGGTTCCGCGCCGAGCGCACGGCTTCAGTGCCCGGCCCCGCGTAGCCACGGCGCTCGGCCCCGCGCGGCTACGGCGCCCAGTCCGACCCGGGCGTGGTGAGCCCTCGGGTGGTGCCGAGCGCGCCCGGCCGGGTCACCCACATGCCCCTCTGTGACGCCGTCCGTCCCATCACGGCCCGGCGGCCGCGTCGGTCACCGTCCGTAGCGGGTCGGATATGCCATGTTGGGGATGCTTTCTGCGCTCATGCGAACGGCGCCGGTTCAGCGCCGATGAAGGGGGTTTGCGATGGTGTTGCAGGACACCGACCGTGCCAGGGGACTGCGCTGCGAGGACGAGGCCTACCGTCACGCCTTGGCGCGGTTCCTCGTCGGCAGCGACGAGAAGGACCAGACGCACGCCTACCTGGACGACGTGGTGCGCCGGCTGCCCGCCCGGCGCGTGCTGCTCGATGTCGGGCCCGCCGACGGGACCACCACGAGCCATCTCAGCCCGCGCTTCGAGCGCACGGTGTGCGTCGAGCCCAGCGAGCCGATGCGGCGCGCACTGCGGCGGGTGTGCCCGGACGCGACGATCCTGGCCGAGCCCGTGCTGCGGGCGGAACCGGAGGTGAGCGCCGATCTGGCGCTGCTCTCCCACGTCCTGTACTACGTGCCGCGCGCGGAGTGGGCCCCGACGGTGCGGCGCGTCCTGGACTGGGTCGAGCCGGGCGGCACCTTCCTGATCGTCCTCCAGAACCCGGACAACGCCTGCATGCGGATGGTGCGGCACTTCACCGGCAGCCACTTCGACCTGAGGGACCTGGCCGAAGAGCTCACCGCGGCGGACGAGGGCCTGGCCGGCTCCCTCTTCCTCGACTCCGTCCCCGCCCGCTACACGAGCGGCGACCTCGGCGAGGCCGTCGCCGTCGCCGGCTTCCACCTCGGTGTCGCCGCCTACCAGCCGTACGCGCAGGCCCCGCCGCAAGAGGCGGTCGCCGATTACGTCCGCCGGGAGTTCGCCGATCCCGCGGGCGGTTTCTCCATGCCGCACGAGCAGGACGTACTACGCAATCATCGGCCGCGCGCGTAGGAGACGGCGGGCGGTTACTACCGTCCCTGCGGCCGCACCGGCTGGGCGGGTGCCGGTGCGGCCCGCGGTGGCGGCGCGGTGTGAGGGACAGGCTCACGCGGGCGGCGGGCGGCGGGGCGACCGCGAGGCGGGGCGCGGGTCCCCGGTGACGTGGATGTCGTACCGGCTCAGCACGGTGGCCAGGACCAGCACCGACTCCAGTGTGTTACCCGGGTCGCGACGTCCGGATGCCGGGGACAGGAGCACCCGGGCCCAGGTGAGCGTGAGGACGCTGGACTCCGAGTCGGCGACTAACAGCGCCACGACGTCCTGGCCGACGACCGGCACGGACCTGATGAGTGCCCTGCTGGGCGGCAGCGGACCCGACGGGCGGCCGCTCAGCGACGAGCAGCCGCCTTCCCGGCGGGCGCGGTCGATCACCGGCAGCAGCACGCGGTTGATGTCGCTTCCGCCTTCGGTCTCCGGACCGGACCGGGCCGGGCGCCCGGGTCGGGGGCACACACTTGTCGGGCCTCCGGCCCGGCCGCCCGCACTCCACGGGCGTGTCGAGGGGAGCGCGTAGCACGGCCGTTCACTTCTTCCGTGCGGTGACGAGGGCGAAGGAGAGGAGTGCTCCGCCGTCCGCGGTGAGCATGTCGATGACGGGCTGGTTCCTGCTCCGGCCGTCCGGGTGGTGCGCGGCTCCCGCCCGTGCCCACAACAGCCAGTCCCGCCAGGCGTCCGGCTGCAACCGCGCGGAGGTCACCTCCACCAGCTCGGTGATCGCCCAGTGGAAGCGCCACCACTGCGCCGTGTGCCAGGCGATCGCTTCCCAGCCGACGGCCTTCTTGATGTGCGGCGGGATGGCTCCGAGGTCACGGACCTCGCGTGTCATGGCGGGCGTCGCCATGCCCAGCTGTCCGCCGGGGCGCAGGAAGCGGACCAGGTAGGGCAGGTACCCGTCCGCCGTGCCGAAGTACTCGAACGCGTCCACGCTGACGATCGCGTCGAAGCTCTCCTCCTCGAACGGCAGGGCGTGCGCCTCGGCGCGGACGGCCCGCACCCGGTCGCCGACACCCGCCTCCGTGAAGACGGCCGCCGCGTCCTCCGGAGCCACCCACAGGTCGGCCGCGACGACCTCGGCGCCGTATTCGCGGGCCAGGAACACCGAGGTGGCGCCCTTTCCTGAGCCGAGGTCGAGGATGCGCATGCCCGGGCGCAGATCGAGGTCCCGTGCGAGGTCCTCCAGCAGCCACAACGGGTTCGGTCCCATGTCGAGGTCGAGCAGCCAGGCGGGGTCGTAGCCGGAGGAGCGCGGATAGCGGTCCGGGCGGATGAGGTCGCTCAGGTCGGTCACGGGTACGCACCCAAGCCGATCGCCCCGCGCGGGGACAACCCGTTTTCGCGAGGGGTGATCCGGACGTGTTCCGTACCCTGGCGGCATGCGCATGCGCCCCACACTGAACTGGACGCCCACCGAGGACCTTCCGCCGGGCACCACGGACACCGGGCCGGTCGCCGACGCGCTGCGAACCGGCGGGGTGCTGGTGCTCAGCGGGGCGGGGATCTCCACGGAGTCGGGCATCCCCGACTACCGGGGCGAGGGCGGGAGCCTGAGCCGGCACACGCCGATGACGTACCAGGACTTCACCGGCAGCGTCCGGGCGAGGCGGCGTTACTGGGCGCGCAGCCACCTCGGCTGGCGCACCTTCGGCAGGGCCCGGCCCAACGCCGGGCACCGGGCGGTCGCGGCGTTCGGGCGGCACGGGCTGCTCGCGGGGGTGATCACCCAGAACGTCGACGGTCTGCACCAGGCGGCCGGCAGCGCGGATGTCGTCGAGCTGCACGGGAGCCTGGCCCGCGTCGTCTGTCTGTCCTGCGGTGCCGTCAGCCCGCGCCGGGAACTCGCGCGGCGGCTGGAGGAGGCCAATGTGGGGTTCGAGCCGGTGGCCGCCGGGATCAATCCGGACGGTGACGCGGACCTCACGGACAGGCAGGTCGCGGACTTCCGCGTGGTGCCCTGCGCGCTGTGCGGCGGCATCCTCAAGCCGGACGTGGTGTTCTTCGGCGAGACCGTGCCACCGCAGCGGGTGGAGCACTGCCGCCGGCTGGTCCGTGGGGCCACCGCGCTTCTCGTCCTCGGCTCCTCGCTGACGGTGATGTCCGGGCTGCGGTTCGTCCGCCAGGCGGCCGAGGAGGGCAAGCCGGTACTGATCGTCAACCGGGACCCGACACGAGGCGACCGGCACGCCCTCGTCCGCGTCGCCCTTCCCCTGGGACAGGCCCTCACCACCGTGGCCGACCGGCTGGGCGTCCCCGTCGACGCGGGACCGGGCGCGGCCGGTGGCTGAGTGGCGGCCGACGGCCGAGTGGCGGCTGTCGGCCGAGTCGCGGCCGACGGCTGAGTCGCGGCCGACGGCTGAGTCGTGGCCGATGAGCCGCGCGCGTGCGCGACCTGCGGTTCATCGGTTCCGCCCGCCGGCGGCTGAGGTCCGGCGGAACCGGGGAACGTCGACGTGCTCGTCGCCGCCGCGCGGGACGCGGGCGCGACCGTGCTGAAGCCCGCCGCGAAGTCGATGTGGGGTTACGGCGGTGTCGTCCAGGCCGCCGACGGCACGATCCGGCAGATCGCGACCTCGGCGAAGAAGGACAGCGGCCCCGTCACCCGGGACGTCGACGAGGTGGTGCTGGTGCTCGGCGTCGAGGACGTGAAGGCCTGCAGGCAGTTCTACGTCCGGCAGGGCATGACCGTGGCGGAGAGCTTCGGCGGCAAGTACGTCGAGTTCGCCTCCGGGCCCGGCCGGGTGAAGCTGTCCCTGTACAAGCGCCGGGCCCTGGCCAAGGTGGCGGGTGTCCCCGCCGAAGGCACCGGATCGCACCGCATCGTGCTCTCCGGTGACACCGCGCCGTTCAGCGACCCGGACGGGTTCGTGTGGGAGTCCAGCGCGCCGGTGACCTCGGCCGGCTGAGCCGGGGCGAGCTCCGGACCGCTTTCCTCGGACGACGCCGACCGCCTCAGCCGGCGCCGCCTTCGCGGTGTGCCTCCTGCTGTCCCACTCCGGCCAGGGCCCGGCGTCCGGACACCAGGCGCATGAACAGCAGCCCTTGAGGTCCGACCACTTCGCACGACCTCGGGCGATGACCGCGGAAGGGCTGGGTGTCGTCCTCGATCACGGCCTCTCGGCCGTCATTCACCTGCTCGTCGGCCATGGGAATCTCTGCCCGGATCGGTCGAGCGCCCCGGCGCGCTCAGGACTTGGCGCGGACGATGTCGATGTTGCCGAAGCGGGTGCGGGCGCGGATCTTGACGGTGTCCTCGGACTCCCCCGGTGCCTCGGACGCGGTGAGCGCGTTGCGCACTTGGCCGGAGCTGGAGCTGACGTCCAGCCAGGCGGCGGTGCCCTCGCGGACGCCGACCTCGATCGCGCCGTAGGAGGTCTCCAGCTGAACGGTGCCGCGGACCACGTCGCGCACCCGCAGGGTGCCGTGAGCGGTGGTGGCGGTGACCGAGTCCTCGGCACGCCGGATCTCGATGTCCCCGTTGGCGCCGCTCACCCGCACCTCGCCGGTCACGGCGTCGATGGTGGTGGTGCCGTGGGAGTTCTTCAGGACGGCGGGACCGTCGAGGAGGCCGGCGCGCATGCTGCCGGAGCTGGTGGTGATCTCGGCCGCGCCCTCGACCTGTTCGACGGTGATGGAGCCGTGCGAGGCGATGAGGTCGAGCGGGCCGGTGGTGTCGAGGCGGACGTCGCCGGACGAGGTCTTCACGCGGGTCTCGCCGAGCCGGCCCTCGCCGAGGACCTGGGTCCACGCGCCGGTCATGTCGACGCGCGAGCCCGTGGGCAGGTCGATCGTGACGTCGACGACTCCGCCGCGGCCGAGCAGATGGGCCTTGGGGGTCCTGACGGTCAGTACGCCGCCCGCGTACCGCACCTCGGTCTGGTCGGCCGCCCGGACGTCCAGGTCCTTCTTCGGGTCGCGCGGCCGCACGTCCACGACGGTGTCGGGGCGGTCGCCCGCCGTGAACTGGATGGAGCCGGCCTCCACATGGGCCGTCACAGAGATCGCTTCCGGAGTGTCGAAAGAAGGCATGGCTGTCCCGTCCTCGTGAGTCGTCGGGTCGTCCCCGCTGGTGGGACGTGGTGGGGTGGAAACGGGCGGCGGGTGTGGTGCGGGTGCCGCTGTGGTGCGGTGTGGTGCGTGTGCCGCAGTGGTGCGGGTGCGGTGCGGGTGCGGGGTGGTGTCAGCGCACCCAGCCGGTGAAGTTCTGGCCGACGTGCCGGGCCTTCCGGACCTCCTGGTTCGTGCGCGGGCGCGGTCCGCCGTCGACCGCGGCCGAGACGGCCCGCACCAGCCACGCGTTGACCGAGAGGCCCTCGCGGCTCGCGGCCTCCTCGACGCGCGTCTTGAGGTGGGCCGGCAGCCGGAGGTTGACGCGGGCGGTGCCACCCTCGTCACCGTCGGCGACGGCGGGCGCCTGGAGCGTTTCGGCGGGCTCCGTCTCCCCCGCTTCCACGGGGCCGCCGTCGGCGGGGGGCAGGGTCACCACGAACTCGGGGTCGAGCCCGCGCAGCCGTACGTCGACCGAGCCGGGGGCGAGTTCGCGAGTGATCTCGTCCATCGCGGCGGACAGCACGTGGAGCATGGTGAGGCGGGTCGCCGACTCCAGCGGAGCCGTGAGCCGCTCGGCCAGCTCACGCGCGTCGCCCCCGCCGGCTTCGGCGGCCACCGCGAGTTCACGGCGGATGGTGTCGACATACGGGGTGAGGTCCATGACGCCATCATGGCACCACGATGGCGCCACACGCAAGCCCGACTGGCACACCCGAATTCCGACCGCTACGCCAAGGCCTCCCATCAGCGACAACAACCCATGGGCACCCGCGACACGCGCCCACCGCCGTGCGACGCTCCGGCGCCCCATGGCGCCACCTGACGCCACACCGACACCACGTAGACGCCAGACGGACACCAGACGGACGTCACACGGCACCACAGCCGCAGCTCCCCAGCGGCCTCCCCCGCATCGCTAGGCTGCCGTGTCATGACCATGGGACACCGCAGGCTCGGGAAAGCCGTCGTCGCTCTGTTCGTCATCGCCGCCGCGGGAACCGGCTGCTCGACCGACTCGGGTCAAGGCGGTGAGGACTCGAAGCTCTTGCGAGGTTTGTCCTCCCTGGCCGCCGAGAGCGTCGGCGACAAGTCGGTGACGTACCTCGACATGGCTCGGGTGCGGGAACTCGCCGAGGACGGCGGGGAGCGGTTCTCGGCGGTGGAGCTCCCCGCCAGTGCCCTCGTCACCGGGTATGAGGCGGGTCCGTGGGGAGGGCAGCTGAAGCGGGACCAGATCGACACAGCGGTCGACTCGGAGGTCGCCGGTCACTGGGAGGGCAGGTTCGACGCGGCCGCGATCACCGGAGCGCTGAAGTCGAACGGATACGAGCGGAAGGAGGAGTTCTGGAGGGACGCGAAGGGGTCGAAGCCGTCCCTCCAGGTCTCGGACGACGAGATCTCCTACTCCCACGAGGGCACCGACCCCATGGCGGCCGTCCATCCGGACCAGGGCGCCTCACTGGCGGACAAGGCGGAGTTCCGGCGCGCCTCGGAATGCCTGGGCGACGTGTACCGCGCCGACTTCGCCGGGCTGAGGCCCGACGAGCCGACGCGGCTCTCCGTCCTCGGCCAGCAGGCGTCCTCCGCCTCCGAGAACACCGAGATCCTGTGCGCCGTGGTCGAGGACAAGGCGACCGCCGAACGGGTCGCGGCCGAGCTGAGGTCGGTCGTACGGGAGGAGGCACCGCGGTTCGACGGCACGAAGGTCACGGTGGAGGACGGCGAACAGCCCTACGTACGAGCCGTCGTGCCCGACAAGGCATCGCAACGGCCGGGCCGGCTGGCCACCACCGACACGCAGCTGTGGATGGCCGCCAACGACGCCTAGGGAGTGTCGTCGGCGGTGGGCTCGATGGTCGTGGTGACGGGTGTGCCGAGTTCGATGGTGCGGCTGACCGTGCAGAGGCGGTCGTGGGACGTCTTGACCGCTCGGGGGAGGATCGCGCGGGCGCGGTCGGCGGCCTCGTCGTCGGGGAAGGCGACGGTGAAGGTGACGTTGAGGTTGGTCAGGCGGTTGCCCTGCTCGTCGCTGATCTTGTCGCCGGTGACCGAGACCGAGAACCGGGTGGGCTCGGCGTGGCGGCTGGTGGCGACGTCGACGTCGGCCGCCGTGCAGCCGCCGATCGCGGCGAGGAGCAGTTCGACCGGGGTGAACTCGGTGCTGTGGCCGTCGTCGGAAGCCGTACCGAAGCGGAGGGTGCCGCCGCGGGTGTTGGTGGCGACGAAGTGGCCGGTGCCGGTCCGCTCGATGACGACGGAACGCTGGGAGTCTTCGGTCATGGGTCGACAGTACGCGGACGCGCGGGCCCCTCGCTCGCCGCGTCGCGCGATCGTGCCGGCGGCGGACGGACGCGCCGCCGCCGGCACCACCCGGGTTACGGCAGCCGCACGAACGGCGACAGGAAGGCACGGGCGCCCGGGGTGTCCAGGCGGTACGTGACGTTGGTGGCGTAGCACGGGCTGTCGCCGGTGATGGTGGTGGAAGCGAGGATGCGCTTGCCGTCGATGACGGCGAAGTTGGGGCCGCCCGAATCGCCGTAGCAGGCACCGCCGTTGCCCTGCGGGGCGGTCATGGCGAGGCGGACCCAGGCGTCGTTGAGGGCGTCGAAGGTCACGGGTGCCTTCATGCGGACGCCGCCGCCCGGGTGGGTGTGGCCGCCGGGTCCGCGCTCGGCCTCCTGGGTGCCGTAGCCGGCGACGGTCCAGGCGGCCGAGTCGAGCTGCCGCGGTCCCAGGGCGTCGAGCCGGCCGGCGGTCGGCAGGGTGGCCGGGGTGAAGGACCAGCGGGCCTTCATCTTCGCGGCGGGGACCTCGACGACCGCGATGTCGTGGGTGTCGGCGGCCGGGCCCGGGTAGCCGGGGTGGTTGTGGGCGGTGCCCTGGACGGCGACGGCGCTCGCCTGGGCCGCCGGGTCGCCGGGGTACTTCTTGGCGGCGGCGTCCAGTCCGGCCTGGACGTCCTGGTCGAGCGAGACGTGGAACCGTACGTTGTCCGGCCAGTCCGTGGTGCAGTGCGCGGCGGTCAGGAAGGTGTCGGCGTCGATCATCGTGCCGGAGCAGACCCAGTCGACGCGGTCCGGGGTGGCCGGGTCGCCGTCGTGGTCCCAGGTCGCCACGAGCGCGCCGACCTCGGTGCGCTCGGGAGCGGGCGTCGCGTTGTAGGAGTTGATCGCGGACGAGGGGGACACGAGGGCGAGCACGGTGGCGCAGGCGGCCGCGGTGACGGCGGTGGCGCGTATGGCGGTCAAGAAGAACCCCTTCGCTGGGTTTGATCGGGTGTTCCTCCTGTGGGGGTGGGTGCATTGAAGCGCCTGTGATCGTCTGCGGCAAGGGCGCGGTGGCCGGCGGGCGCCTCACGGTGGCTGGGAGGACCGGACGAATCGGAGGCGCGGTCCCGGTGCCTTCCTTCAAAGGTGAGGGTGGGGCGTAGCGGGCGGCGGGTGCTGCCGGCGAGGATGCTCACCGTGGCCGGTGACGAGGATCTGACTTCCGTGCGGGCGGAGCATTCGGTCCGTGCCGGGTCCTCCGTTCATCCCACGCGCTCGGCGTTCTGGGTGTTCGGGGCCGGAGCTGTCGTCGGTCTGCTGGGCGGGATGATCGGTCTGGGTGGCGCGGAGTTCCGCCTGCCGCTGCTGATCGGGCTGTTCGGGTTCGCCGCGCTCTCGGCGGTGATCCTCAACAAGGCGATGAGCCTGGTCGTGGTCCTGGTGGCGCTGCCCGCCCGGCTGGCCGCCGTACCGGCTGCCGAGGTGGCCGCGCGGTGGCCGGTCGTCGTCAACCTGCTGGCCGGGAGCCTGCTGGGGGCGTGGGCGGGGGCGGCCTGGGCGGTCCGGATGCGCGGCTCCACGCTCCACCGGGTGCTGGCGGCGCTGATGGTGCTGATGGCCGCCGCGCTGGTCGTCACGCACACCACCACCGTGGGGACGCTCGGGCTGCCGGTGTGGGCCGAGGTGCCGTGTGGGGTGCTGGCCGGGTTCGGGATCGGGGTCGTCGCCGCGATCATGGGCGTGGCCGGCGGCGAGCTGCTGATCCCGACGATCGTGCTGCTGTTCGCGGTGGACATCCGGACGGCGGGCAGTCTGTCCCTGCTGGTGTCGTTGCCGACCATGCTGGTGGCCTTCGCCCGCTACAGCCGTGACGGCAGCTTCGCGGTGCTGGGCGCCCATGTCCGCTTCGGCGTCGTCATGGCCGCGGGGTCGGTCGCGGGCGCGGTGCTCGGCGGGCTGCTCCTCGGGGTGTTCCCGGACCTGGTGCTCATCCCGGCGCTCGCCGTCGTACTGCTGGTCTCCGCTCTCAAGCTGGCCCGGCACGGCTGAGCCGGGCCGGGCGGGCGGCTCGGCGCGGCTGAGCCGGGCGGGTGGCTCGGCGCGGCTGGGCCGGACGGGTGGCTCGGCGCGCGGAGTGCCCCTGTCGCGGATAGAATCGCAGAATTTGATACGAAAACGACAATTGGTGCTTATCTGTCATTCGTAGCAGTCTCATTCATAGCTCATTCATAGCTCATCCCTAGCAGTCTTCTTGGCAGGAAGAGGGCAGCTTTCGTGCCCGCCCACTGCCCTGGCCGGAGTGATCGATGTCCCGCAGGCACCCGACCGACGACGGTGACGAGCTGCTCGCCAGGCTCGGAGCGCTGACCGCGCAGGCCCGGGAGCGGGCGGAGCTCCAGCGGTCGCGGGTCGAGCTGGCCGTCGCCCTCCAGCAGGGCATGCTCCCGGCCAGTCTGCCGCTGGTGCCCGGTTTCCAGCTGGCCGTGGAGTACCAGCCCGCCCACCACGGTCTCAGCGTGGGCGGGGACTGGTACGACGCGTTCACGATGCCCGACGGCTGTATCGGGCTGTCCATCGGCGACGTACAGGGCCACAACATCGAGGCGGCCGCCTTCATGGGGCAGGTACGGGTCGGTCTGCGCGCCCTCGCCTCCGTCACGAGCCACCCGGGGGAACTGCTCGCCCGGACGAACGACCTGCTGCTCGCCCTCGGCACCGATCTCTTCGCCACCTGCACGTTCGTCCGTCTCGACCCGTCCACCGGGGTGCTGGAGAGCGCGCGGGCCGGGCACATACCGTGCCTGTGGGCCACGGCCGACGGCCGGTCCGGGCTCGCCGACGACACGGGCGGGCCGCCCCTCGGTGTGGCTCCGGAGATGGAGTATCCGGTGACCGTGCACCGCCTCTCGGCGGGTGACGTGTTCGTCCTGGTCACCGACGGGGTGGTGGAGGGACCCGCACTGAACGTGGACGAAGGGCTCGACCAGGTGGTGCGCCTGGCGGGCGTCGCCGCCGTCGCCGGGATGGAGGCGACCTCGCTGGCGAACGCGGTGATCCGGGGGGCGGAGCGGGTGGGGCACGCGGACGACGCGGCCGTGCTGGTGGTCGGCCGGGACAAGTCCGCTTCCCGGCAGTAGGCAGTAGGCAGTAGGCCGTAGACCCTAGCGGCAGGCCGTAGACCGCGGCCGCAAGGCGCCCCGCCTCGGCCCCTCGGTCCTGGTTCAGCCTAAGGGCGGTGCGCGGGCCCCGCCGCCTCGCCGAACGGCCGGTACCGGTGTGTGATGGCACCTGTGGTGCGTACCCCGGACCGGCGCCAAGCGGTCGTCTACTGCGTGCAGACACTGGCCGTCGCCGCCTGCTACTACGCGGCGGGACGGCTCGGACTGCTGCGCCAGCTCGTCGTCGGGGACGCGGTCTTCACCCCCATCTGGCCGCCCACCGGCGTCGCGGTGGCCGCCCTCTTCATCTTCGGCCTGCGCTGCTGGCCGGGCATCGCGCTCGGAGCGCTGCTCGTCGTTCTGTCGCTGACCTCCTCACTGCGCCTGACCGTGCTCGGCAACATCGCCGGGAACACCCTCGCCCCGGTCTGTGCCTTCCTCATGCTGCGCAAGGTGGGCTTCCGGACCGCCCTCAGCCGGTTACGGGACGGTGTCGCCCTGGTCTTCCTCGGGGCGCTGGCGGCGATGCTGATCAGTTCCACGGTGGGTGTCGGCATCCTGGTCGCCACCGGCAAACTGGACTGGGACGGCTTCTGGCCGGTCTGGCTGGCGTGGTGGGTGGGCGACGCCATGGGGGTACTGCTCGTCACCCCGGCGCTGCTTCTGCTGAGCGAGGCGCGCCCGGCGCCCGATCCGGGGCGCTGGCAGGAGGCTGTGCTCCTCGTCGTCGCGGCGTGCGCGATCATCCCGCTGGCCACGCACAGCAGGATGAGCCTGCTCTACCTCATCTACCCGCTGCTGATCTGGGCGGCCCTGCGGTTCCAGCTGGCGGGCAGTGTGCTGTGCGCGCTGGTCGCCTCCGTGCTGGCCACCGTCGCGGCCACCGACGGCAGCGGCCCGTTCGCGGAGCTGACCCGTACCGAGGTGATGATCAAGCTTCAGCTGTTCAACGGGTCGATGGCCCTGACCGCCCTGCTGCTGTCGGCCGTGATCACCGAGCAGCACAACACCCGCCGCTCGGTGGAGCTGGCCTGCCAGGAGCTGGTCGAAGTCCTCGAACACCTGACTGCGGGCGAGGCACCGCCCGGCCGGCCTCCGCCTCGGCCTCCGGTGGACGGTGAGGGCCCGCCGGGGCAGGGTGAGGGCCGTCGGGGACGGCCCGGCAGTCCGTGAAGCGCCGGGTCCGGCGCGGCCACTCCCCCGCATTTTGAGGGATTGGCGGGCGGCGCGCGCGGGCAGGGAGCCCGGCAGTACGCGCATGAGCACGCCCACCTTCCCCCACAGGAGGCCGACCTTGCACGCACGCACGTTCGCTCCCGTCCTCGCCGCCGCCCTCGCGGTGGGGGGGGGGGGCGCCGGGCCCCCCCCCCCCCCCCCCCCGGCCCCGGCGCACCCCCGACCCGCCGCCCCCGGCCC
>NZ_JBFATR010000047.1:0-52100 GCF_040678395.1 Streptomyces sp. NPDC052687 | reverse complement strand
CGCGCCGGGGCCCGGCAGCGGCAGACCGGCACCCGGTCCGCGAGCCGCCAGGCCGCCACCGGCTCCGGGCGCTCCCAGGCCCCCGCCGGGCGCTCCCCGGTCCCCGCCGGGTGCTCCCCGGCCGCCACCGGGCCCCGGTCTGCCGCTTCCCGGCCCCGGCCCGCGGCCACCGGGCGCCGGTCTGCCGCTGCCGGGCCCCGGCGCGCGGCCCGCGGGCGCGTCCCGGCCGTCATCGAGGGTCCGCCGGTCCCCGCCGGGGACGTCCCGGACGATCCCGCCGCGCGCCGGCCGCGTACGGTGCCGCACGCGCTCGGCGCCCAGGCCCGCCCCGGCGGCCACGTAGATGCGCTGCGCCTCCTGCAGCATCTCCGCCGCGCGCAGCGGCTCGCCCTGGGCGCGGGTGGCGTCGGCCGCGTCCTCCAGCGCGGAGGCCAGCGCCAGCGGGTGGGACCCGCCGCGGAACGCCCGCACCGCCCGGTGCAGCGGCGCGGCGAGCCCCCGGTACAGACCCTGGGCGTGCAGCGCGGCCCCGGTGAGCGGGGCGACGGCGGGGTTGCGCCGGGCGAGGCGGCGGGCCAGGTCGGCGGCCTCCGCGGCCTGCTCGTGGGCGCCGGCCCGCAGCGCGATCCGCACCAGCAGCGGCAGCGCCAGCGGATCGGCGGCCAGGAACCAGGTGTGCCGCCCCGGGTCGTCCCACACGTCCGCCAGCCGCCGTACGGCCGCCTCCGGGTCGCCCGCCGCGTCGAGATGCAGCGCGGCCGCGAACGCGCAGAGCCCGCCGAACGGACCGGGCGGCGTGCCCGTGGGCGGATCCAGGTGCGCGGCGGCCCGCTCCAGGTCACCGCGCACGGTCGCCACCACCACCAGCAGGGCGCGCAGCGCCGCCCGCGTGCCGGCGTCCGCGAACCGCTCGCAGGCCTCCAGACCGGCCCCCGCCTCCTGCTCGGCGTCCTCCAGCCGCCCGCAGTGCCACAGCTGCACGGCCCGCGCGAGATGCCAGCGCGGAGCCGCCCACACCCAGCCCTGCTCACCGGTGTCGTCCCGCCACGCCTTCAGCACCTCGGCGGCGTCCAGCGGGCGCCCCGCCGCGCTGATGATCAGCGCCGGCACCGCCCGCTCCCAGCCGAAGCTGCGCTCCGTGCCCTGCGTCCCGGCCGCGACCGCCTCCTCCGCCAGCCGCAGCGCCTCCGCGACGTCGCCGGCGCGCTGGGCGCACAGCGCGAGCAGCGCCGTGCCCAGGGTCACGGAGGCCCCGTCCCCGCTCCGCCGGGCGGTGTCGACGGCGGCGCGGGCCAGGGCGGCGGCGCGGGCGGTGTCGTCCCCGGAGTACGCCAGCAGGCAGCGGGACTCCAGCAGCGCGAACCAGGCCTGCCGGCGGGCGGGCGGAGGGCTGTCCTTCGCCACCCGCCGCAGATGCCGCAGCGCGTCGTGGAAGTGGCCCAGGCGCAGCAGCACCTCCACCAGCTCCGCGAACGCCACGGCCTCCGCGTCGGTCTCCCAGCCCGCCGCGGCGAGCGCCGCGTCGAGCAGCCGCTGCGCCGCGCCGGTCCGCCCGGTGGCCAGCAGCAGCCGTACGGCCGTCTTCACCGGCCCGGCCGCGACCGGCTCGTACCGGCGCAGCTGGGCCACCAGCGCCCGCGGCAGGTCCGCCCGCTCGCGGGACGGCACCGCGTCCTCGTGCCGCAGCAGCCACTCCAGCTGGGCCACGCCCTGCTCCAGGTCCTCCGGCGTGCCGGAGAGGATCAGATGCCCGACGCTCCGCGGGCAGGGCCGGTCCTCCGCCGCGCACAGCCGCGCCGCCTCCGCGTGCAGCGCGCGCCGCACCGGGCCGAGCAGACTGTCGTGCAGCGCCCGGTGGACCAGCGGGGCGCGGAAGCGGAACGCGGTGCCGTCGTCCGCGAGCAGGCCCGCCGCCGCGGCCTCCTGCGCGGCCGTCGCCAGCTCCATCGTCGACCGGCCGGTCAGCGCCGCGGCGTCCGGCAGCGAGAACCGCCGCCCCAGCACCGCGCCGACCTGTAACAGCTCCCGCGTCTGCTGGGAGATCCCGGACAGCACCGGCGCGGTCGCCCGCGTCAGATCGGCGGGCGGATGCCCGCCCAGCACCCGCACCACGCCGTCCTCGGCCCGGATCCGTCCCTCCTCCCGCAGCAGGTGGACCAGGCGCTCGATGAGGGACGGGTTGCCGCCCGCCGAGGCCACCACGCGCCGGACGTCCTCGGGCCGCGCCGCGCCCAGCAGCCCGGCCGCCAGCTCCCCGGCCGCCGACTCGTCCAGCGCGGACAGCGTCACCACCTCGCCGTGCGCGGCCAGCAGCCGGTCCAGCGCGTCCCGGGTGGGCCGTACGACGGGAAAGTCGGCGTAGGCGGCCAGCCACAGCACGGGCAGCCCGGCGAGGCGGGGCAGCAGGGTCTCCAGCGCGGCGAGGGTCAGCTGGTCCGCCCACTGCAGATCGTCCAGGACGATCACCAGCGGGCGGTCGGCCGCGCGCCGCTCGATCAACCGGTGCAGCAGCCCGATCAGCCGGCTCCAGTGCGTCGGCCGGTCGGCGAACGCGGCCAGCGACTCCGCCTGCACGGCACTGACCACGGGACGCGGCCCGGCGCTCAGCGCGGTGAGCAGCGGGGCCATCGCGGAATGCTGGTCGAGCCGGGCGAGCCGGGCCGTCGCCACGGTCATCCCGCGCCCCGCGGCCTGTTCGGCGGCGGCGCTCAGGAGCAGGGACTTGCCCGACCCGGACGGCCCGTGGAACACCAGCAGGGCACCGCTGCCCGCCGCCGCCCTGTCCAGCGCGCGGCGCACGGCCGCCCGTTCCCGCTCACGCCCGACGAGTCGCTGGTCCCCAGGTGCCGGCATGGAGCGCTTCCTCCCTGTCTCGCCGCCTCACACGTGCCCGCCGTCGCCGCCGCGACCGCGGCTGCCGCCGCTGCCGCCGTGCGCGTGGTCAGCCACCGGGCCGCGCCCGGTCCCGGCCACGGGGGTCCACCGCCGGCCCCGGCCGGCCGGCGCGCACCGCCAGCAGTCCTTCCAGGGCGTGCAGACTCGTCTGGACGACATGCCGCGCCGCCGCGGCGGCGGCCTCGGAATCCTGGTCCTCGATGGCCTGGACGAGCGCTTCGTGGGCCTCGATGCCGCACTCCAGGTACGTGTCCTCACCCGCGAACAGATCCAGGCTCTCCTGCAGCCGCCCGACGAAGAACCGGTAGCACTCGGCGAGGGTGACGTTGTGCGCCGCCTCCACGACGGCCAGGTGCAGCGCGGCGTCCCGCCGGCCGAACTCCGCGTCGTCCCGCCCGGCCGCCTCCCGCCGCGCCCGGAGCAGCTCCCACAGCCGCGCCATGTCCTGCGGCGTGCGGCGCCGGGCCGCCGAGTGGGCCGCCTGTACGTCGAAGCAGAGCTGGACCTCGAACACGTCGCGGACGTCGGCGAGTTCGATGCTCTGCAGCATGGGCGCCGGGTCGGACACCGACCGCACGAAGACGCCCTTGCCGCGCTGCGCCCGCAGCATCCCGGTGTGCACCAGCGCGCTGACGGCCTCCCGGATGGTGGGCCGGCTCACGCCCAGCTCGGCCGCCAGTTCCGTCTCCGACGGGATGCGGGAACCGATGGGCCAGGTGCCGTCGGCCAGCTCCTTGTGGAGCAGCGCGATGACCTCACGGGCCGTCGAGGACCGGGCGATCGGGCGCAGAGGCATAGGGCAGCCCCCTCGTGGAATCCTTGGTTGTCTGACAACTGACGTCAGGCTAGTCAACGGTTGTCGGACACCACAAGTTCGGCTCCGGCCAAGGGGGTTGATGAACGCGCCATGAACGGCACGCGCGGCGGCGCTCGCCTCGCCGTACCGCCGTCATGCGGCGGCACGCGCGACGGCGCTCGCCTCGCCGTACCGCCGTCATGCGGCGGCACGCGCGGCGGCGCTCGCCTCGCCGTACCGCCGTCATGCGTGCTTAAGCTCCAGCGCGTCGAGGACGGCTCGCGCGACCTCGGCGGGAGTGCGGCCGTCCGTGGCGATCATCGCGCGGGCGACCTCGGTGTAGAGGGGCCGGCGGGACTCGGCCAGCGCCCGCCACCGCTCCTGCGGGTCGACCGCGAGCAGGGGCCGGGTGGTGTCGAGGCCGATGCGCCGGGCCGCTTCCCCGGCTTCCATCGTCAGGTACACCACCCGCTGCCCGGCGAGCAGCGCGCGCGTGTCCGGGTCGAGGACCGCGCCGCCGCCGAGCGCCAGGACGCCGTCGTGCCCGGCGAGCGCCCGGCGTACGGCCTGCTTCTCGAGGGCGCGGAAGTGAGGTTCGCCCTCGGTGGCGAAGATGTCGGCGATGGCGCGTCCCTGCTCGGCGACGATGTCGTCGTCGGTGTCCCGGTAGCCCACCCCGAGCCGCTCGGCGAGAAGCCGCCCGACGGTGGATTTGCCCACGCCCATCGGACCGACGAGGACGACCAGCGGCCCCGTCATCGGACCGGGAGACGGTCGAGGTAGGCGGTGACGTTGCGGCGGGTCTCGGAGACGCTGTCACCGCCGAACTTCTCCGCCACCGCGTCCGCCAGCACCAGCGCGACCATCGCCTCCGCGACGATGCCGGCGGCCGGCACGGCGCAGACGTCGGAGCGCTGGTGGTGGGCCTGGGCGGCCTCGCCGGTGGAGATGTCCACCGTCTTCAGCGCGCGCGGGACGGTCGCGATCGGCTTCATCGCCGCGCGCACCCGCAGCAGCTCGCCCGTGCTCAGGCCGCCCTCGGTGCCGCCGGCCCGCCCGGAGACGCGCCGGATGCCCTCCGGGGTGCCGACGATCTCGTCGTGCGCCTTCGAGCCGGGCACCCGCGCCAGCTCGAAACCGTCGCCGACCTCCACGCCCTTGATCGCCTGAATGCCCATCAGGGCGGCGGCCAGGCGCGCGTCCAGACGCCGGTCCCAGTGCACGTGCGAGCCCAGGCCGACCGGCACGCCGTACGCCAGCACCTCCACCACACCGCCGAGGGTGTCGCCGTCCTTGTGGGCCTGATCGATCTCCGCGACCATCGCCTTCGACGCGTCCGCGTCCAGGCACCGCACCGGGTCCGCGTCCAGCCGCTCCACGTCCGCGGGCGTCGGGTACACCCCGTACGGCGCCTTGGCGGAGGCCAGTTCCACCACGTGCGAGACGATCTCGATCCCGGTCGTCTCCTTCAGGTACGACCGCGCCACCGCGCCCAGCGCCACCCGCGCCGCGGTCTCCCGCGCCGAGGCCCGCTCCAGGATCGGCCGCGCCTCCTCGAAGCCGTACTTCTGCATGCCCGCCAGATCCGCGTGGCCGGGTCGCGGCCGGGTCAGCGGCGCGTTGCGCGCCAGCCCCGCCAGCACCTCCGGGTCGACCGGATCGGCCGCCATGACCTGCTCCCACTTCGGCCACTCGGTGTTGCCGACCATGATCGCCACCGGCGAGCCCAGCGTCAGGCCGTGCCGCACGCCACCGAGGAAGGTGACCTCGTCCCGCTCGAACTTCATCCGCGCACCGCGCCCATAGCCGAGCCGCCGCCGCGCCAGGTGATCCGCCACCATCTCCGTGGTGACCGGCACACCGGCCGGCAGGCCCTCCAGGACCGCCACCAGCGCCGGGCCGTGGGACTCTCCTGCGGTCAGCCACCGCAACCTGCTCAACGGTGCTCCTCACTGCTCGCGGTGAACTCGGGAAACAGCCGCCGGAACTCGGCGTGGAACCCGGGGAACGTCTTGGCCACACAGCCCGGGTCGTCCAGCTCCAGCGGGACGCCGGAGCCGAGGGCGAGGACCGAGAAGGACATGGCGATCCGGTGGTCGCGGCGGCAGGCGATCCGGGCCGGGGCCGGACGGCCGGGGTGGACGGTGATCCGGTCGGCCCCCTCCTCGACCCGGATGCCGCAGACGCGCAGATTGGCCGCCATGGCCTCGATCCGGTCCGACTCCTTCAGCCGGGCGTGGCCGATGCCGCGGATGGTCACCGGGGCGTCGGCGAGGGGCGCGATCGCCGCCAGCGTCATGAAGGTGTCCGAGATCTCGCCCATGTCGACGTCGAAACCGCCGCGCAGCGGCCCGCCGCCGCTCACAGTCGTGGCGCCGGCCCCGATACTCACCCGCGCCCCGGTCTTCGCCAGCACGTCCACGAAGCGCAGATCGCCCTGGAGGCTGCCGGTGCCGAGACCCGGCACGGTGACGGCGCGCCCGGTGACCGCGGCGGCCGCGAAGAAGTACGAGGCGGTGGACGCGTCCGGCTCGATGGCCAGGTCCGTGGGGCGGTAGCGGCCGGGGAGGACGCGGATGCGGTCCGCCGAGGCCTCGACCTGCGCGCCGTAACGGCGCATCAGCGCCAGGGTCATGTCGACGTACGGGCGGCTGACCAGCGAGCGGGCGTCGGCCTCCAGGCCCTGCCGCATCAGCGGGGCCGCCATCAGCAGTCCGGACAGATACTGGCTGCTCATGGCGGAATCGACGACGATGCGGCCGCCGTCCAGCCCGGCCGCGGTCACCTCGAACGGCAGGGCGTCCGGCACCGCCCGGCCCTCCTCCGCCGCCCGTACGGTGGCGCCGAGCTCGCCGAGGGCGTCCAGCAGGGGCCGCAGCGGCCGGGCGCGCAGCTGCGCGGAGCCGTCGAAGCGGAACGTGCCGTCGCCGGTGGCGGCGAACGGCGGCAGGAAGCGGGCCGCCGTACCGGCGTCGGCGCACCAGACGCGCGCCGCCGCCTGCCCGGCCGGGCCCCGGCCGGTGCCCGTGACGTCCCAGTAGGCGTCCTCCGGACCGGCGTCCACGGTGAGGCCGAGGTCGGTGAGCGCGGTGCGGAAGGCCAGGGTGTCGTCACTGACCAGGGGCGCCCACAGGCGGCTGGTGCCGGGCGCCGCCGCGGCGAGCAGCAGCGCGCGGTTCGTCAGGCTCTTGGATCCGGGAATGCGGGCGGTGCGGGGGAGCGGGGCGTCCGGGGGCATGGGCAGGTCGTCCTATCAGGCGAACTGTCGGTGGGATGTCGGTAGGGATGTCGGCCGGGACGTCGGGTGGGACGTCGGGTGGGACGACGGGGGTCGGGTGACGTGCCGGGTGAAGTGCCGGTGAGCATCCGGGGCGGTGGCGGGTGACGTCGCCCGCGGGCCGGCCGGCGCGGTGGCCGGCCGGCCCGCGTGGTTCACAGCCGGGCGCCCAGCACCTCGTTCATCAGGGTGCCGACGATGCGCACGCCGTCCTGGGTGAGCACCGACTCGGCGTGGAACTGCATCGAGGCGAAGTGCGGACCGCGCAGGGCGTGCACCTCACCGGTCCCCGGGTCGCGGCTCACCTCCACCACGCCCACGCCCGGGCAGTCGGCCTTGTCCTCGGCGCTGCGCGCGGCGAACGTGTTGTAGAAGCCGACCCGTTCACGGGAGCCGAACAGGTCGATCTCGTGCTGCACGCCCTGGTTGGGCACGTCCCGCCGGACCAGGGGGAGGCCGAGCCGCATGCTCAGCACCTGGTGGCTGAGGCAGACGGCGAGGAACGGCCGCCGCTCGGCGAGCAGGGTGTCGATCGCCGAGCGCAGATGGGCGATCTTGGGGTGGCCGGTGTCGCGCGGGTCGCCGGGCCCCGGGCCCATGACGACGAGGTCGTGGCCGTCGAAGGAGTACGGCTCGTCGAAGCGGCGGACCGTCACGTCGAGGCCCAGCGAGCGGAGCTGGTGGTCGATCATCGAGGTGAAGGTGTCCTCGGCGTCCACCACCAGCACCCGGCTGACCGGCAGATCCGGGACGGTGCGGGTCCGGTCGCTGTCCCCGGCCAGCCAGAAGTCGGCCAGCGAGGTGTTGCGCCGCTCCAGCGCGGCCCGGACGTCCGGGTGGTCGCCGAAGCGCACGGCGGCGGAGGGCGTCCGGTCCGCCGGGGCGCCGGTCTGGAGCGCGGCGAGCAGTCCGGCCGCCTTCGCCCGGGTCTCGGCCACCTCGGACTCCGGCCGGGAGTGGCGGACGAGGGTGGCGCCCACGCCGATCCGCACCCGGCCCGCGGCGTCGATGTCGGCGGTGCGGATGAGGATGGACGAGTCCAGGGCATGGCCGCCCCGCGCGTCCCGGCCCATGAGGGCGACGACGCCGCTGTAGTAGCCGCGGCCCTCCGGCTCGTAGCGGCTGATGACCCGGCAGGCGCTCTCCAGCGGGCTGCCGGTGACCGTCGGCGCGAACATCGACTCGCGCAGGATCTCGCGCGGATCGCGGGTGCTGCGGCCCTCGATGAAGTACTCGGTGTGCGCGAGCCGGGCCATCTCCTTCAGATACGGCCCCACGACCCGGCCGCCGGAGTCGCAGATCCGGGCCATCATCTTCAGCTCCTCGTCGACGACCATGTACAGCTCGTCGGCTTCCTTGCGGTCGGCGAGGAAGTCCAGCACCTCGGGCAGGGCGGGGCCCGTGGGCGGATAACGGTAGGTGCCGCTGATCGGGTTCATCACGGCGGTGCCGTCCGAGAGGCTGACGTGCCGCTCGGGGGTCGCCCCGACGAAGGTCCGGTCGCCGGTGTGGACGACGAACGTCCAGTAGGCGCCGGACTCGCCGCGCAGCAGCCGGCGGAAGAACGACAGCGCGCTGTGCGGGGTGTAGCCGGTGATGTCGGCGACGAAGGAGCGCTTGACGACGAAGTTGGCGCCCTCGCCGGTGCCGATCTCGTCGGCGATGACCCGGCGGACCGTTTCGGCGTAGGTGTCGTCGTCCACGTCGAAGTGGCCGCCGGTCAGCTCGATCGGCGTGTCCGGGAGCCGGCGCAGCACCTCGTCGAGGGGGAGCGGGGCCTGGTCGGTGACGGTCATCGCGATCAGCGGTTCGCCGTCGTCGGGGGCGGCGAAGCCGCGTTCGGTGATCTGCCGGTAAGGGATGAGGGTCAGCAGCTCGTGCCGGGGGCCGACGGCGGGCTGCGGGTGCTCGAGGAGCGGCAGTTCGGCCAGGGTCCGCGGGGTGGAGATGTCGCCGAGCAGGACGTCCACGGTGTCGCGGCCGGCGGTCTCCGGGCGGTACAGCAGGGCGAAGGCGGGCGGGTGCGGGGCGAGCACCCGGGCGAGGAGGTCGGCGGGCGCGGTCATGCGGCCGCTCCCGCCGTCGTGCGGGTGCCGAGCTGGGTGAGGACCGTGCCGGTGGTGGTGACGACGGCGCAGCGCTGGGCGGCGTAATCGACGGCCAGCCGGTGGTACTCGGCGGAGAAGTCCCCGACCGCGTCCGCGACGAGGAACGGACGGATGTCGTGGGTGAAGGCCTCGACGGCGGTCATCAGCACACCGACGTGCGCGTACACCCCGCACACGATGAGCTGGTCGCGGCCCAGTTCGCGCATCCAGTCCAGCAGCCCGGAGCGGAAGAAGGCGCTGTAGCGCCACTTGGTGAAGACGCGGTCGTCCGGGCCCGGCGCCAGCGGCTCGACCACCTCGCGGTCCGCGGGGTCGACGCGCATGCCGGGACCCCAGAAGTCCTTGAGCAGACCGCGCTGTTCCTCGGTCATGCCGCCGGGCTGCGCGGTGTACGCGACCGGCACGCCCGCCGCGACGGCGCGTTCGCGCAGCAGCGCGGCGTTGCTCACCAGGGGGTCGCGCAGGGACGCGGGGAACGGGCGCAGGAAGTAGCGCTGCATGTCGTGGACGAGCAGCACCGCGCGGTCCGGGTCGGCGGACCACTGGGCGGTGTTGCGGGGCAGGTCGTCCGCCGACGGCAGCGGATACGACTCGATGGGGGGTATGCCCGCCATGTCTTTCCTCTCCTCGGGCAGGGGCCGTGGGCCCAGGGCGAAGGGCTGTGGGGTGGCCGGCGGGGGCCGGGACCGGGGACCGGAGTCCGAGGGCCGGGGCCGCACGGCCGCGGCGGTGGTCGGCGCGACGACCGTGCGACTCGGGCGACGGCGTACGGCTCGGGCGTCCGCGTACGGTCCGGGGCGCGGTGTACGGCTCGGAGGTCGGCGTACGGCTCGGAGGTCGGCGTACGTCGGCGTCGGCGTACGGTCCGGGCTGCGGCCCCGCGCGGCCGTACGGGACTACGCGGCGGCCGGCTGGGTGCCGCGGCCGGTCAGCCACCAGGCCGAGACCACGGACAGGGCCTGGGCCGGGTTGAGCCGCGGGTCGCAGAAGCTCGTGTAGCGCTCGCCGACGAGAGCGACCTCGGAGGCGTCGCGGACGCACTCGGTGACGTCGTCGGGGGTGGTTTCCAGGTGGAGTCCGCCCGCGACACCGCCCGCCGCGGCGACCGCGTGCTGGAACTCGTCCACCTCGCGCGTGACCGTCTCGACGTAACGGGACTTGAGGCCGTCGGGTGTGCTGACCGTGTTGCCGTGCATGGGGTCGGTCAGCCAGATCACCGGGTGTCCGGCGGCGCGTACGGCGGCCACCAGCGAGGGCAGTCGCTCGGCGACCGTCCCCGCGCCCATCCGGGAGATGAGGGTGAGCCTGCCGGGCTCGCGACGGGGGTCGAGCCGCTCGCACAGGGCCAGCAGTTCGTCCACCGTCATACCGGGGCCGACCTTGCACGCCACCGGGTTGACGACCTCGGCGAGCAGGGCGACGTGGGCGCCGTCGAGCTGCCGGGTCCGCTCGCCGATCCAGGGCCAGTGCGTGGAGGTGAGCAGCAGCCGCCCGTCCTCCTGCCGGCGCAGCATCGGCACCTCGTAGTCCAGCAGCAGCGCCTCGTGGCTGGTCCATACGGGAGCGCCGATGCGGGCCGTGCCGGGGGCGCCGAGCCAGCCGAGGTACCCCATGGCGTCGCGGGCCGCCTCGTAGCCGGACAGCAGCCGCTGCGGGTCGGGGCGGCGCGCCTCGGGGTCGGGCTCCGGGCTGTTGACCATGTGGCCGCGGTAGACCGGCAGTTCCCGGTCGCCGACCCGCTCGGTCGGGCGCGACCGGGGTTTGCCGAACTGGCCGGCCAGCCGGCCGACGCGGACCACCGGCAGGCAGGTGTCCATCTCCAGTGACCCGGCGAGCAGGTTCAGCAGGCCCGCCTTGCGCGCGACATAGCCGGGGGTGCACTCGGCGGTGTCCTCGGCGCAGTCGCCCGCCTGCACCACGTGGGCCTCGCCCGCGGCCACCCGGGCCAGCATGGAGTGCAGGGTGCGCACGTCCTCGGCGCCGACGAGCGGGGGCCGCGCGGCGAGTTCCTTGCGCACCCGCAGCAACTGCTCCTCGTCCTCCCACGGTGGCTGCTGCAACGCCTGTTCATAACGAATATCGAGCAGAGCGTTGTCCACTGGTTTCTCCAATCGCGATGAGGCGTAGGCGACACGGGACGCAAGAGAGGGAAGAAGAAAGCCGGGGAAGGGGGCCGGGAGAGCGGACCGAAAGCCGGAATTCCCCGGGCGCCACCGATCGTCCGATGAAATCCGCGGCGTCACCAACAACGTGGGCGGTAGTCCGTCAGGTGACGCGGAATCCGTCAAGTGATCGTCGATCTGTCAGGTCGGCGCGCACCGTGCCGTAGGCCGGCCGCAGCGTGCCGGTCGAATTCCCGTGAAGTTCCCGGTACTCGCGAGTATGCGGGGGAA
Organism: Streptomyces sp. NPDC052687; assembly: GCF_040678395.1. Lineage (NCBI taxonomy): Bacteria > Bacillati > Actinomycetota > Actinomycetes > Kitasatosporales > Streptomycetaceae > Streptomyces > Streptomyces sp. NPDC052687. Next base: position 40,631 of record NZ_JBFATR010000047.1, on the reverse strand, counting down.
CACGCGAAAGGACCGGCGGAACGGATGCTCAGGCTGGGGTCACCGAGCGTTGCGGGCGAGGGCGACGACCGCGTGCGCGGCGGAGGCCAGGGTCACATGGCGGTGCCAGCCGCCGAAGGAACGCCCGGAGTAGTCCCGGATGCCCACCCGGTCGGCGATCTCCGCGAAGTCCCGGTCGACGCGGTCGGCCAGTTTGCTCAGCCGCACCAGGGAGGCGGGCGCCGTGGTGCGGAGGTTGGTCAGCCACAGCTTGGCGGGCCAGTGCCCGTTCTCGTCGCCGACGCCGAGGAGCATCACCTCGCCCGGCCCGGAGTCCGGTCGCGGCTGGTTCGGCAGCCCGACGCGTACCGTGGCGGCCCAGTGGGTCCGGGGCGCGGTGCCCGGAGCGTGGCCCCCGGCCACCACGGGCCGGCGCAGACCCCTGGCCGTGATCATGATCTGTTCGGCGGTCAGCGGCTCCCGGCCGGAGCCGGGCACGGCCGGGTCCGCCACGGTGAGCGGCTGGTCCTCACAGACGCTCACCAGCAGGGGCAGGCCCGCGGCGTGCAGCCGCTCGAAGATGGGGACGGCGTGCACCTCGCACGAGTCGAGCACCAGCGGCCGCACCGGCAGCCGCCAGCGCGTCACCGCGTCCTGGCAGGCCTGGACCACGCATTCGCTCATCGTCTCCGCGGGCACCCCGTCGGGGATGGCCACCTGGCTGCGGCGCAGCTCGTCCTGGAGCCAGGTCCGCGGCAGGTGGAGGCGCCAGTTGACCGGGGCGCTCATGTGGTCCGACGCGGCCCACACGCCGATCGCGCGCTGGGCGTTGAGGACCTGGCCCAGGGTGGGGAAGAAGTGCTTGTCCACGCCCACCGAGTGCCGTCCGGTCTTGGGGATGATGACCGGCTGGACCACCCAGGCCCGCGGCGGGGCGACATTGATCCAGTGGCGGGCGAGCGCCTGGCGGACGGGCTTCCAGTCCCAGGTCGAGGACGAGATGAAGTGGTGGAGGTTCTGTTCCGAGACCTGTTCGCCGAGCAGCGCCGCGATGTTGCGTATGGACTTCCGTCCCTGTGTCTCCAGCAGACCGCGGAGGTACTGCATGGCCTTTCTGCACTGGTCGCTTCTGGAGAGCGAGGCGAAGAGGACCGAGGAGATCTCGGTGAGGACTGCGTCATGGGAGCCGGGTGGAAGGGGGGTGGGGGGTGTCCCTCGTTGTGCGGTCGTGGGGCGCAGGTCGAGGCTGAGCATGAAACTCCTAAATTACCGGTCCTACCCGTGCTGTGGCACGTGATCGCAGGGGGGTGCTCGGTGGAGCCCGCACAGAGGGTAAGGGGCTGTGGGGTGCGTGAGTCATGACCGACCGGGCGAGAGTGTCAAGTTACCGGATGGTAGTCCCGTTGACCGGGTGACATCCTTCCGGAATCCGGCACGGCGGGCCCGCCGCCCTGGCGCTCGGCGGGCCGCTCCGCGTCCTCGCGCGCCCAGGCGGCCACCAGATGGGCGACGGAGGCCAGCGTGATGTGCCGGTGCCAGCCGGGGAACGACCGCCCCGCGAAGTCCCGCAGGCCGACGTCGTCGGAGACCTCGGCGAAGACCCGGGCGACCACGCCGGGCAGCCGGGTGAGCCGTAACGCCGGTACGAGACGGGAGGCGTCGAGGTTGGTCAGCCACAGCCTGCGGTCGACGCGCCGGCCGGGACGCCACTCCACCAGCAGGGTCATCGCGTCCCGTGGGGAGCGTGACATCAGCACGGGCACCGCCATGGCGGTCGTGCAGCCGTCGCCGGGGTTCGCGCGCTGCCGCAACTGCGGCAGGGACTCGGCCAGTTCCCCCGCGCTGCGCAGCAGATTGCCGTAACTGGGCAGCTCCGAGCGGTCGATGCGGGCCGGTGCCGTCGGGCTCGTGCGCACCACGAACGGCAGGCCGGTGGACAGCAGGAAGCGCGCGACCGACACGCCGTCCAGCTCCGCGACGTCCACCACCACCGGCAACCGGGTCATCCCCGCGATGTCCAGCAGCCCGGTCACGGCCCGCCGTACGCACTCCTCGACCGTGCCCAGCGCGGCGTCCCCGGGGACACCGGCCCGCCGCCGGAGCGGGTCGGCCAGCCAGCGGTCGGACAGGCGCAGCTGCCAGTCGACGGGCACCGCCGTGCGCTCCGACGCCAGCCAGGTCCCCACGGCCTGCTGGCCGTTGACGGTGCCCAGCGCGGTGGACTGCGGGTCGGTGCCGACGGAGTACGGACCGGCCTTGGGGATCAGCGTGGTGCCGATCACCCACGCCTCCGGGGCCAGGGTCCGCTGGGTCTGCCGGGCCAGGGCGTGCCGGACCGGCAGCCAGTCCCAGGGCGAGGTGGTGATGAAGTGGTGCACGCTCTGCTGCGCCGCCGCACCGTCGAACCGCGCCGCGAGGTTCCGCAGCGTCTTGCGTCCCGGCACGGACAGCAGCCCGCGCACGTACTGCTCGGCCTTCAGCCGCTGCCCGTTGCGATGCAGTGACCCGAACAGCTGCCGGCAGGCCTCCGCGTCCAGAGCCGCCGCCGGGCACGCGCCCGCCGCGTCCCCGTGCTCGCCGAATCTCTCCAAGACCGCCCCCCCGAGTCAGAGAAACAGGACCGACGTCCTGTTTCTTTATAAGGGGAGCCGCCCGGGCAACGACATGTTTGCGCCACTTGACGGCAGACCGGCCACTCTCAGGGCGACAGCCGGGCGGCGGTGCGCCCGGAGGACAGGGCCGCGGCGCGGTGCGGAGAGGTGTCCAGCTTCGCCAGCACGCCCGAGTGCGCGACGTTGGGGAGGATCAGCTCGAGGAACGAGGAGATCTCCTGGGGCAGGCCGCCGTCGGGCAGCGTCTCGGTGATCAGATGGATGCCCGTCCAGGCCCCGGCCAGCAGCCGTGCCACCTCCGGCGGTTCGACATGGTCGAGCAGTTCACCCCGCTCCTTGGCCTCGACCAGCAGCGACTCGCCCGCGCCCACCCACTGGGGCCACCGGCTGCCGAGCAGCCGGCGCGCCCTGAGGTCCACCGACAGCCGGACGGCCGCCCCGAGCAGCGGGTCCTCGGGCAGCCGGACGGCGAGCAGCAGCGCCAGGTCCACCCATTCCTGCAGCTTCAGGGCCTGCGCCGGCACCCGGTCCAGCGCCGCCGCCTCGTCGAGGACGGCCCGCGCCAGCTGTTCCTTCGAGGCGAAGTGGAAGTAGAGGCCGCCGCGAGTGAGCCGGGTGCGCTCGATGATGCCGCCGATGGTGGTGGCGTCGTACCCGTACTCGTTGAACAGCTCGGCGGCTGCCTCCAGGATCAACCTCCGGGTGTGCACCGCCCGTTCCTGCCTCCCCACGCAGCGCCTCCCGCAACGCCCCTGACCCGGACCCGGGTTCCACTTCTTCATGGCCAAAACCGAACGGTGATCCGGTACTTTAACACCGCACGAAGTGTACGGCTCGGAATATCGGCGTGAGGCCCGAACGGTCGCGGTGACACGACACGGCCCCGCGGGCCTGCCCCCGCGAGAGGGGGCCGGTCCGCGGGGCGGGAGTGTCCGCACGCCGCTGTGTGGCCGTTACTGCGCGGCCGCGACCTTCTCGGCCTCCGCCGCCGGCTGCTCCTTCGGCACCCAGCGCAGGGCGAGCACGCCCAGGGCCAGGCAGAGCAGGCTCGCCACGCCGATCGCGACGTGCATACCGTTGAGGAAGGCGTCCTTGGCCTCCGCGATCGTGCCTGCGGTCAGACCCGGCTTGTCCAGCGTCTCGTTCAGCGTGCCCGCCACGTCGGGGCCGGTCAGCCGGAACCAGAGGGCGGCGAGCGAGCCGAGCAGGGAGATGCCCAGCGCGTTGCCCAGCTCGTTGCTCATCTCGGCGAGCGAGGCCGCCGACCCGGCCCGCTCGGACGGCACCGCCGCGACGGCGGTGTCCGCGACCAGGCTGAAGGAGAAGCCGTAGCCGACGCCGGTGACGACCGAGGAGGCGATGAACGCCGCCACCCCGTGCTCGGTGGTCGTCAGCAGCAGAAGCAGCAGGCCGATGCCCATGAAGAAGTGCGAGGCGATCAGCGCCGACCGCATGCCGATCCGCTCGACCACGCCGCTGGCCCCGATGCACGCGGCGGTGAGGACGGCCGCGCCGGGGAGGACCAGCAGGGCCGCCGTCAGCACGGTGTAGCCGAGGACCGACTGGAGGTACACGCCGGTGAGGTATCCGGCGGCCGCCCACGCGACCAGCGACAGCAGGCCGGTGAGGATCGCCACGGTGAACACGTGGTCCTTGAAGAGCCGCAGGTCGACGAGCGGGTACTCCAGCGTGAGCTGCCGGCGCACGAACCACGTCAGGATCGCCAGACCGACGACACCGGTGACGGCCTGCGTCGACGAGAAGCCCTCCGCCGCGGCCGACTTGACCGCGTAGACGACCAGCAGGATGCCGACGGCCGACAGGACGACGCTGAGGGCGTCCACCCGGCCGGGGTTGGTGGTGCGCACCTCCTTCAGCAGCACCGGCGCGAAGGCGAGGAACAGCACCACGACGGGGATGTTGATGAGGAAGACGACACCCCAGTCGAACCGGCTCAGCAGCAGACCGCCGAGGACGGGGCCGACGGCGAACCCGGCGGCGAAGGTCGCCGCGAAGATGCCGATGGCCTGGGAGCGCTGCCTCGGGTTGTGGAAGAGGCTGCTGATGATCGCCAGGCCGGAGGGCAGCAGCGTCGCGCCGCCGAGACCCATCAGCGCGCGGCAGGCGATGAGCACTTCGGGGTTCGGGGAGAACGCCGCGCCGACCGAGCCGAGACCGAACACCAGCGCGCCGCTCAGCAGGAACTTGAGCCGGCCGTAGCGGTCGCCGAGGTTGCCGAAGGCGATGAGCAGGGACGAGACCACGAAGCCGTAGATGTCCAGGATCCACAGAGCCTGATCGGTACTCGGTGTGATCGCGGACGTGATGCTCGGCATCGCGAGATACAGGACGGAGCCGTCCATCGCGACGAGTGCGACCGGGCCGAGCACGATCAGGAGGCCGAGCCAGGCCCGCCGGTCGGCACGCTCCGCGACTAAGTCGAGGGAGGTCACGGGGGCAACCTTTCCAGGAGAAGGTGCGAAGAGGTTCGAACGCTGCATACGGCGTACGCGAATTGCCCAGCGTACGTCGTACGCGATCAGGGTGCGTACATAGTACGCGAGAGGTGGCGTACATCGTACGCGAATTTTGTGCGTACGTCGTACGCAAGCTGCCGGTTATACTACCCCATGGCCATCAAGACACAAGGCAGGCAAGTGAGTTCACCGAGCCTGTCGCGCGGCGCGATCGTGGCGGCCGCCATGCGCATCGCCGATGCCGAAGGGGTCGCCGCGCTCTCGATGCGACGCCTCGCGGCCGAGCTCGACTCGGGCGTCATGTCGCTGTACCGGCATGTCGCGAACAAGGACGCGCTGCTCACCGCGATCACCCAGGCGGCGTGCGACGAGCACCCCTACCCCGAACCCGCGCCGCCGGACTGGCGGGAGGCGATGCGGCTCGCGGCGCGACTGGACTGGGAGGTGTACTGCAGCCATCCCTGGGCGCTGGTCACCTCGAGCTCCGCCCGGCACTTCTCCGACACCACGTGCCTCGACTGGATGGTGGACGCGCTCGCCGGGCTCACCGACGACCCCGACCTGGCGCGGTCCTTCTCGATCGCCGTGTGGTCGTACGTCCAGGGCGTGTGCATCCAGCACCTGTCGCAGCAACTGCTTCCCGGCGCGGGCAAGCCGGAGCAGTCCCCGCTGCGGGCCACGGAGGAGGACTTTGAGATGGGGCTGGAAACCCTGCTCGACGGGATGGAGCAGCGCGCGCTGCGGGCCGCGCCGAGCCGGGCCGAGCCCCTTCTCCTGCGCACCTTCCCGGTCGTCGCGCGAGGCTGACCGGGACACCCGCTGCCCGGCCGGCACCTCGGGTGTCCGTCCGGGAGCGGGGTCGTTTGGCACGGTATGACGACCACCCATGCGATGAACTCCAGGCGCAACGAACGACCGGCCACCGCCGCCGACCTGGCCCCGCTCGCCTTCGCCGGATACGCCCACTTCACCGCGATGCAGGTGCGCGCCGGCCGGGTGCGCGGGCTCGACCTTCACCTGCAACGGCTGCGGCACGGCTCGGCCGAACTGTTCGGCCGGGCCCTGCCCGACGAGCGGGTGCGGTCCTGGCTGCGCGCGGCCCTGGCCGACGCCCCGGCCGACCTCTCGCTGACGGCGACCGTCTACTCACCGTCCGGCGAGTTCACCGTGGCCGCGCCCGACGAGGAACCCGAACTCCTCGTCCGTACCGGCCCGCCGGCCACCGGCCCCCGGGGTCCGCTGGCGCTGGCGGTGGTGGAGCACGAGCGGTTCCTGCCCCGGGTGAAACACGTGGGCGAGCCGGCCAAGACCTACTTCCTGCGGCGGGCCGCCGGCCAGGGTTACGACGACGTCGCCTTCACCGACCGCCGGGGCCGGCTGAGCGAGGCCTCGATCTGGAACCTGGCCTTCTGGGACGGCTCCTGCGTGGTGTGGCCGGTGGCCGAGATGCTCGGCGGAGTCACCATGGGGATCGTCCGCCGGCAGCTGGAGCGCCTCGGGGTCCCCCAGCGCGACCGGGAGATCAGGGCCGCGGACCTGCCCGGCCTGGCGGGCGCGGCCGTCATGAACTCCTGGACGCCCGGCGTCGCGGTCCACCGCATCGGCACCGCACACCTGCCCGACGCCCCGGACTTCCTGGCCCTGCTGCACCGGGCCTACGAGGCCGAACCGCTCGTCGCCCTGTAGGGCGCGCGACGCCACCCTGGGAGCGGGGCACACGACGGGGCGCCGGTGCCCAGCCAGGCCTGTCCCTGTGGGGGACGACGCGAGGTGGCGGACACCGCGAGCCGGCTGACACCCCTGGCGGACACCCCTGGCGGACACCCCTGGCGGACACCCCTAAGGAACGCAGCAGACTTCCCGCCCGGCCGGGGCGGTGGCGCAGCCCTCGGAGACCGGCCAGTCGTCGAACCGCCAGTCCGGCGCGGGCGGTTCGACGGTCAGGGCGACACCGCTGCCCGTCGGGTCGATCCGGTCGCGCACGCCCTCCGCGGTGAGCTGGGGCAGCACCAGCCGCCAGAACGGGGTCATCGGAGACGCGGACGGCGGGCAGTTACGGCCCCGCTCCAGCCCTTCCACCCCCGCCGTCACCGCCGTCACGGTGGCGACCACCTCGTCGACGTCCACGCCGGGGGCCAGACTGCCCTGGTGCCGGGCGGCCGTGAGCAGCCCGCGCACCCGGTCGCGCCACAGCGGCCACAGAACCGACCCGCTGCCCCAGGCGGCGTCGTGCGCGAGACCGAAACCGGCCCTGAGCACCGGGTCCTGGCAGACGCGCCGGACCAGCCGGTGCGAGATGTCCACGAGCAGCTGGAGCGGCGCGTGCTGCGCGTGCTGGGCGTGCTGGGCGTGCTGCGCGTGCGGATCCGGCGCGGTGATACGGCACAGGATCTCGGCCGCGGCCGACTCCACGGCCTCGCCCAGGGCCCGCTTGTTGCGGAAGTGGAAGTGCAGCGCACCCTGGCTCACCCCGGCCAGGGCGCAGATCTGTCCGATCGAGGATCCCGCGAAGCCCGACCGGTCGAAGACCTCGGCGGCGGACTGGATCAGTTGACGACGCGTCTTTGCGGCACGGTCCTGCATGACGTTGCGCACTCCGGGAGAGGGAGGAAGAGGAGTGGTGGGCGAGGAGCGGTGACCCGCACGCGGACGTGCCGGGCGGCGACGCCGGGCACCGGACACAGAGGACCCGCGGGCGCACGTCCCCGTGCACCGCTTCACTCTTACCACGTCACCAAGGGGAGATGGACGGCACGTTACCGACCCTGGCGGAATATCGTACCTGTCATGATCGCCATCCAGTTCGACCGCTTCGGCGGTCCGGAAGTGCTCGCCGCCGTCGATGTCCCCGCCCCGCGGCCGGGACCGGACGAAGTCCTGATCACCGTCGAGGCCGCCGGAGTGAACTACGCCGACACCCACCAGGTGGACGGCTCCTACCTCGCCGCCGACCAGTTGCCGTACATCCCCGGCAGCGAGGTCGTCGGCCGTACCGAGGACGGCAGACGCGTACTGGCCCGCGTCTCCCACGGCTACGCCGAACAGGCCGTGGCGAAGCGGTCCGCGCTCGTGGAGATCCCCGACGACCTGGACGCCGGGGCGGCCCTCGCCCTGCTGGTGCAGGGCCTGACCGCCTGGCACCTGCTGCGGACCGCGGCCCGGCTGCGCTCCGGGGAGACCGTCGTCGTGCACTCCGCGGCCGGCGGCGTCGGCAGCCTCGCCGTGCAGCTGGCCAGGGAGTTCGGGGCCGGACGGGTCTGGGCGCAGACCTCCTCGCCCGGGAAACGGCAGCTCGCCCTGGACCTCGGCGCCGACGCCGTCGTCGACCACCCGCTGCCCGAACGGGCCGACGTGATCCTCGACGCGGTCGGCGGTGAGCTGTTCGACCGCGCGCTGGACTCCCTGGCCTCCGGCGGCCGCCTCGTCACCTACGGCAACTCCGCGCGCACCGGCTTCACCCCCGTCGACCCGGCTCGCCTCAGCCGGCTGAACGCCGCCGTCGTCGGCTTCTGGCTGCGCCCCACGCTGGCCCGGCCGGGTGCCTTCGCCGAACCCCTGCGGGAACTGCTGGACCTGACCGCGCGCGGCCGGCTCAAGCCGGTGGTGCACCCGGCCTACCCGCTGACCGAGGCCCGCCGGGCCCACGAGGATCTGCTGGCCCGGCGCACCACGGGCAAGGTGCTGCTGCGCCCCTGACCGCGGCGGGTCTGCGCCCGGCGCAGCGGCCGGATCCCGCGGCCGGCCGGGCACACCGCGACATGGCGAACACGTCGACCGGGCCCCGGACTTGACGGATCCCAGCGACGGACCTGACGGACCTTTCCCGCAACTTGACGGATCGTCCGCGCGACCTGACGGATCGTCGTCGCGACCTGACAGATCGTCGGTGGATCACTCGGGGATCGCGTGCACCGTGCCTAGCATCGGGTGAGAGCTGGAAACGGCACGGGCCGATCCGCACCGGCGGCCCGCGAGTCCCGCGACGCCGCCCGCTCGGGCACACGGACGTCGCGCACCCCAGCCGTCACGCTTCCCCAGCCCTGAAGTCGGCCCACCATGCGACGCGGAGACCCAGAAATGCGACTTGCCCAGGTGGTGGCATCCGTCATGGAGCGCCACGCGGACCGGCCCGCCATCGGCGAACGTGTGAAGGAGTACGCCCGGGACGCCGAGACGGGCCGGACCGTCATCCGGCTGCTGCCCCGTTACGAGACGACCAGCTACCGCGACCTGTGGGCGCGGGTCCGCGCCGTGGCGGGCGAGTGGCACCACCACCCGGAACACCCGCTGAGGGCCGGCGAGCGCGTCGCCATCCTCGGCTTCACCAGCCGCGACTACACGACGATCGACCTCGCCTGCATCCACCTCGGCGCCGTGACCGTCCCGCTGCAGACCAGCGCCGCGCCGGCCCAGCTGAGGTCGATCCTCGCGGAGACCGAGCCGTTCGTCGTGGCCACCAGCCTGGAGCGGCTCGACGCCGCCGTCGACCTGATACGCGACAACGCGTCGGTGCGGCGGGTGGTGGTCTTCGACTACCACCCGGAGGCGGACGACCACCGCGAGACCTACGCCGCGGCCCGCGCGCGCCTGGCCGAGACCCGCCCCGGCGTCGTCGTGGACTCCCTCACCGACCTCGTCGAGCGGGGCACCGCCCTGCCCGAGGCCCCGCTGTACGAGGCGCCCGAGGGCGAGGACCCGCTGGCGATGCTCATCTACACCTCCGGCAGCACCGGCACCCCCAAGGGCGCCATGTACACCGAACGGCTGGCCGGCGCGATGTGGGGCGGCGCGTGGGCGAAGCTGTTCGACGAGAGCTACGCGGTCACCTTCCACTACATGCCGATGAGCCATGTCGCCGGGCACTCCTCGCTGAAGGCCACCATGGTGCGCGGCGGCACCAGCTACTTCACCGCGAGCAGTGATCTGTCGACGTTCTTCGAGGACATCGCCCTCGCGCGCCCCACCGAGCTGTCCCTGGTGCCGCGGGTGTGCGAGATGCTCCACCAGCGGTTCCGCAGCGAGGTCGACCGGCGGGTCGCCGCCGGCGCCGACCGCGAGGCGGCCGAGGCCGAGGTGCGCACCGACATCCGCGAGAACGTCCTCGGCGGCCGGGTCACCTGGGCCAGCTGCAGCTCCGCCCCGCTGTCCGCCGAACTCACCGCGTTCACCGAGTCGTTGCTGGGCCTGGAACTGCACAACGTCTACGGCTCCACGGAGGCCGCCGGCGTGTCCGTCGACGGCGTGCTGCTGCGCCCGCCGGTCACCGACTACAAGCTCGCCGACGTGCCCGAACTCGGCTACTTCCGCACCGACTCGCCGTACCCGCGCGGCGAACTCCTGCTGAAGACCGACGCCATCATCCCCGGCTACTACAAGCAGCCCGAGCTGACCGCCGAACTCTTCGACGAGGACGGTTACTACAAGACCGGCGACATCGTCGCGGAGCTGGGCCCCGACCGGATCGCGATCGTGGACCGCCGCAAGAACGTCCTGAAGCTGTCGCAGGGCGAGTTCGTGGCCACCTCCCGGCTGGAGGCCGTCTTCGCCGCGAGCCCGCTGGTGCGGCAGATCTTCGTGTACGGCAACAGCGAGCGCTCGTACCTGCTCGCCGTGGTCGTCCCCACCCCCGACGCGCAGCGCGAGTTCGGCGCGGACGAGCGGGAGCTGAAGCGGCGGCTGAGCGTGTCGTTCCAGGACCTGGCCAAGGAGGCCGGGCTCAACTCGTACGAGATCCCCCGTGACGTCCTCATCGAGACGGAACCGTTCAGCCAGGCCAACGGCCTGCTCTCGGACCACCGCAAGCTGCTGTGGCCCCGGCTGGTGGAGCGGTACGGCGAGCGGCTGGAACAGCTCTACGCCGAGACCGCCCGCCGCGAGGACGAGGAGCTGCGGGAGATCCGCCGCTCGGGCGCGGACCGGCCGGTGCTGGAGACGGTGCAGCGGGCCGCGCGGGCGCTGCTGGCCGGAACGGCCGCCGAGGTGAGCCCCGGCGCCCACTTCCGCGACCTGGGCGGCGACTCGCTGTCCGCGGTGTCCTTCGCCAACCTGCTGCAGGAGACCTTCGGCGTCCGCGTGCCGGTCGACATGGTCATCAGCCCGGCCTACGACCTGCGGCACCTCGCCGAGCACATCGAGGCCAGGCGCGGGGAGGCCGCCGACCGGCCCACCTTCGCCTCGGTGCACGGCGCGGACTCCACCGAGGTGTACGCCAAGGACCTCACGCTCGACCGGTTCATCGACGCGCGCACCCTCACCGACGCGGCGGCGCTGCCCCGGCCGCAGGGGGCGCCGCGGACCGTGCTGCTGACCGGGGCGAGCGGCTATCTCGGCCGGTTCCTCGCCCTGCAGTGGCTGGAGGAACTGGCACCGGCCGGCGGCCGGCTGATCGCCCTGGTGCGCGGCAAGGACGCCGAGGCGGCCCGGCGCCGCCTGGACGCGGCCTTCGACAGCGGCGACCCGGAGCTGGTCCGCACCTACGAGAAGCTCGCCGCGGACCGTCTGGAGGTGATCGCGGGCGACATGGCCGAGCCGCGGCTCGGGCTGGACCAGGCCACCTGGGACCGGCTGGCCGACGAGGTCGACCTGATCGTCCACGCGGGCGCCCTGGTCAACCATGTGCTGCCGTACCCGCACTTGTTCGACGCCAACGTGGTCGGCACCGCCGAGCTGATCCAGCTGGCGCTGACCCGCCGGATGAAGCCGGTCACCTACATCTCCAGCGTCGCCGTCGCCACCGCCCGCCCGGGACAGCCCGCGCTCGACGAGGACTCCGACGTCCGCGAGGCCATGCCGGCGCTGCCGGTCGACGGGGGCTACGCCGGCGGTTACGCCGCCAGCAAGTGGGCCGGTGAGGTGCTGCTGCGGGAGGCGCACGACCTGTGCGGGCTGCCGGTGACCACGTTCCGGTCCAACATGATCCTGGCGCACAGCCGGTACGGCGGACAGCTGAACGTCCCCGACATGTTCAGCCGGCTGCTGTTCAGCGTGCTCGCCACCGGGATCGCGCCGCGCAGCTTCTACCGCGCCGGCGGCGCGAGGGCCCACTACGACGGTCTGCCCGTCGACTTCACGGCCGCCGCCGTCGTCGCCCTCGGCGGCCGTGACGGGGCGACCGACGAGTACCGGACGTTCAGTCTCGTGAACCCCCACGACGACGGTGTCTCCCTCGACACCTTCGTCGACTGGCTGACGGAGTCCGGGCACCGCATCGAACGGGTCGACGACTACGCCGACTGGTACGTCCGGTTCGAGGCGGCGATGCGCGCCCTGCCCGAGGACCAGCGGCAATACGCCGCGCTGCCCATCCTGCACGGCTTCAAGGAGCCCGAGGAGCCGGTGCCCGGATCGGTCATCCCCTCCGAGCGGTTCCGCGCCGCGGTGCGGGCCGGCGGGATCGGCGCCCACCGGGACATCCCCAGCCTCTCCCGCGATCTTGTCGCGAAGTATGCGGCGGACCTGAGGGCACTGGCGCGGCCTGTGGTAGGCACACGCCATGAACAGTGATCTCCTCGCCGGGAAAGTCGTCCTGATCACCGGAGCGAGCAGTGGCATAGGCGCGGCCGCGGCACGAGTGTTCACCCAGGAGGGGGCGACGGTCGTGCTCGCCGCCCGCCGGGTGGACCGGCTGGCGCGGCTCACCGGGGAACTGCGGGCGAAGGGTGCCGAGGCCGCGTACGTGAGCTGCGACGTCACCGTCGCCGACGACGCGGCCCGGGCCGTCGAGTTCGCCGTCACCGAGTACGGGCGGCTGGACGGGGCGTTCAACAACGCCGGCATCGGCGGGGACCGCACTCCGCTGCACCTGATGACCGACGACGTCTACGACACCGTCATGGACGTCAACGTCCGCGGCGTGTGGAACTGTCTGCGCCATGAGATCGCGGCCATGCTGCGGCACGGCGGGGGCGCCGTCGTCAACAACTCCAGCGTGGCGGGGCTGGTCGCGATTCCCGCGGCCGCCCCCTACGTCGCCGCCAAGCACGCGGTGGTCGGCCTGACCAGGGCGGCGGCCGACGAGTACGCCCAGCAGGGCATCCGGGTGAACGCCATCGCCCCCGGTACCACGCGCAGCGAGATCACCGAGGACTGGTTCCGGCGCAACCCGGGCCTGGAGCAGACGGTCAACTCGATGACCCCGCAGGGCCGTACGGCCGATCCGGAGGAGATCGCCGCCGCCGCGGCATGGCTGCTGAGCGATCGCTGCCCGTTCCTGACCGGAACGGTGCTGCCCGTCGACGGCGGCTTCGTCAACCAGTGACGGACGCCCGCCGCGGTACGCGGAGCCGGAGAATTCCCCCTTCTCCGGCTCCGCGTACCGGTCTTGGTAACATACCGAACCTTCGGTAGGAGTTGATGTGATCAGCGTTCCCTGGACGTGGGGGCGAGTCTGGGGGCGGCCGAGTGGCGCGGCAGGAGCGTGCGATCCGCACGCGTGATTCCATTCTCGAGGCCATGGCGAGCCTGTTCATCGAGGTCGGTTACGAGGCCGCCACCATCGCGGCGCTGGTGGAGCGGACCGGGCTGACCCGCGGCGCCCTCTACTTCCACTTCCCGACCAAGGAGGCCATGGCGCACGGGGTGCTCGCCCGCGCGGTGACCCGCGAGGGGATCATCCCGCAGACGTACAAGCTCCAGGAGTGGGTGGACCTCGGACTGCTGCTCGCCCACCGCCTGCCCAGGGAGCCGATGCTGCGGGCCGCCGTCCAGCTGTCCGTCGATCCCCGGGCGCGCAGCCTGTTCGGGACCCGCTGGCCCGACTGGATCGACGTCGGCCGGGATCTGCTCGTCGAGGCCAAGAGGCGCGGCGAGTTGCTGCCGCACGCGGTCCCCGAGGAGATCGCACGGCTGACCGTCGGCGCCTGGACCGGGGTGCAGCTGGTGACCGAGGCGCTGCCGGACCGGCTCGGCCTGGCCGAGGAGATCTCCCGCCTGTACCAGCTGATCCTGCCCAATGTGGCCAGCGTCGGCGTCCTCGCCAAACTCGACGCCTCGCCCTACCGCGCCGAGCGGCTCCTGACGTCACAGCAGCAGGCGTCCTGAACCGCCCCCGCTCGGGGCGCACTTCACCCGCTCACGCGCGCACCAGCAGCCGGAAGTCGAAGGCGTAGCGCGAGGCGCGGTAGACGTGGTTGCCGTACTCGACGGGGCGGCCGGTGTCGTCGTAGGCGGTGCGTCGCATGGTGAGCAGGGCCGCGCCCGCGGGTTCGTCGAGGAGGGCCGCTTCCGCGGGGGTGGCGCAGCGGGCGCCGACGGTCTGGCGGGCGCTGCGCGGGCTGCGGCCCGCGGCGCGCAGCAGGCGGTAGAGGCCGGTCGTCTCCAGCCGGGCGGTGTCCGGGCCGGGCAGGTCCGGCGGCAGGTGGTTGCGGAGGAAGGCCACCGGCCGGCCGTGGGTGAGCCGCAGCCGCTCCAGGACGACGACCTCGGTGCCCTCGGGAACGCCGAGCGCGGCGGCCGCGTCGGCGGGTGCGGGGGCGCGTTCGTTGCGCAGCACGCGGGTGGCCGGATCCTGTCCCGCGGCGCGCAGGTCGTCGTAGAGGCTGCTCAGTTCGAGCGGGCGCCGGACCTGGGTGTGCACCACCTGGGTGCCCACCCCGCGGCGGCGCACCAGCAGTCCCTTGTTGACCAGGGACTGGATGGCCTGACGGACCGTCGGCCGGGACAGTCCGAGCCGGGCGGCGAGGCCGGTCTCGTTGCCGAGCAGGTTCCCGGGGGCGAGCGCCCCCTGCTCGATCGCCTCCTCCAGCTGCCGGGCGAGCTGGTGGTAGAGGGGGACCGGGCTGGTGCGGTCGAGGGTGAGGCGCACGGCATCGAGTGCGGAGACGGTGCTCGCCACGGGGACACCTCCGGTGGGCGGTCGGTCACCAGGTGTAGACGGTGGGCGCGACCCTTGTCCATCATTTGTACTTACATTCGGACCTGCTCGTGAAATGATGTCTTAACAAAGTATTGACAGGGAGCGCGCCAAGGGATGGAATCCGGTCTCAACGCAAGAGCCGCAAGGCCTCGACGCAACAGCCGCAAGGCAAGAGCCGTGCTTCCCCCGTCGCACAGTGAGGTGCAGGAAAGATGGACCGCACTCCTCGGGACCGCTCGTCCCGCTCCCGCTCCCGCAGCATCACCTCAGCCCTGGCCGTGGCAGCGGCAGCGGCCCTGGTCCTCGCGGGCTGCTCCAGCAGCTCCGGCGGCAAGAAGGCCGAGGAGCCGGCTACCGGGGGCGCCGCCGCGGGCAAGGCCGGCACACCCCGGATGACGGTCGCCCTGATCACCCACCAGTCGCCCGGCGACACCTTCTGGGACATCGTCCGCAAGGGCGCCCAGACCGCCGCCGACAAGGACAACGTCAAGCTCGTCTACTCGGCCGACCCCAACGCCGGCAACCAGGCCAACCTGGTGCAGAACGCGATCGACCAGAAGGTCGACGGCATCGCGATCACCCTCGCCAAGCCCGACGCCCTCAAGGACGTGATCGCCAAGGCGAAGGCCGCCGGGATACCCGTGGTCGGCCTCAACTCCGGGGTCAGCGAGTGGCAGAAACTCGGCCTCATGGAGTTCTTCGGGCAGGACGAGAACGTGGCCGGCGAGGCGCTCGGCAAGCGGCTGAACGAGACCGGCGCGAAGAAGGCCGTCTGCGTCATCCAGGAACAGGGCAACATCGGCCTCACCCAGCGCTGCGACGGCGTGAAGAAGACCTTCTCCGGCGACACCGAGACTCTCTACGTCAACGGCACCGACATGCCCTCGGTCAAGTCCACGATCAGCGCCAAGCTCAAGGAGGACGACGCCATCGACTACGTCGTCACCCTCGGCGCCCCGTTCGCGCTCACCGCCGCGCAGTCCGTGTCCGAGTCCGGCAGCAAGGCCAAGATCGCCACCTTCGACCTCAACAAGCAGCTCACCGGCGCCATCAGCGACGGCTCCATCGAGTTCGCCGTCGACCAGCAGCCCTACCTCCAGGGCTACCTCGCGGTCGACTCCCTGTGGCTCTACGAGAACAACGGCAACTACAGCGGCGGCGGCGAGCAGCCGGTGCTCACCGGACCGGCCTTCGTCGACAAGTCCAACGTCGAACAGATCGCGCAGTTCGCCGCGAAGGGCACCCGGTGATGAGCACGACCCCGCAGGCCGCGCCGGCGGTGACCACCCCACCGGCCCCCGGCTCCCAGCAGTCCGACGGGCGCACCGCCCGGCGCCCGCCGGCGCTGCGCCTGCTCGCCCGCCCGGAGGTCGGCGTCTTCCTCGGCGCCGTCGCCGTGTTCGTGTTCTTCCTGGTCGCCGCGCCCGCGGTGCGCGACGGCAGCTCGATGGCGAACATCCTCTACCAGTCGTCCACCATCGGGATCATGGCCCTGCCGGTGGCGCTGCTGATGATCGGCGGCGAGTTCGACCTGTCGTCCGGCGTCGCGGTCATCACCTCCGCGCTCACCGCCAGCATGATCAGCTATCAGCTGACCATGAACGTCTGGGCCGGCGTGATCGCCGCCCTCGTCGCCTCCCTCGCGATCGGCCTGTTCAACGGCTGGATGCTGGTCAGGACCGGGCTGCCGAGCTTCCTCGTCACCCTCGGCACCTTCCTGATCCTCCAGGGCGTCAACCTCGCCGTCACCAAGCTGATCACCGGCAACGTCGCCACCGACGACATCAGCGACATGGACGGCTTCGGCCAGGCCAAGGCGCTCTTCGCCTCCTCCTTCGACGTCGGCGGCGTCCAGGTGAAGATCACCGTGGTGTGGTGGCTGGTCTTCGCCGCCCTCGCCACCTGGGTCCTGCTGCGCACCAAGTACGGCAACTGGATCTTCGCCGTCGGCGGCAACAAGGACAGCGCCCGCGCCGTCGGCGTGCCGGTCACCTTCACCAAGATCTCGCTGTTCATGCTGGTCGGCTTCGGCGCCTGGTTCGTCGGCATGCACCAGCTGTTCTCCTTCAACACCGTGCAGTCCGGCGAGGGCGTCGGCCAGGAGCTGATCTACATCGCCGCGGCGGTGATCGGCGGCTGCCTCCTCACCGGTGGCTACGGCTCCGCGATCGGCCCGGTCTTCGGTGCTTTCATGTTCGGCATGGTGCAGCAGGGCATCGTCTACGCCGGCTGGAACCCCGACTGGTTCAAGGCCTTCCTCGGCGTGATGCTGCTCGGCGCCACCCTGATCAATCTGTGGGTCCGCAGGACCGCGACCCGGAGGTAGCCACCCATGACCACCGCGACCGAGACCCCCCTCGTCGAACTGCGCGCGGCCGGCAAGTCGTACGGCAACATCCGCGCCCTGCACGGCGTCGACCTGACCGTCCGGCCGGGCAGGGTGACGTGCGTGCTCGGCGATAACGGGGCCGGCAAGTCCACCCTCATCAAGATCGTGTCCGGGCTGCACCAGCACACCGAGGGCGAGTTCCTGGTCGACGGCGAACCGGTCCGCTTCTCCACCCCGCGCGAGGCCCTCGACCGGGGCATCGCCACCGTCTACCAGGACCTCGCGACCGTCCCGCTGATGCCGGTGTGGCGGAACTTCTTCCTCGGCTCCGAGATCACCAAGGGGCCCTGGCCGGTCCGCCGCCTCGACATCGAGACGATGAAACGGACCGCCGACGAGGAACTGCGCGCCATGGGCATCGTCCTCGACGACCTCGAACAGCCCATCGGCACCCTCTCCGGCGGCCAGCGCCAGTGCGTCGCCATCGCCCGCGCCGTCCACTTCGGCGCCCGCGTCCTCATCCTCGACGAGCCCACCGCCGCCCTCGGCGTCAAGCAGTCCGGGGTGGTGCTGAAGTACATCGCCGCCGCCCGCGACCGCGGCCTCGGCGTCATCTTCATCACCCACAACCCCCACCACGCCTACCTGGTCGGCGACCACTTCAGCGTGCTCCGCCTCGGCACCCTGGAACTGTCCGCCGACCGCAGCCAGGTCACCCTGGAGGAGCTGACCAACCACATGGCCGGCGGAGCCGAACTCGCCGCCCTCAAGCACGAACTCGCCCAGGTCCGCGGCGTCGACGTCGGCGAACTCCCCGACGAGCCCGGTCCCGAGGGCGCCCCCGCGTCCGCCCCCGCGTCCCGTCCGGAAGGAAACACCTGACATGGCCCCTGTGCTCGACCGCATCCGGGTCGGCTCCGCCCCCGACTCCTGGGGCGTCTGGTTCGCCGACGACCCGCGCCAGGTGCCCTGGGAACGCTTCCTCGACGAGGTCGCCGAGGCCGGCTACTCCTGGATCGAACTCGGCCCGTACGGCTATCTCCCGACCGACCCGGCCCGCCTCACCGACGAGGTGGCCAAGCGGAACCTGAAGGTCTCCGCGGGCACCGTCTTCACCGGCCTGCACCGCGGCCCCGCCGTCTGGGACGCCACCTGGGAGCACGTCGCCCAGGTCGCCGCCCTCACCCAGGCGATGGGCGCCAGGCACCTCGTCGTGATCCCCTCCTTCTGGCGGGACGACAAGACCGCCGAGATCCTGGAGCCGCCGGAGCTGACCGGCGAGCAGTGGGCGTACCTGACCAAGGGCATGGAACGCCTCGGCCACGAGGTCAAGGAGACCTACGGCCTGGACATCGTCGTCCACCCGCACGCCGACACCCACATCGACACCGAGGCGCACGTCGAGCGCTTCCTCGACTCCACCGACGCCGACCTCGTCAACCTGTGCCTGGACACCGGGCACTACGCCTACTGCGGCGGCGACAGCGTCAAGCTGATCGAGACGTACGGCGAGCGCATCGGCTACCTCCACCTCAAGCAGGTCGACCCGGAGATCCTGGCCGACGTCGTCGCCCACGAGATCCCGTTCGGGCCCGCCGTGCGGCGCGGTGTGATGTGCGAGCCGCCCTCCGGGGTGCCGGAGCTGGAACCGGTGCTGACGGCCGCCCAGGGCCTCGGCGTGGAACTGTTCGCGATCGTCGAGCAGGACATGTACCCCTGCGAACCGGACAAGCCGCTGCCCATCGCGATCCGCACCCGCCGCTTCCTGCGCTCCTGCGGCGCCTGACCGCCCGATTGTGGCAGCGCGGCGTGGACCGCCGTCACCGGTTCGGCGGATGTCGCCCGCCGGGCGGCGCTCAGGCGCCGTCGTGCGCCTCCGGGCGCCGACGTCCGCCCCTGGCCAGCAGCAGCCCGCCGCCCGCCGCGAGCACGCTCCCCGTGGCGGCCGATGCCACCGGCACGGTCCACCCCACCGCGCGCAGCCGCGCGTTGTCCTCCTTCGCGCGGCTCACCGCGAACTCCTGGGTGGCCTCGGTGTGGGTGAGCTTCGGGACGTCGAGCAGCACCACGGCGTCCTTGCCGCCGCCCGGGGCGCGCAGCGTGCGGCGCGGGCCGAGCCGGGCGTACAGGGTGCGGCCGGTGACCTGGTCGACGACCAGCCGGATGCCGTGGTTGGCGTACCACTCCTCGGCGAGCACCTGTTCGGCGCCCGGCCGGCCGACCAGCGCGCCCGGCACCTGGCGGGTGCCGACCTTCGTCGGCGGGACGGTTCCGGTGAAGACGTAGCCGCGGTGGCCGTGGATCTCCTCGGTGCCCCGGTAGGAGAGGGTGACCGTCGAGCCCAGCTGGCTGTCCCACCAGCTGTAGGGGCGCTTCTCCACGCCGAACGGGAACTTCAGGTACGCCTCGCCCTCGTGGTACGGCTGCTCGTCGCAGCAGTGGGCGGGCCGGTTGGTGGTGCGGTCGGTGACCCAGCGGTCGGTGGAGAAGTCCAGCGCGTCGTGCGGGTCGGCGGCGGGCAGCGACGCGTCCGTGTCGACGGTGGTCACGATGTCCCACACCGCGCGTCCGCTGCGCTCGCTGTCCGCCACGTCGCCGCGCACCCGCTGGGTGACGGTGATCCGCCGGTCGTGGACCGTCTCGGCCGCACCGACGTCGAAGTAGCTGCCGGTGCCGGTGTAGACGGCCGTGACGTCGATGTCGACCGGGTTCACCGCCGCGCGCGGCTTCACGTACCACACCAGCATCGGCGCGAGAACCAGCAGGAAGACACCCAGGCCCAGCAGGACCAGGGAGAGGGACGAACTGCGACGGCGCATCGGCACTCCGGCACTCCAGGGCTCCGGGGCGGGGCGGCCCCACGGTTGCGCAGACCGTACGAGCGGCGGTACGGCACGTCTACGCATCCGCGTGACAAAAGGGCGCCCTGACGGGGGTGCCGGTGACGCAGGGCCCTCAGCGCCGGGGAGCTGTCACGCCTCCTTCCGCCGCCGGTAGTGCCGCGCGACGCGGACCCGGTTGCCGCAGCGGGTGGGGGAGCACCAGCGGCGGCGCGGATGCGCGGGCAGGAACAGCAGGACGCAGTCGTCGGCCGCGCACTGCCTGACCCGGGCGACCGCCGGATCGGCCAGCAGGGTGACGGCGGACTCCGCGAGCAGCGCGGCCAGCCGGACGCCGAGCGGTCCGGTACGGCGCGGCGGCGCGACGACCGCCGTCCCGTCCCAGACCGGTACGCGCACCGCCGGTGCGGCGCGCTGGGCGTCGGCGAGTCCGCGCAGCGCGGCCCCGGGCGGTCGCCGCCCCGCCATCAGGGCGCGCAGCGCCGCCTCGGTGTGGTCGCGCACGGCGTGCACCAGGGGGAGGTCGGCCTCGGTGACGTGGAGGGGCAGGTCGGTCTCGGCGGGAGCGAGGGGCAGGCCGGCTTCGGTGGGGGAGAGGGGCCGGTCCGCTTCGGTGGGGGAGGGGGGAAGCCCGGCCTCGGGGGAGGCGGGGGCGAGCGCTTCCCGGCCCAGCCGGTCCGCCTGCCGGGTCAGCCAGGCGGCCAGTCCGTCGGGCGTCGCGAGCAGGTCCGTATGGCTCGCGCCGGTCCCGAAACGGGTGTTGACGAGGTCGAGGGGCAGGGGCTCGCCAATCGGCGGTTCGCTGGCGTACACAACTCTAATGCTACATAAAGCGATTGACGCATTAGAAGGCGTCGGCGTATGACTGACGCATGACAGCCTCGGTGACCACGCCGCGCATCAGCCCACCCGCCCGCACCGCACACCGGCACCTGGACGTCGACGGGGTCGACGTCTTCTACCGCGAGTCCCTGCCCGACCGCCCCGACGCCCCCGTGCTGCTGCTCCTGCACGGATTCCCGTCCGCCTCCCACCAGTTCCGGCGGCTCATCGACACCCTGGGCAGCCACTACCGGCTGATCGCCCCGGACTACCCCGGCTTCGGCCACACCCGCGCCCCCGACGGGTTCACCTACTCCTTCGACCGCCTCACCGACGTCGTCGAGGGCTTCACCGAACGGCTCGGCCTGACCCGGTACGCCCTGTACCTCTTCGACTTCGGCGCCCCGGTCGGCCTGCGCCTCGCGCGGCGGCACCCCGAGCGGGTCGCCGGCCTCGTCGTGCAGAACGGCAACGCCTACCTCGACGGAGTCTCCGAAGCCGCCCGCGCGTTCACCGCCCTCACCCCGGACACCCCCGGCGCCGAGCAGACCGTCCTGGACCTGTTCACCCTCTCCGCCACCCGCGCCCAGTACGAGGGCGGCACGGCCGACCCGGCGCTCGTCGCCCCCGAGGGCTGGCTGCTCGACCAGTACTTCCTCGACCAGCCGGGCCGCAAGCAGGCCCAGCTCGCCCTCGCCTACGACTACCGGAGCAACCTCGCCGCCTACCCGGACTGGCAGGCCTGGCTGCGCGCCCACCGCCCGCCGGCCCTCATCGTCTGGGGCACCCGTGACCCCTTCTTCACCCCCGACGGCGCCCGCGCCTATCTGCGCGACCTGCCCGACGCCGAACTCCACCTGTTCGACACCGGCCACTTCGCCCTCGAGGACCACCTGCCCGAGATCGCCCCGCTGATCGCCGGCTTCCTCGACCGGGTCGGGCACGGGTCCGCCGCCCCGGCCGGCCGGGAGGCCTCGTGATCATCCGCACCCTGACCGACGCCGACGTCGAGCGCGTCCTGCCGCTGCTGCCCGCCGGCCGGATCGGCGTCTGGGCCGACGCCGACGCCTTCCGCGCACGGCTCGCCACCGGCGAGTACCGGCCCGAGTGGACCTGGCTCGCGGAGCACGAGGACAGCGGCGAGCCGTACGCCCTCGCCACCTGGTGGGGCGGCCCGGACGACCCCCTGCCCGCCGCCCTCGACGTACTGAACGTCCGCGACGCGGAGGACTCCGGCGCCCCGGACGATGCCCCAGCTCCGGCGGACCTCCGCGCCCCGGAGGACCGTCGTGACACCGGGACCGGTGACGACAGCCGTACGGACCTGGCGGTCCGCCTGCTCACCGCCGCGCACTCCGCCTTCGCCGAGGCCGGGCTGGACGGTCCGCCGGACTACCACGTGCTGCTTCCGGGCGACTGGCGTGAGCGTCCCGAGGCGGTCGCCGCCCTCGGCTGGCGCCGGGAGGCCGCCCGCCGCGCCGGGCTCACCGCCTCCCTCGAACGGCTGCGCTTCGAGTGGACCCCCGAGACCGGCGTCCCCCGGACCTCCGGCCGGCTGCAATTCCGGGCCGAACCGGACGACGAGGTCTTCGTCGACCTGTTCCGCCGGGTCCTGGAAGGCACCCTCGACGCCGGGTCCGGCTCCGGCGCCGCGGCTCTGGGCGCCGAGCGGCAGGCCCGCAAGGACGTCGCCTTCTACCGCGACGAGATGGCCGGCGACCGCGCCTGGTGGCGGATCGCCGAGACCCCGCGGGGCCGGCCGGTCGGCTTCGCGCTGCCCTCCCGCAACCCCAGCGTCCACGTCGTCGGCTACCTCGGCGTCCTGCCCGAGCACCGCGGCCGGGGCTACGCGGACGACCTCCTCGCCGAGATCACCCGCTTCCTCGCCGAGGAGGCCGGAGCGCACGTCGTACGCGCCGACACCGATCTCGCGAACACCCCGATGGCCGCCGCGTTCACCCGTCTCGGCTACCGCAACTTCGCCCGCCGCCTGGTGCTCTCGGCGCCCTGAGCGCAACCCCGCGCGGGTGACCGCCGTCCGGACGCGCTCGGCGGGCGGCCGGGCGGCCGGTGTGGAAGATTGCGGACTGAGGAGGCCGGGTGCGGGCTCGCTGTCCCCCACAAAAGTGCTGCTCGGGTGCTCGCCCCCGGCCTCCCTCACCCGCCGCCCGCCACCGGGTCAGGCGGCGCGGACCTCGTCGACCGTCACCGGCCGGTGCTCGTGCAGCGACCGCGTGCACGCCTCGGCGATCCAGCCCGCCTCCAGGGCGTCCCCGATCGTGCACGGCGAGGGCCGGCTACCGGCCACGACCTCGGTGAACGCGGTGAGTTCGGCGCGGTAGGCGGCGGCGAAGCGGTCCATGAAGAAGTCGTGCGGGGGACCGGCCGGGAAGACCGTCCCTGGCTCCACCGAGCGCAGCGGCAGCTTGTCCTCCAGACCGACCGCGATGGAGTCCTCGAAGCCGTGCAGCTCCATCCGGACGTCGTAACCCCGGCCATTGTGGCGGGAGTTGGAGACGACCGCGAGCGTGCCGTCGTCCAGGGTGAGGACGGCGCCGGTGGTGTCCGCGTCGCCCGCCTCCCGGATGTAGCCGGCGCCCCGGTTGCCGCCGGCGGCGTACACCTCGGTCACCTCACGGCCCGTCACCCAGCGGATGATGTCGAAGTCGTGCACGGAGCAGTCACGGAAGATGCCGCCGGAGGCGGCGATGTACGCGGCGGGCGGCGGCGCCGGGTCCAGGGTGGTCGACCGCACCGTGTGCAGCCGGCCCAGCTCGCCGCCACGCACGGCGGCGCGGGCGGCGGCGAAACCGGCGTCGAAACGGCGGTTGTAGCCGATCTGCACCGGCACGCCGCTGTCCTGCACGGCCTCCAGCACCTCGACGCCCTCACGCATCGTCCGGGCGACGGGCTTCTCGCAGAACACCGGGACGCCGGCCGCGGCCCCGGCCCGGATCAGCGCCGGGTGGGCGTCCGTCGCGGCCGCGATCACGATGCCGTCCACACCGGCGGCGAACAGGGCCTCCGGCGAGTCCACGACCTCGCCGCCCAGCCGCTCCGCGGCACTCTTCGCGGCGTCCGCGAACGGGTCGGTCAGCACCAGCGACTCGACCGCGTCGAGTCCGGCGAGGGTCTCGGCGTGGAAGGCGCCGATGCGGCCGAGGCCGAGGATTCCGATACGCATGGGGACTGCTCCTTGCGGGGGGTGCGGGGGTGCGAGGTCTTGATGAGGAGGATGAGCGGTTGTCGGGCGCGGGGTGCGGGGTGTCGGGCGCGGGTCCTCAGTCGAGGGCGCCGAGGACGTTCTGGTCCCAGTCGATCACCGATCCGGTGACCACGCCGGACCGGTCGGACAGCAGGAACACCACGAAGTCGGCGATCTGGTCGGGCTGCCCCAGCCGGCCCATCGGGAGCCGGGCGGCGGCCCGCTCCCGCCAGTCGTCCCCGGCGCCGTGGAAGGCCCGCTGCGTCGCGTCCTCGCCCTCGGTCGCCGTCCAGCCGATGTTCAGGCCGTTGATCCGGATGCGGTCCCAGCGGTGCGCGTGCGCCGCGTTCCGGGTGAGACCGGCGAGACCGGCCTTCGCGGCGACGTACGGCGCGAGGAACGGCTGGCCGCCGTGCGCCGACGACGTGATGACGTTGACGATCGTGCCGGGCGCTCCGCGCGCCACCATGTCCGCGACGGCCGCCTGCATCGCGAAGAACGGCGCCCTGAGATTGACGGCGATGTGCCGGTCGAACAGCTCGGGCGTGGTGTCGAGCAGGGTGCCGCGGTCGGTGAGGCCCGCGGCGTTCACCAGGCAGTCGATCCGGCCGTACGCGTCGACGACCTCCGCCACGACCGACCTCGCCCGCTCGGCGTCGGCCAGGTCCGCCCGGATGAACCTCGCCCCGCCGCCCAGCTCCGCCACCAGCGCCTCGCCGGGACCGGCGCGCCGCCCGGTGACGGCCACGGCCGCGCCCTCGCGGACGGCGGCCCGCGCGACGGCCGCGCCGACACCCTGGCTGCCGCCGTTGACCAGGACGGCCTTGTCGTCGAGAAGTCCCATACGTACGGGGTCCTTTCAGCTCTGGCGCCGCTCGGCGCAGGCCCGCAGCGCGTCCCGCAGCGCCTCGGGCGTCCAGGTCTCGCGCAGCGCTCGCCGGACGACGTCCGCCTGCGCGGGCGGGGCGAGTCCGGCGACCGGCGGGTCGCGGTCGAGGTCGGTGGGGAAGGGGTAGCCCTCGGCGCTCGCGGCGATCACGCGGTCCAGCCACGCCTCGTCCGCCCCCTCGGCGCGCCGCCTCAGCAGCACCGGATAGACGGCGTTCACGACCGCCTCACGGTCGACCGTCTCCATGGCCCGCCCGAACGCGGACGAGATCTGGAGGAGGTTGGCCATGCGCCGGATCCCGGCGGAGCGGTTGCTTCCGGCGGCGTGGAGCAGGGCCGGGCTGAAGAAGACGGCGTCGCCCTCGGCGAGCGGCAGCTGCACGTGGTGCGCGGCGAAGTACTCCTGGAACTCCGGGCGCCGCCAGGCCAGATAGCCCGGCTCGTAGCGCTGCGAGTACGGCAGGTACATCGTCGGCCCGGACTCCACGGGCATGTCGCGGTGCGCAACGGCGCCCTGCAGGGTGAGCACGGGGGAGAGGCGGTGGACGTGCGCCGGGTAGGCGGCCGCGGCCTCGTCGGAGAGGAAGCCCAGGTGGTAGTCGCGGTGCGGGGTCTGCGCCGCGCCGCCGGGGTTGACCACGTTGACCTGGGAGGTGACCTGGTAGCCGGGTCCGAGCCAGGCCTCGGCGACCAGGGCGAGCACGTCGTTGGCGTAGTAGTCGGCGAACGCCTCCGGGTCGTACAGCGCCGTCTTCTCCAGCGCGTTCCACACCCGGTCGTTGGCGCCCGGCGCGGCGAAGTGGTCCCCGGCCGCGGTGCCCGCGGCGCGCTGCCCGGCGATCAGCGCGTCGAACACCTCGCCGACCCGGCCCACGACCGCCCGGTCCGGGAAGGCCCCGCGGAACACCACCATTCCGGGACCGTCGGCGAGCACCCGGACCAGCTCGGCCTGCAGGGCGCGACGGGCGGGCCGGTCAGGGCGGTCACGGAGGCGGCCGGCGTCGTACACCGGCACGTTGTGCTCCACGGCGGCGGCGTGCGGCACGTCGGCGGGATCGGTGGTCCGCTCGACCAGCGCGCGGAACGCGCCGAGGTCGCAGTCACGCGCGGACAGCCAGGGGGCAGCGGCCATCGTCGTCCTTTCGGTGCCGGTGACACGGCCGGGGAAGTGCTGTCATTCTTGTCCTGACAAACCCCTCGAACAACCAGCAGGAAGCCATCAAAAACCCCTCAAGCCGAACCCGAGGAGCCGCGCGTGGGCCACCCCTTCCCCCTCCGGGAGATCGCACGTCAGGCGGGGCTGAGCGAGGCCACCGTCGACCGCGTGCTCAACGGGCGCGGCGGGGTGCGCCCGAGTACGGCGCAGGAGGTGCACCGGGCCATCGCGGATCTGGACCGGCAGCGCACCCAGGTCCGGCTCGTCGGCCGCACCTTCATGATCGACATCGTGATGCAGGCGCCGGAGCGGTTCACCACCGCCGTGCGGACCGCGCTGGAGGCCGAACTGCCCGGACTGCACCCGGCGGTGGTGCGCTGCCGCTTCCACTTCCGCGAGACCGGCCCCGTCGGGGAACAACTCGGCACACTGGACCGGATCGCCCGGCGCGGCTCGCAGGGGGTGATCCTCAAGGCGCCGGACGTCCCCGAGGTCACCGCGGCGGTCGCCCGGCTGTCCGCCGCGGGCGTCCCCGTGGTCACCCTCGCCACCGACCTGCCCGCCAGCGCCCGCGTCGGCTACGTCGGCATCGACAACCGCGCGGCCGGCGCCACCGCCGCCTACCTCATGGACCAGTGGCTGGGCGACCGTCCGGCACACGTCCTCACCAGCCTCAGCAGCGGCTTCTTCCGCAACGAGGAGGAGCGCGAGATGGGCTTCCGCGCCACCCTGCGCGCCCGCCGCCCGGACCGCACCCTCGTCGAGATCACCGAGGGCCAGGGCCTCGACGCCACCCAGTACGACCTCGTCCGCGCCGCCCTCGAACGCGACCCCGCAATCCGCGCGGTCTACTCGATCGGCGGCGGCAACGTCGCCACGCTCCGCGCCTTCCACGACCTCGGCCGCGAGTGCGCCGTCTTCATCGCGCACGACCTGGACCACGACAACACCCGCCTGCTGCGCGAGCACCGCCTGTCCGCCGTCCTCCACCACGACCTGCGCCACGACCTGCGCGAGGCCTGCCACCTGATCATGCGGGCCCACGGCGCCCTGCCCCCCGCCGCCCCGCCCCTGCCGTCCCCCATCCAGGTGGTCACCCCGTACAACATGCCGCCGCGGCCGGCGACGGGCTGAGCCGGGCGGACTCACGCCCGCACCGGCACCCAGCCCCCGCCGCGTGCCGACGCGCTCATCGCGTCCAGCGCCGCCGCGCTGTGCACCGCGTCCGTCAGGGTGGCGCCGTACGGCCTGTCCTCGGCGATGGAGCGCAGGAAGCGGTACGCCTCGATGACCTTCAGGTCGTCGTAGCCCATCGCGTTGGCCGCGCCGGGCTGGAAGGCACCGAACTCGCCGTCGCCGGGGCCGGCGTACACCGTGCTGACGGGCTGGTCCTGGTAGGCCGTACCGCGGCTGACGCCCAGCTCGTTCATCCGGCGGAAGTCCCAGAACACCGCGCCCTTGGTGCCGTGCACCTCGAAGCCGTAGTTGTTCTGCTCGCCGACCGAGACCCGGCAGGCCTCCAGGACTCCGCGCGCGCCGGAGGCGAAGCGCAGCAGGCAGCTGACGTAGTCCTCGTTCTCGACCGGCCCGAGCTCGCCGCCGGCGGCACGGGCGTGGCCGGCGGTTGCGCCGGCGGGGCGGGCCCGCTCGGGGATGAAGACGGCCGTGTCGGCGGTCAGGGAGGCGATGTCGCCGAGCAGGAAGCGGGCGAGGTCGGCGCCGTGCGAGGCGAGGTCGCCCAGCACGCCGCTGCCGCCGCGCTCCCTCTCGTAGCGCCAGGTCAGGGCGGACTCGGGGTGGGCGGCGTAGTCGCTGAAGAGGCGGACGCGGGCGTGCGTGACCGTGCCGATCTCGCCGGCGGCGATCAGGTCGCGGGCCGTCTCGACGGCGGGCGCGTTGCGGTAGTTGAAGCCGACCGCGCCCTGCACGCCGGCCCTGGCGACGGCGTCGGCGACCGCCCGGGCGTCCGCGGCCGTCAGACCCACCGGCTTCTCGATCCAGATGTGCTTGCCGGCCTCCGCCATCGCCACGCCGATCTCGCGGTGCAGGAAGTTGGGGGCGGTGATGCTGACGGCCCGCACGCGCGGATCGGCGGCCACCTCGCGCCAGTCACGGGTCGTCGAGGCGAACCCGAACCGCGCGGCGGCCTCCTCCGCCCGGCCCGGCACGTCCTCGGCGACCGTCACCAGCCGCGGACGCAGGGGCAGTCGCGGATAGTGGTGCGGCACGCGCGCGTACGCCTGGGTGTGCACCCGGCCCATCCAGCCGAAACCGACGACGGCGACACCGAGCGAGTCGACCATGGGAACCCCTCTTTGGACCGGTCCATTTCCCTGGCGGCCCACCCTGGGCGGCATGTCGGCCGACTGTCAACCCTTTGACAGAGTGTGTCGCGTCATGGAACGGTCCATCCCATGCGACCGCCGACGATCCGCGACGTGGCCGACCGGGCCGGTGTCTCCAAGTCGCTGGTCTCCCTGGTGCTGCGCGGCTCCGAGCAGGTGCGGCCCGAGAAGCGGGAAGCCGTCCTGCGGGCCGCCCGGGAGCTCGGCTACCGCCCCAACGCCGCCGCGCGCAGCCTCAGCGAACGGCGCACCCGCACGGTGGGCGTCCTCCTGAACGACCTGCGCAACCCCTGGTTCGTCGACCTGCTCGACGGCCTCAACTCGCTGCTGCACGACCACGGCCTGCACATGCTGCTGGCCGACGCCCGCCTCAACCGCCGGGCCGGCCAGGACCCGGCCGGTCCCCTGCTCGACCTGCGCGTCGACGGCCTGGTCGTGGTCGGCACGCTGCCCGACCCGGCCGCGCTCGGGGCGGCGGCCGAGCGGATCCCGGTGGTCGTGGCCGGCGCCCGCGAACCGGTGCCGGCCGGCGTCGACGTCGTGGCGGGCGACGACGAGCACGGCGCCCGCCTGGTCACCGAGCACCTCATCGGTCTCGGGCACCGCCGCATCGCCCACATCGCGGGCTACGGCGCCGTGGGTGAGCTGCGCCGGCGCGGCTTCGAGGCGGTGATGCGCGAGCACGGCCTCGCGGAGCGGGCGGTGGTGGAGCCCGGCGACATGACCGAGGAGGGCGGCTACCGCGGCACCGTCCGGCTGCTGAGCCGCCCGGAGCGGCCCACCGCCGTCTTCGCCGTCAACGACATCACCGCGATCGGCGCGTTGTCGGCGGCCGCGGAACTCGGTCTGCGCGTCCCGCGCGACGTGTCCGTCGCCGGCTACGACAACACGAGCATCGCCCGGCTGCGACACGTCTGGCTCACCACGGTCGACGACACCAGCCACGAGGTCGGCCGCCGTGCGGCGCGCTGCCTGCTGGACCGCTTCGAGCGGCCGGGCGGCGCGGGCCGCACCCACCTGGCCGGGCCGGCACTCGAGATCAGGGGCACGACCGCCCCACCGCTCACAGAGTGATCGCGTACGCCTTGCGCAGCGTCTCGTGCACCGTCCACGTCGTACGGTCGCCCTCGCGCAGCACCGCCATGTCGCCCGGCCCGACCGTCAGCGTCGGCCCGCCCTCGACCTCGATCGTCGCGGACCCGCTGATCACCACGAACAGCTCGTCCGCCTCGGTGTCGGTCACCACGCCCGGCGTGATCTGCCAGATGCCGCGCACCTGACGGCCGTCCGCCGACTCCCACACCACCTTCCCGGTCACCTCGGGCGTCCCCGAGACGATCTGGTCGGGGGTCAGCGGCTCGGGTTCGAGCACGGCGTCGGGAATGCGGACAACGAAACTGTCGCTCATACGACCGACCCTAGCCAGCCCCCACCCCGCCCCGACGCCGACAGAGTGTGCGAGATCGGCCCCCACGAACGGACACTCCGTCGCGGCGGATGCCCACCTCGCCACGCGGTGGATGCCCACGTCGCCACGCGGCGGACGCCACCTCGCCACGCGGCGCACGCCCACGTCGCCACGCGGCGGACGCCACCTCGCCACGCGGCGCACGCCCACGTCGCCACGCGGCGGACGCCACCTCGCCACACGGCGCACGCCCACGTCGCCACGCGGCGGACGCCACCTCGCCACACGGCGCACGCCCACGTCGCCACGCGGAGGACACTCCCCGGCGCGCGGTGGATGACGCCTGCGACGCGGTAGGCGGGGTGCTTGGCCTGCGGTGGGTGACGCCGGTCGCGCGGCGGGCGGGACTCTTGCGCGCGCGGACGGGCCTGGGCAGGCGCCGAAAGGGCGACTCGTGGCGCGCGGCGGGCACCTCAGCCGTGCCGGTCGGGGACCGTGCCCGCGCCGGGAGGGCGCCGCCGTGTGGTGGCCGGGCAACGTCGCGCCGGCCGTGCGGGCTCCCGTCCCGCGGACCGAGCGGGCAGCCCGTCCCGCGGGCCGTATGGGCTCCCTGCCCCGCGGGCCGTATGGGCTCCCCGTCCCGCGG
This sequence comes from Streptomyces sp. NPDC052687, assembly GCF_040678395.1. NCBI lineage: Bacteria > Bacillati > Actinomycetota > Actinomycetes > Kitasatosporales > Streptomycetaceae > Streptomyces > Streptomyces sp. NPDC052687. The sequence continues at coordinate 10,071 of NZ_JBFATR010000047.1, read as the reverse complement.
CCCGTCGGGCGCCCCGCCAAGCGCGCCGGACGGGCACCCTCTCACGCGCGTCGGACAGGCGCCCTCTCACGCGCGCCGGACGGGCGCCCCGTCACCCGCGCCTCACGACTCCCTGCCGCGCCCCGACCCGTCACCCCCGCCCCACCAACCCGCGCCCCACCCCGAACACACCCCCCGACCCGACACCGCTCACCCCCGCCGCCACACCATGCTCACCGCGTTGGCGGTGACCACCGCGCCGATTCCGGCGTACTCCCAGCCACCGAGGGCCTCGCCGAGGACGAGCCAGCCGACCAGGGCGGCCAATACCGGGTTGACGCTCATGAAGAGGCCGAAGGTCTGGGCGGGGACGTGCCGCAGGGTCAGCAGGTCGGCGAGGTAGGGCACGGCGGAGGACAGCACCCCGGCGGCCACCGCGCAGCCCACCGCCGCCGCGCCCGGCGGCCGGTGCGCGACCACCAGCAGCCCGACCGGCAGGAACAGTACGGCCGAGACCCCGGCCGCGGCGGCCGCCCCCTGCGCGCCGGGCAGCCGGGTGCCGATCGTCCGGTTGAGCAGGATGTACGACGCCCAGCAGGCAGCCGCCAGCAGTCCCAGCCCCATCCCGAGGTAGTCGGCGGAGGGCCGCGGGCGCATCAGCACCACCACCCCCGCCGCCGCGAGCACCGCGCAGCAGGCGTCCAGCCGGCGGCGTACGGCGGCCAGCGCGATGGTCAGCGGGCCCAGGAACTCCAGGGTCACCGCCAGCCCGAGGCCGATCCGGTCGACGGCGCTGTAGAGACTGAGGTTCATCGTGCCGAACACCACGGCCAGCAGCAGCACCGGCCACCACTGCCGCCAGGTGAACTCCCGCAGCCGGGGCCGGGCGAGCGGCAGCAGGACGGCGGCGGCGACGTACTGCCGTACCGCGACCACCCCGACCGGGCCGAGGACGGGGAACGCGAGGGCGCCCACGGCGGCGCCGGTCTGGTTGGACAGACCGCTGCCGAGCATGGCGGCGACGCCGGCCAGTCGCCGGCGCCCGGAGGAGAGGGCGTCGGGGGCGTCGGGGGCGTCGGGGGACACGCCGTACCGACGCGACGCGGAAGCTGTGCGCATGCACCGCATCGTGCGCGCGACCGGGACTTGCGCAAAATGCATGGGACGCGCGATCCATACGCTGGACGCATGGATGTGGAACTGCGTCATCTGCGCTGCCTCGTCGCCATCGCCGACGAGGGCACCTTCACCGACGCCGCGCTCACGCTCGGCGTCTCCCAGGCCGCGGTCTCGCGGACGCTCGCCGCGCTGGAGCGCGCCCTCGGCGTGCGGCTGCTGCGCCGTACGTCCCGCGCGGTGACGCCGACGGCGGCCGGGCAGCGGGTGCTGGCGCACGCCCGGCGGGTGCTGGCCGAGGTGGACGACCTGGTCCGGGACACCACGACCGGCCGGGACGAGCTGCGGATCGGCTACGCCTGGGCGGCGCTCGGCCGCCACACCCTGCCCTTCCAGCGCCGCTGGGGCGCCGCCCACCCGGAGACCGGGCTGCACCTGGTGCGCGTCAACTCGCCCACCGCCGGGCTGCTGGAGGGCATGTGCGACCTCGCGGTGGTGCGCCGGCCGCTGGACGACCGGCGTTTCGACTCCGCGATCGTCGGCCTGGAGCGGCGGCTGTGCGCGCTGGCCGCCGACGACCCGCTGGCCCGGCGCCGCTCGGTGCGGCTGGCCGATCTGGCCGCGCGGGTGCTGCTGGTGGACCGCCGTACCGGCACGACCACCCCGGAGCTGTGGCCGCCGGACGCCCGTCCGGCGACCGAGGAGATCCACGACGTGGACGACTGGCTCACCGTCATCGCCACCGGCCGCTGCATCGGCGTGACCGCCGAGTCCACCGCGAACCAGTACCGGCGGCCCGGCGTGGTCTACCGCCCGGTGCGCGACGCCGAGCCGGTCGCCGTACGCCTGGCGTGGTGGCGGGACGATCCGCACCCGGCCGGCCAGGCGGTCCTGGAACTGCTCACCGGGCTGTACCGCGGGCAATGAGGTGGTGAGCCAATCAACCAAAGGGACAATCTGCTCCACCGTCTTCATCGGCGCCGCCGCGCTGCGCGGCGGCCGGCGGGCCACACCCGGCCGTCCCCGGCCGTCCCTGGCCGCCGGTCACTGACCCGCTGCCCCGGAACCGGCCCCCTGTCGCGCATGAGGTAGGCTTGACCTGCACGATCACGCGGAGACCGCGTGTCGGCCGCCGGGACGTGGCGCAGCTTGGTAGCGCACTTGACTGGGGGTCAAGGGGTCGCAGGTTCAAATCCTGTCGTCCCGACACGGCGAAGGGCCCTCACAGGCGAACCTGTGAGGGCCCTTTCCATTCCCCCGTGGTGCTTCCCCCCGTGTTACTTCCCCCCGTGGTGCTTCCCCGCGTTCCCCCGCTTTCCCCCGTGCCCCCTTTCCCGTCACCCCCCGTCTTCCCCCGTGCTCTTCCCCGTGTCGTTCCCCCGTGCCCTTCCCCCGGCCGTTCCCCCGTGACCTGACGCGGTCGAACACGTCACCCCTCCCCCGAAGGGGTGACGTGCTCGACCGCTCCCCCGGTGCCGGACTGCGGTCTTGCCGTCCGTGTGCGCGGGCACGGACCGTCACCAGCACATGACGGCCGTCTCTCCCGAACCCCACGCGGAGTACAGGCGCACGCGGACGAAGTAGCGGCGGCCCTTGACGAGCCGGGCCCGGACGGTGGCGTTGGCGGGGGTGCCGCCGTCGTCGTGGGCGGTGAGATAGCGCGGTTCGCCGTCGCGTTCCTCGAAGACCACGACGACGGTGTCGGCGGCGCCGAAGACCCCCACGCGGTACTCACGGGTCTCCGGCGGCTCGACGGTGAAGTCGGCCTGCCCGCCGGGCGCCAGACGCAGCGCCGCCGAACGGAAGGGCACCAGCGCGGGCGGGTCCCCAGTGGCGGCCGGCGGATACCAGCGCCGCGCGAACTCCTGGTCGGCGGCGGACAGCGTGCCCGGCGGATGCAGGCCCGCGCGGTACTGCTCCGGCTCCAGGATCAGCCCCGGCGGGAACGGATACTCCATGATCGACTGCGGGTCCCAGACCGCGCCGTTCACCTCGTCCCGGTCCAGCTTGCGCAGAATGTTGACGTACGTCCGGTCCCGGCTCCAGAAGTTGGGCGGACCGGCCAGTTCCTCGTACACGGCCTCGTCGTCCCAGTGGAGGCCGGCGCCCGGGTTCTGATGCTCGTGCGTCATGCCCAGCGCGTGCCCGATCTCGTGCAGGACCGTCGCGCGCTCCCCGGGCGCGGTCAGGTCCCAGCCGAAGTTCATGGTGCGCTCGTGCAGCCCGGCCCGCAGGGCGTCCCGCCCCACGAGCGACCAGGAGCCGCCGCCGGGCTGGAAACCGATGCGCAGCTCGGCCTCCGACCGGTCGGTCACCTCCGTGAAGGTCAGCCCGATCTCGAGGCCCTGCCACTCGTCGAAGCACTCCCGGACCACGTCCTGCTGTTCCTTGGTGCCCGCCCACGGCACCCGCCGGGTCTCCCCGGTCCCCGGCACGGGAATCACGGAGCCGTCGGTGTCGTCGGTGAAGAAGCAGTAGTGCAGCACCGTGTTGTTGACCCACATCCGGTGGCCCCGGACGAGCGCACCGATCCGCTCGGCGGCCAGCCCCGGCGCGAAGGCGGGGGCGGGCTGCTGCGCGAGGGAGCAGTAGCGTGCGGTCATGGACTCAGAGTGCCGTCGCACCTGCCCCGGGCGCCTGAGTCGGGGTCTACTCAAGTGCCCCTGTATCAGGACTGAGTAGGGGCGCTCCTGTTGACGTGATGACTTACGAACAGCACGCGAAGACCCTTCGGCTGCCCTGGCCGTTCACCGGCCGGGACGAGGAACTGGAACTGGTCCGCCGCTCCCAGGCGGCCGGCCGGCCCGGCATCGTGGTCACCGGACCGGCGGGCGTGGGCAAGACCCGGCTGGTCACCGAGGCCGTACGCGGTACCGACTGTGCCCGCGCCACCGGCACCCCCGAGTCCCGTGGCATCCCCTTCGCCGCGTTCGCGCACCTGCTGCCCGAGTCCGTCACGCTGCACCGCGCGGTGCGCCTGCTCTCCGGCGTACGGCTGCTGGTGGTCGACGACGCCCATCTGCTGGACGACGCCTCCGCCGCCCTCGTCCACCAGCTCGCCGTGCACGGCCGCACCCGGCTGGTGGTCGTCGTCACCGACGGCGCCCCGGCGCCCGCCGCGATCGCCCGGCTGCGGACCGGCGAGCTGCTGCCCCGGCTCGGCCTGGCACCGCTGCCCGCCGAGGAGACCGCGCAGCTGGTCGCCGCGGGCGCGGGCCGGGCGCTGGAACCGCTCACCGTGCGCCGGCTGCACCGGCTGTGCCGGGGCGATCTGCGGCTGCTGCGCGAACTGCTGGACGCGGTGCGCGACGGCGGACTGCTCAGCCCCGTACCGGACAGCGGCACCTGGGCGTGGCGCGGCCCGGTGCCGGTCACCCCGGCCGTCCGCGAGCACACCGCCCCGGTCCTGGACCGCACGGACCCCGACGAGCGGGAGACCCTCGACCGGCTGGCCTTCGCCGAGCCCCTGGCGGCCGACTCCGGCACGTTCGACCTGCGCGTCCTCGAACGCCTGGAGGCGGCGGGCCTCATCCACCTCGACGAGCGCCACCACGTCCGGCTCGCCCACCCCCTCCACGGCCCGGTACTGCGGGCCACGGCCGGCCGGCTGCGGGCCCGCAGGCTGGCCGGCACCCCCGACCGGTACGCCGCCGCGCTCGCCGCCGAGGCGGCCACGCTGACCCGCCGGATCGCCGCCGCGGACGTCCGGGCGCTGCCCGCCCCCGTGGGGGAGTGGCTGGCGGCGGAGAACCACCCGGTGCCGCCCGGCTACGCCGCCGTGCGCGCCCGCTACGCCCGGCTGCGCGGCGAGCTGACGGAGGCCGCGGCGTGGGCCCGCGAGGGCCTGCGGACCGCCGCGGACGACCCCGCCTGCCGCGGCGAACTCGCCCTGGCCCTGGCCCAGTCGGGCGACCCCGCGGCGGCGCGGAACGCTGCCGGCGGGCGTACGGCACCCGGCCCGGTGTCGGCGGGTCCGGCGGCGGCGAGCGGCCTGGAGGAGACAGCGGACGCGGGGTGGGACGTCACCGGTGACGGTGTGCTCGGTGACGGTGCTCCCGGTGGCGGGGTCCTCCGTGATGGCGTCTCTGGTGGCGGAGTCGCCGGTGGGGGTGCGCGGGGCGGTGGCGTCCCTGGTGGCGGCGTTCCCGGTGCCGGTCTCCCTGGTGGTGACGTCCTCCGTGACGGCGTTCCCGGCGACAGAGTCCCTGGTGGTGGGCTCCTCCGTGATGGCGTCTCTGGTGGCGGAGTCGCCGGTGGCGGTGCCCGGGGCGGTGGCGTCCCTGGTGGCGGCGTTCCCGGTGCCGGTCTCCCTGGTGGTGACGTCCTCCGTGACGGCGTTCCCGGCGACAGAGTCCCTGGTGGTGGGCTCCTCCGTGATGGCGTCTCTGGTGGCGGAGTCTCAGGTCGCGGCGTCCCAGGCGATGGCGCCCTCCGTGGCGAGGTTACTGGTGGCGGGGTCCTCCGCGACGCTGTCCCCAGCAGCGGTGTCCCCGGCGGAAGCGTCCCCGGCGGGGGCGTCCCCGGCGGGGGCGTCCTCGGCGACGGTGCCCTCGGCGGTGGATTCCCCGGCGACGGTGCCTCCAACGACGGCGCCCTCGGCGGCGGTGTCCCCAGCGGCGGCGCTCCCGGCGGCGGTGCCCTCGGCGGTGGATTCCCCGGCGACGGTGCCTCCAGCGACGGCGCCCTCGGCGGCGGTGTCCCCAGCGGCGGCGCTCCCGGCGACGGTGTTCTCGGCGACGGTGCCCCCGGTGGCGGCGTCCCCAGCGGCGGCGCTCCCGGCGACCGCGTCCTCGGCGACGATGCCCCTGGCAGGGGCGTCCCCGGCGGCGTCCCCCGCGACGATGCCCCCAGCGACCGCGCCCCCGGCGGCAATGCCCCCAGCGGCGGCATCCCCGGTGACGACGTCCTCGCCCTGTACGAAGCCGTCCGGCGCGGTGACCCCGGGCCGGTGCTGGGCCGGCTGCCCGCCGGGAGTGTGTTCGCCGAGCACGCCGCCGCCCTCGCCCGCCGCGACGGGCCCGCCCTTGACCGGGTGGCCGCCCGTCTGGAGGAGCGCGGCCTGCTGCTGTTCGCCGCCGAGGCGTACGCCCAGGCCGTCTCCGCGCACCGCGACCCGAGCGCCGCCCGCACCGCCCGCACCCGGGCCGTCGGCCTGGCCCGCCGCTGCCCCGGCGCGCGCACGCCCGCGCTCTCGGGACTGGTGCTCGGTGAACTGACCGCACGGCAGCGGCAGATCGTGACCCTGGCCGCCGCCGGACTGAGCAACCGGCAGATCGCCGAACGGCTCACCCTGTCCGTCCGCACCGTCGGCAACCACCTCTACAGCGCCTACGCCCGCCTCGGCGCGAGCGACCGCGGCGCGCTGCCGTGGCTCGTGCAGCTGCCCGAGGCCCGGTCCGCGTGACCGCGCGCCGGACCCCGGGGCGTGGCACCACCCCGGGGTCCGGCGCGTCACGGCCGGCGCGTCACCACCGCACGGGCAGCCGCTCCGGGACGCGCTTCATGAACCCGGTCCGCCACACCAGTTGCTCGACGGGCACGGCCAGGTCCAGCCGCGGCACGCGCTCCAGCAGGACGCGCAGCGCGACCTCGGCGTGCTTCTTGCCGAGCGCGGTCGCGGGGCAGTAGTGGCCGCCGGCGCCGAACGACAGGTGCGTGCCCGCGTTGGGCCGGTCCAGGCGGATCGCGTGCGGGTCGTCGTACTGGGCCGGGTCGTGGTTGGCGGCCTCGACCAGGACCAGGACCAGCTCGCCCCGGCGCACGGTGACGTCACCGAGCCGTACGTCGTCGAGCGCGATCCGCGGCAGCCCGTCGGCGATGGACAGGTTGACGCGCAGGAGCTCGTCGACGGCGGTAGGGACCAGGCCGGGGTCGGCGGCCAGCCAGTCCCGGACCTCCGGGTCGAGCAGCAGCGTCACGCACATCATCGTCAGCGCGCCCATGACCGAGATCACCCCGGCGCCGAACATGGTCACGCCGACGGTGGCGAACATCTCGTCCGACACGTGCGCGTACTCCGGGGTGCCGCGCAGCCCGGCGAGTTCGCCCATCAGCCCGGTGGTGTCCGGGTCGTCCAGGCGTTCCTTCATGTACGCGATGTCGCGGTCCCAGTTGAGCGCGGCGGCGGGGATCGGGCGGGGGCTGTTCATGAAGGCCACGTGCAGGCTGCGGTAGAGGCGGTCCGCGTCCGCCACGGGGATGCCGAGCAGGCGGCAGTGCAGCCCGGTGGAGTAGGGCACCGTGAAGTCCCGCCGCAGGTCGGCGGGCGGGCCGTCGGCGAGCATACGGTCGGCCAGCCGTCCGGCGTACCGCTCCAGCCAGTCGGCGTGCGCCTTGGGGTTGAGGGCGCGCATCACCGCCCGGCGCAGCCCGGCGCCGGTGATGTTGCCCATGTTGTCGACGACCTCCGGCGGAATGGTCAGCGCGTACTGGCGCGGCACCCCGGGGGCGGAGGTCTTCTTGAGGCTGAACCGGTCGTCCTCCAGCACCCGCTTGCACAGGGCGTGCGAGGACACCAGCCAGGCGACGTCCCCGGCGATGGTGCGCACCCGGGTCACCGGGCGGTCGCGCAGCAGGGCGGGCACCTCGTCCGGGAGGCGGTCACCGCGCGGCGTGAACGGGAAGCAGGGCAGGCCGGTGTCGGTGGCGGTGGTCACTGGGCGTCCTCCAAAGCGGTGAGAGCGATGATGCCGTGGCCCTGGTTACGGGAGGCGCGCAGTCCGTGCCCCGGCCCGTAGAGGAGGTCCGCCAAGGGCAGCACCTGGTGGTAGCAGTTGAGCGAGGAGGCGACACCGAAGATCGCCGGGGAGTCGATGAAGAGGGGCAGTTCGGACAGGATGTAGCGGGTGCACACCTCACGCTGCCGGTCCGTGGCGTCCCGGCCGGTGACCTTGTCCCGCAGGAACCGGTCGACCAGGCCGGAGACCGTGGCCGCCAGCGCGGCGTCGTCGGTCAACAGCGTCTCGACGTGACGGCCGAGGCGCTGGTACTCGGGCCTGCCGGTGAGCGCGGAGACGGGCAGCGCCCGTACCCGGACCCCGTCGGGGTCGACGGCCAGGGCGGCGTTGGAGACTTTGGCGCGTACCCCGCGCAGGTTCTTGACCGCCTTGCGTCGCGCGTCGTCCGGCGCGTAGCCGAGGGCCTCGTACAGGTCGGCGATGTACAGGTCCGTGTAGACGATGTCGACGCGGGCGAACCGTTCGGCGGCCCAGTGGGCCAGGCCGGTCACGGTCTCCGCGGTGAAGAAGCTGTTGCCGGGCGAGACGCCGATCACGGCGTGCCGCGCTTCCTGTTCGATGACCCGGCAGTGAGAGGTGTACGGCCGCACGGTGAATATGTGGGTCGCGATGGTCGTCAAGAGGACGATTCCCTTATCGAGCCACTAGTCCCATGGGGCCCCGTGCCCCAGGTGTGGCGGCTCAGGGGGAGAACGTAGCCCAGCTCCGGGCGTGACGCAGCATGATCGGCAAGTAACTCAGCGGTAGATATGGACGGTTGAACTCCGCACAGTTTCGGCCAAGGGGCGCGGCCCCCGTTCACGCCGCCCCGAACGCCGTGAACGCCCACCCCGTCGCCCGGTGCAGCGCGTCCCCCGGCAGGGCGGCACGCGCGTCGCGCAGCGCCTCCGCCAGCGACAGACCCGCCCCGAGGCCCTTGTGCAGGGCCAGCATCAACGGCACCACCGCGGCGTCGTTCACCGGCGCGCTGCTCGCCACCACCCCCGCCGTGCCCAGCGGCAGCAACGCGGTGACCACACCCAGCAGTTCGTCCGCGCCGACCGACGCCAGCCGGGCGGTGTCACAGCTGGACAGGATGATCCGGTACGGGCTGCGGGCCAGGCGCTCGAAGTCGTGGACGATCAGCGGCCCGTCCGCCATCCGCAGCGACGAGAACATCGGGCTGTCCGCGCGGAACGTGCCGTGCGCGGCGATATGGGCCAGCGCCGCCCCGTCCAGCTCCTGGAGGACACGCGGCACCCGCGCCTCCTCGTCCTCCAGCACCCGCGCCTCGGCGTACCGGTCGGCGACCTCCGGCACCTCCGCGCCGCCGGTCGCCAGGCCCGGCCCGCGCACCAGCACCTGGCGCCCGCCCGGCGGCGGCTCGGTCTCGCGGGCCCGCAGCCAGCTGCTCGCCGACGGCGACACGCTCACCACCCGCTCCCGCAGCGACGGCAGCAGCGCCCACGGCACCCGGTGCAGCCGCGCGGGCGGCACGATCACCAGCGGCCCGGCGCCCAGGTGGGCGGCTGCCGGACCGAGCAGCAGCTCCTCCAGCCGCCGGCCCGCCGCCTCCACCACCGGCAGCCGCCCCTCGGCCCCCGGATGGGCCAGCCGCCGCAGCCCGGCCTGCACGTGCTCGGCCTCGACCTCCGCCTCCGCCAGCAGCCCCGCCTCGAACCGCCGCACCCGGCCCCGCCCGCACAGCAGCACCTGCACCCGCCCGTCCAGCACCGCCAGCTCCACCAGCCGCGTCCCGCCCAGCCGGTCCAGCAGCCGGCCCACGTCGAACCGGTGCCCGTCACCCGGCGCGTCGCCCCGCATGTGCAGCGTCCGCGACCGCACCTCCCGCTCCAGCCGCCGCTGCTCCCGCTCCAGCGCCGGGATCGGACGGCCCTCCCAGCGGGCCGCCTCCGCGCGGGCCGCGATCTCCCGGAACGCGGTCAGCCCGCTCATCAGCGCCGGATCGGCGGGCGGCCGGGTCGGCGGCGCCGACAGCACCGTCGCCCGCCAGCGCTCACTCCACTCCAGCAGCCGCCGCGGCCCGCCCCCGTCCAGGCTCACCCGCTGTGCGAGCGCGGCCAGTTCGGCGCCCTGCGCGGTGGCCCGCGCCCGCAGCTCCGACGCGCCCAGCGTCATCCGGTGGTCGTCCAGCACGTCCAGACCGCGCCGGCACGCCTCCAGCACCCCGCGCGCCGAACCCGCCGCCCGCGCCCGCAGCGCCTGCGCCGCCCACCCCGTCATCCGCGCCAGCGGCGGC
>NZ_JBFATR010000046.1:0-54664 GCF_040678395.1 Streptomyces sp. NPDC052687 | reverse complement strand
CCGGGGCGGGCGTGGGGGGTGCTGGCCGCCGGGGCCCCCGTCAGGCCGGCCCCCCGCCGGGCGCCCCGTCCGGGGGCGGGGGCCGCCCGCTCACCCCCGGCCCCCCCTCTCGCCATAACCTCTGTGCCGCTCAGCCCGTCGTGTCGTCCCGGCGCACCGACAGCAGGTCCTCCAGCTGTTCCTCCCGCGCCTGCGCGGCGACGAACAGCAGCTCGTCGCCCGCCTCCAGGGAGTCCTCCTGGGTGGGGGTGAGCACGCGGGTGCCGCGGATGATGGTGACCAGGGAGGTGTCCTCGGGCCACTCGACGTCGCCGACCTGGGTGCCGGCCAGGGCCGACTCCTCGGGGAGGGTCAGTTCGACGAGGTTGGCGTCGCCGTGGCTGAAGCGCAGCAGCCGGACCAGGTCACCGACGCTCACCGCCTCCTCGACCAGGGCCGACATCAGCCGCGGCGTGGAGACGGCGACGTCCACGCCCCAGGCCTCGTTGAACAGCCACTCGTTCTTCGGGTTGTTGACCCGGGCGACGACGCGCGGAACGCCGTACTCCGTCTTCGCCAGCAGCGAGACGACCAGGTTGACCTTGTCGTCACCGGTCGCGGCGATGACGACGTTGCAGCGCTGGAGCGCCGCCTCGTCCAGGGACGTGATCTCGCAGGCGTCGGCCAGCAGCCACTCCGCCTGGGGCACGCGCTCGACCGAGATCGCGGTCGGCGCCTTGTCGATCAGCAGGACCTCGTGGCCGTTCTCCAGCAGCTCGCCCGCGATCGAGCGGCCCACCGCGCCGGCACCGGCAATGGCGACCCTCATCAGTGACCGCCCTCCGTCTCGGGACCCTGGGCGAACGCCGCCTCGACCTTCTCGACCTCGTCCGTGCGCATCATCACATGCACCAGGTCACCCTCCTGGAGGACCGTCTGCGAGGTGGGCAGGATCGCCTCGCCGAGCCGGGTGAGGAACGCCACCCGCACCCCGGTCTCCTCCTGCAGCCTGCTGATCTTGTGCCCGACCCAGGCGGCCGACGCGTGCACCTCGGCGAGCTGGACGCCGCCGGTCGGATCGCGCCACAGCGGCTCCGAACCGGACGGCAGCAGCCGGCGCAGCATCTGGTCCGCGGTCCAGCGGACCGTGGCGACCGTCGGGATGCCCAGGCGCTGGTAGACCTCGGCGCGGCGGGGGTCGTAGATACGGGCCGCGACGTTCTCCACGCCGAACATCTCGCGGGCGACCCGCGCGGCGATGATGTTGGAGTTGTCGCCGCTGGAGACGGCGGCGAAGGCGCCGGCCTCCTCGATGCCCGCCTCGCGCAGGGTGTCCTGGTCGAAGCCGACCCCGGTGACCCGGCGGCCACCGAACGAGGAGCCCAGCCGTCGGAAGGCGGTGGGGTCCTGGTCGATCACGGCGACCGTGTGCCCCTGTTGCTCCAGGGTCTGCGCGAGAGCGGAACCCACTCTGCCGCAGCCCATGATGACGATGTGCACGACCGTCCTTCCGATGTCAAGAGTTGTTGCTGACCTGGCTGTAACAGGGTCTCAGACCGCCGACCAAGCTACACACGCGCGGTCGGCGGAGGGCACCCCCGTGCACGGTTCGCGCTGAGGTCAGCGGCGGCTGATGCTCCAGACGCTCACCACGGTGAGGATTCCGAGGCCGATGAGTGCGGCGGTGGCGCCGAGCAGTTCCGCGGTGCTGGACATGGGTCCTCCGGAGACCGTCAAGAAATCGTTAGGGTTTGGCGAAGCGATGACAGCGGCGAGGGCAGGCGTTTTGTCATATAGGCATGGATGACGCCCCTGCTGTCGCAGGTGAGGGCGTGCCCCTGGCCGATTTCACTCGCCGGGCAGATGGGGGTGGCAGGTGGGCGGCCCCCAGTTCGAAGGCTTACGATCCTCTGTTGTGTCCAAACTGACCGACGTGCCCAAACGCATCCTCATCGGGCGCGCTCTGCGCAGCGACCGGCTGGGCGAAACGCTCCTGCCGAAGCGCATCGCACTCCCCGTCTTCGCCTCCGACCCGCTCTCCTCCGTGGCGTACGCGCCGGGGGAGGTGCTGCTGGTCCTGTCCATCGCGGGCGTGTCGGCCTACCACTTCAGCCCCTGGATCGCGGCCGCCGTGGTCGTGCTCATGTTCACGGTCGTCGCCTCCTACCGGCAGAACGTGCACGCCTACCCCAGCGGCGGCGGCGACTACGAGGTGGCGACCACCAACCTCGGCCCGAAGGCCGGCCTGACCGTCGCCAGCGCCCTGCTGGTCGACTACGTCCTCACCGTCGCCGTCTCCATCTCCTCCGGCATCGAGAACCTCGGCTCCGCGATCCCCTTCGTCGTCGAGCACAAGGTGTTCTGCGCGATGGCCGTGATTGTGCTGCTCACGCTGATGAACCTGCGCGGTGTGAAGGAGTCCGGCTCGCTCTTCGCGATCCCGACGTACGTCTTCGTCGCCGGCGTCTTCATCATGATCGCGTGGGGCGCCTTCCGCGGGCTGGTGCTGGACGAGACCATGCGGGCGCCGACCGCCGGATACGAGATCAAACCCGAGCACGAGGGACTGGCCGGTTTCGCCCTGGTCTTCCTGCTGCTGCGGGCCTTCTCCTCCGGCTGCGCCGCGCTCACCGGCGTCGAGGCGATCTCCAACGGCGTGCCCGCCTTCCGCAAGCCCAAGTCGAAGAACGCGGCGACCACGCTCGCGCTGATGGGCCTGCTCGCGGTCACCATGTTCTGCGGGATCATCGGCCTGGCCATGGTCTCCAAGGTCCGGATGGCCGAGAACCCGACCCACGACCTGTACGACAACGGCGTCCCGGTCGGCCCGGACTACGTCCAGCACCCGGTCATCTCCCAGGTCGCCGAGGCGGTCTTCGGCGCGGGCAGCTTCCCGTTCCTCGTGCTGGCCGCGGCCACCGCGCTGGTGCTGTTCCTCGCCGCGAACACCGCGTACAACGGCTTCCCGGTCCTCGGCTCGATCCTCGCCCAGGACCGCTACCTGCCGCGCCAGCTGCACACCCGCGGCGACCGGCTCGCCTTCTCCAACGGCATCGTGCTGCTGGCCGGCGCGGCCGCCCTGCTGGTGTGGATCTACGCCGCCGACTCCACGCGGCTGATCCAGCTCTACATCGTCGGCGTGTTCGTGTCCTTCACGCTCAGCCAGACCGGCATGGTCCGGCACTGGAACCGCCACCTGGCCACCGAGAAGGACCCCGCCAAGCGCCGCCACATGATCCGCTCCCGGGCGATCAACGCCTTCGGCGCCTTCTTCACCTTCACCGTGCTGGTCGTCGTCCTCGTCACCAAGTTCAGCCACGGCGCCTGGGTCGCGCTGCTCGGCATGGTGATCTTCTACGTGACGATGACCGCGATCCGCCGCCACTACGACCACGTCGCCAAGGAACTCGCCGCCCCCGACGGCCCCACCGACGACAGCGTCCGCCCCTCCCGGGTCCACTCGGTGGTCCTGGTCTCCAAGATCCACCGCCCGGCCCTGCGCGCCCTCGCCTACGCCAAGCTGATGCGCTCGGACAGCCTGGAGGCGCTCAGCGTCAACGTGGACCCGGCCGAGACCAAGGCGCTGCGCGAGGAATGGGAGCGGCGCGGGATCGACGTACCGCTGAAGGTGCTGGACTCGCCGTACCGCGAGATCACCCGGCCCATCATCGAGTACGTCAAGAGCCTGCGCCGGGAGTCGCCGCGCGACGCCGTGTCCGTGATCATCCCCGAGTACGTCGTCGGCCACTGGTACGAGCACCTGCTGCACAACCAGAGCGCGCTGCGCCTCAAGGGCCGGCTGCTGTTCACACCGGGCGTGATGGTGACGTCGGTGCCGTACCAGCTCGCCTCGTCCGAGGTGGCGAAGAAGCGCGCCCGCAAGCAGCAGGAGTGGAACGCCCCCGGCTCGGTCCGGCGCGGCCCCGCGCAGGAGCGCGCGCCGAAGGAGACGGGCGCCGAGCGGCACTGAGCGCGGGGCGGGCGGCGGGGCCGCGGGGGGCGGGCCGCTGTGCGGGCGGCGGGGGCGGCGGGGGACGGCCCGCTGTACGGGCGGCGGGGCCGGCGGGGGACGGCCCGCTGTACGGATGGCGCGGGACTGACCGGTGTGCGGACGCCGCGGACGGCGTGGGACCGACCGCTGTGGGGACGACGTAGACTGGTGGGCTGTTGTCCGGCTTTGGACCGGCCCCGCGCGGGCCGTCCCCGTCCCCGATCTGGAGTCACCCCGCCATGCAGGCAGAACCGAAGAAATCGCAGGCGGGGTCCCTGGTCGGCGAGGAGTACGAGGTCGAGGTCGGGCCCGTCGCGCACGGCGGGCACTGCATCGCCCGCACCGACGCCGGCCAGGTCCTCTTCGTCCGGCACGCGCTGCCCGGCGAGCGGGTCGTGGCGCGGGTCACCGAGGGCGAGGAAGGCGCGCGGTTCCTGCGCGCGGACGCGGTCGAGATCCTGGACGCCTCCAAGGACCGTATCGAGGCCCCCTGCCCCTTCGCCGGGCCCGGCCGCTGCGGCGGCTGCGACTGGCAGCACGCCAAGCCGGGCGCGCAGCGCCGCATGAAGGGCGAGGTCGTCGCGGAGCAGCTGAGGCGGCTCGCGGGCCTGACGCCCGAGGAGGCCGGCTGGGACGGCACGGTCATGCCTGCCGAGGGCGACAAGGTGCCCGCGGGACAGGTTCCGCAGTGGCGCACGCGCGTGCAGTACGCCGTGGACGCCGAGGGCCACGCGGGCCTGCGCAAGCACCGCTCGCACGAGGTGCAGCGCATCGACCACTGCATGATCGCCGCGGCGGGCGTCAGCGAGCTGGGGATCGAGAAGCGGGACTGGACCGGCATGGAGTCGGTCGAGGCCATCGCGGCGACCGGCTCGCAGGACCGCCAGGTGATTCTCACGCCGAAGCCCGGTGCGCGCCTGCCGATCGTCGAGCTCGACCGCCCGGTGTCCGTGATGCGCGTGGGGGAGAAGGACGGCGGTGTGCACCGCGTGCACGGCCGCCCGTTCGTCCGCGAGCGCGCGGACGGCCGGACCTACCGGGTCGGCAGCGGCGGCTTCTGGCAGGTCCACCCGAAGGCGGCCGAGACCCTGGTCACGGCCGTGATGCAGGGCCTGCTGCCGCGCAAGGGCGAGATGGCGCTCGACCTCTACTGCGGCGTCGGCCTGTTCGCCGGCGCGCTCGCCGACCGGGTCGGCGAGACGGGCGCGGTCCTCGGCATCGAGTCCGGCAAGCGCGCCGTCGAGGACGCGCGGCACAACCTCGCCGACTTCCCGCGGGTCCGCGTCGAACAGGGCAAGGTCGAGTCCGTCCTCCCGCGCACCGGCATCACCGAGGTCGACCTCATCGTCCTCGACCCGCCCCGCGCGGGCGCCGGCCGCAAGACGGTCGCCCACCTCGCGTCCCTGGGCGCCCGCCGCATCGCGTACGTCGCGTGCGACCCGGCGGCACTGGCGCGGGACATCGCGTACTTCCGGGACGGGGGGTACCGGGTGCGGACGCTGCGGGTGTTCGATCTGTTTCCGATGACGCATCACGTGGAGTGCGTGGCGATTCTGGAGCCTGCCCAAAAAGCAATCTGACCTGCGGTTTTCTCGTATTCTTCAGATGCGGCCGACGGTGCTCGACCTGTTTTCCGAAGTTCACCGCGTGGAGCATGTTGTACGTTCCCGCCACGTGTCTCACCTGCGGTTTCGCAGCCGGGGTGTGGGTCCAGAACGGTCTGCCTCAACTCCGTGAGAGATGAGTTCGGGAAATGTCTTGACGCTCGGTCGACGCTGTTTCTGACGGAGCGTGAGGTGGTCGTCCTGGATCAGATAGCGCGGGTCAATCGACTTGAGGCGGCGACTGAGGCGGCGGTCGAGCGACTCGGCAGCCGGTTCGCGTGACTGGACGGTCAAGTAGGGCACGCGCTGAGACGTACCCGAGATCACGCGGGGAATTTGTCGCGCGACCGTCTCCAGGGACTCTCGGAGATCGTGCAGAAGGCCGAGGATCTCGGCGTCACGGACGTACGCATTCTGATGAGGGGACGGGAACTCCTCGTCGCCCACAACGGCAGTCCCGTACGGTTGCCGGACGTTCTGGCCCTGGCGCTGCCCTAGTTGACGAGCAAGGCTCTCGTAGCACGTCTCTGACCCCACCACTGCGTAGGCATCTCCCGCACGAGATACCTCAACGGATCGTTCCGAAGAGCCGGTGGTGGGTCTTGCTCGTACAGCAGGTGAGAGACCTCCTGGCAGACGAACTGCGTGAGGCCACGGAGGGTCACCCCAGGTGCTCCCAGCCGATCGAGTTCTCGACGACTTCCACTGTGACTGTCTCACGCAGGGCCTCGAAGCGGTCGCCGTGGAACCCCCTAGAGTTGGGTCATGGCGAGTGAATTCAGCGATGCCTTCCTCCGCGAGGCCGAGCGGCATGCCGCATGGGGCGCTGTCCAATTGGAGACTCTGACCGCGTTTCTGCCTGAGGGGCCCTGGACCGCCGACCTGGAGGCATGCCTGTACCGGCAGGGAGACCTGGTGCTGCGCGTGGGTGTGCTGGGGACGTACGACACCTCGGAGCAGTCCTGGATGTGGGGCTGGGCGAACCCGGGGCTCCAGGACACGGAGGTGGTCTCCCTGGCCGCCACCGTCGAGCGGTACGGGCGGGCGCGCGGTATCACCGAGCTGACCGAGGAGGTCCTGGACCTATCCGGTTTCCCCGATCCGCGCTGGGCCGCCGAGACGCTCGCCTTCACCGGCATGGGGGTGGCCGATGCACCCGGATACATCGGCGCCCCGGCGGGACCGGCTACTCAGGTGTACTTCCTGCCGGACGACCCCCAGGTGCCGCGCGCCGGCCTGGACGCGGTCGCCCTGCCGCGGACGCTGCTCACCGGCGCGCAGCTGATCGGGCATTCGGCTCGGCACGTAGTCAGCGGGTACTTCGACCACCACGGCGTCCCGCACCGTACGGAGGGTGACCGGATCGTCGCCGAACTGCCCGGTGGCGGGGCGGTCGAGGTCACCTTCGACGCCGCCGGGCGGATCGCGGGCGTGGAGGCCGGGATCCGTCCTTGAGCCGGGCGTCGCGGGCCCCGGCCGCCGGGACCCGCCAGCCGGGGTCCCTCAGTCCCCCTCGTCGAGGATCTCGTCGTTGGAGTCGAACTGATGGCTGTCGGCGGGCAGGTCGGGGAAGTACGAGCTCTCGGACTCTCCCGTCAGGACGGCCAGGAGAAAGGAGGCGCACTGAGTGGCGTGGTGCTCCCACTCGGGACCGCGCCCCTCGTTGAACAGCACGGTCCACTCGTCCGGGCTCTGCCCCGGTCCGGCGAGCCAGTAGAGCATCGCTCCGCTGTCCTCGATGGAGGCCCAGGGCAGGATCCGCGTACCCGGCCCGTCGAGTTCCGCCGGTTTGGGCTCGGACTGCCACAGCCGGGCCAGCACCTCCTCCCGTTCCGCGGACTGGGCCACGAGGTTGTAGTCCTCGTCAGGGCACTGCGGGTCGAACAGCCATACCGTCTCGTCGAAGACGCCGCCCCCGTAGACCTCGACCAGTTCCTTGTAGTCCTCCGGCAACTGCGTGCCGAGGACCCGTTCGACAGCGTTCCAGTCACGGGTCCGCCGGGGGCTGCCCGGCGGAACGATCTCGATGAGCCTGGCTACCGCGGGATGCATGAGGCGCTTGTCTCCTTGGAGGCGTCATATCCGTTTGGGGACGTTCAGGATAGTGACGATGTTCGTGGTGCTGCCGCCCTCGTAGGGAGTGAAGGCGAATCCCTTGTTGCCTCGGGCCTCTATCGTCAGCCCCAGCGGAATGACGTCGGTGGGGTCGTTCGTGCGGTAGATGGGCGTGACGGTGTACTCGATGGTCTCACCGCGCTTGTCGACCGCTTCCCTGATCTGGTCCTCGATCTTCCGCATGACCGGTGAATTGGCGAACCGGTGCATGGTGACGAAGTTTCGGGGGTCCCGGTTGGAGCCGCCGATCTGCGCGCCGAGCAAGTGGGTCTTGTTGAGCTTCTTGTACTTCTGGTAACCGGGCACATTCACCCGGGGGTCAGTCTTGCCGCCGGTCATCTCGGACTCGATCGTCGCGCGCATGGTGGTGGCGCGGCCTCCGGGACCGGGCGCACCGTAGCGGACCCGGCCTCCCCACGTGACGTCGTTCTCGTCACAGGGAGTGAGACCCAGCGGATCGGACAGCGTGTGCGGGTTGTCGACGTAGGTGAAGGGGTTCGGTGCGGGGGCCAGACCGAGGGGGTCCGAAGTGAGGTAGCGCGCGGTTTCCGGGTCGTAATGGCGGAAGTAGTTGTGGTGCAGTCCCGTCTCGGGGTCGTAGTACTGCCCCGGGAACCTGAGCGGCGTGTAGGCGGTGGCGTCGTGATTCCAGGTCGTTGAGCCCCAGAGGGTCGTGCGGGTGCGCCACGCGATCCTGCCCTCCTCGTCGACGAGTTCGGTCGGAGTGCCGATCTGGTCTGTGACGATGGCGAAGAAGCGCTGGTCGATGATGTCCTGCGGAGCGTCCGCAAGGGACTTGGTCTCGGTCTGCGCGATAGGTGCCTGACCGTCGTGGTCCCAGGTGAGCGTGACCAGTTCGGCCGCGCCACTGACCCGGGTGGTCTGCTCGACCAGCGTGGAACCGTCCCAGACGAACCGGGTTTCCTCGGCGATGTCGCCGTCCGTGGACAGACGCTGTTTCGCGATGCGCCTCCCGAGAGGGTCGTACAGGTACCTCCAGCAAGTGCCGTCCGGGGTGACGACGGAGATGAGCCGGTCCTCGGCGTCCCAGGTGTAACGCCAGGTGTCGGGCTTGCGGGAGAGACGTTTGACCTGCCGGACCACGCACCGGCCGGCGGCATCGTGCTCGTAGCGCACGTTGCCGGCGCTGATCAGGCGCGTTCCGGCGTAGCTGCGCGTTCCTCGCGCCTGGCTGCCGGGATGCTTCTCCGGCCAGGTCGCCCGCGTCTGGTTGCCGGTTTCGTCGTAAGCGTAGCTCTCACTCCAGCGTCCGGCCTCGACGGCGCTGACCCGTCCCGCCCGGTCCAGGTGGAACGAGCGTCGGCCGGCGTCCCGGTCGGTGATGCCGGTCAGGAGCCCGTCATGACGGTAGGTGTAGCTGCGCTGGATGGACGGCTGCGCGGTGCCGTGGACGGTGAGTGTCTGGTCGCTGAGGCTGCCGGCGGGATTCCAGGCGAAGGCAAGGGTGAAGCGGTCACCGAGGTGCCGCAGTACCTCCCGCCCCGCCGCGTCGTGCTCGAAGGAGAGGATACGGCCCGAAAGCGACAGCTCGGCGTAGTGGCCGGACGCGTCGTAGCGGTACGCCGTCTCGACGCCCCGGGGTGTCCTGCGGAGTGTCCGGCGCCCCGAGGCGTCGCAGGCCGTGGTCAGCGTCCGGCCGTCGATGGTCTCCGCGATGACACGCCCCGCCTCGTCGTACGCATAGGCCAGAGTCGTCCCGTCGGGGCCGGTTGCCGAGAGGAGTCGCCCGCACGCGTCGTTCCGGAAGACGGTCCTGCGCCCGTCGACGACCTTCTCGACGAGTTGGCCGGAAGCGTCGTAGCGGTAACCGACGGTCTGCCCCGCTGCGTTGATCCGCGCGGTCAGGTCGCCCGCCGCGTCGTAGTGGTATGTCGTCTCGTGCCCGTCGAAATCGCTCTCCTTCACCAGTTGTCCGGCGGCGTCGTAGACATACCTCCAGACGAGTCCCTGGGGGTTGAGCACCTCCGTCAGCCGGCGCTCGGTGTCATAGCGGTACCGGTATTCCACGCCGTCCGGGGCGATACGAGCGACCAGCAGGTCGAAGGGGCCGTGGACCAGCCGTGTACGCCCCCCGACAGCATCGGTGTGGCCGGTGCAGTTGCCCTCTCCGTCATACGACCAGACTTCGGTGGCGCCGTTGGCCGCGGTACGTTCCCGCAGCCGGCCCTCGGCGTCCCACACGAGCGTGGTGGTCGCCCCGAGCGGGTCGGTGATGCGCGTCGGGCGCCCGAAGGTGTCCCGCAGATAGCGGGTGCGGTTCCCCTGCGCGTCTTCCACGACGGTGGCCAGGCCCGCCGGGTCGGTGTCGAAACGGAGGGTGTCGCCCGCGGGACCGCTGACCGTGGCGACGGCGCCCGTGGAATGGTGGGTGAACAGGTGAACCGATCCGTCCGGTGCGGTCAGGACGGTGCAGTTGCCCCGTGAGTCGAAGTCCTGGACGTACGTGGCCCCCTGCGGATCGGTGATGCGGACCGGCAGGTGCAACGCGTTGTAGGTGACGTGGCTGCTCGTGCCGTCGGGAGCCGTGACCGAAACCAGGTCGCCCGCGTCGTCCCACGTCCAGCGGACGGTACGACCCAGGGGGTCGGTGCGGGAGAGCAGGCGGTCGTGGCGGTCCCAGGTTTGGGTGGTGGTGTGCCCGAGCGGGTCGGTGATCGCGACGATCTGCCCACGCCGGTTGGCGCGGTAGATCGTGGTGTTGCCGAGTGAATCGGTGTACGTGGCGGTGCTTGTGCCGTCGGCCTGGCGCTCGCCGTAGGTCAGGCGGGAGTTGAGGATGCCGTCGGTCCCGCGGGTCTCGATCACCCGTCCGCCGGCATCGTAGACGTACGTGAACTCGGTGTCGTTGGAGTCCCGCCACGCCGTCACGCGGTGGGCGCCGTCGTAGGTGAACCGCGTGGGCGCGTTGACCGCGTTGCGGACTTCGTCCAGGCTCCCGGTCTCGGCGTCGTAGCCGAAGGCGCGCAGGCGTACCGGGTCGTCGTCGGTGAGGGCCCACAGCGCGGTGACGCGCTGGTGGTCGTCGTGGTCGACACGTATGCGGTAACCACCGCTGTGGGTGACGGCGAGCGGCACACCGTCCTCGTCACGTTCGATGGAGATGCGGTTGCCGTTGCGGTCCTCGATGCCGACCAGCCACCACGGTCCGCCGTGCGCGGTGCCGGCTTCGAACTGGCGCGTGAGTCCTGAGTATGGGTCCTCCACCGTGAGGACGTAACCGCTGCCGCGGCTCACATAGGTCAGCGGGAGGTGGACGCCCTCGGCGGGCCCCACCCGGTCACCGGGCAGGTCGGGCATACGCGGATAGGCGAGCGCGGACCCGTCCTCCCGGTGCCACCAGTATCCGCCCAGAGCGTCGTCCTGCTGAATCCGTTCGTCGAGGGTCGAGGCCCAGGACGGGCCGAAGAAGCGGCCCGCGTCGTAGCCGGAGAGGTGGGTGCGGCGCAGGGTCAGGGGAAGGATGCCGGGCACGTCGGTGTCGGTCTGGGAGAGGACCATCTGCCCGGTGGACATGTCGATCGGGTCGCCGCACAGCGGTCTGTTGTTCAGCTCCCTGGCCTGCTGCGACAGCTTCGAGGAGTCGATCTTCAGGCCGGGGTCGGGCTTGCGGCCGGATGCCGGGGGGCCGTGGTGGCCGGCACCTCCGTCCGACGTGCTGCTGTTGACCTGGACGCTGTTGGCGCGGCGGCCGGCGTCGATGTCGTTGCCCTTGTGGAGGCGGGAGGTGGCCTTCACGCGGTCCGGGACGGTTTCGGAGAGGTGCTTGACGATCTTCTTGACCGCCTTGTCCGAGCCCTTGAGGGCGCCCTCCAGGACCGACTCGAAGGGCGCGGTGAAGGCGTCCTTGCCCTTGGTGCGGCCGAAGTGGCCTTTGGCCCGCTCCAGCGGGGCGGTGACGGCGGTGTGCAGGTCGCCGCCGTGCCGGGAGACCTTGTCGGCGCCGTCCTCGAACTCGACGTGGTCGATGTGCAGGTTGCTGCCGGGTCCGCCGCCCGCGGAAGCCAACACCATCGCCCCGCCGCCGGCCGAGGCGAGCTGCATGCCGCCGCCGTGGCCGTGCCTGCCGGAGCCGCCACCGCCGCCGTTCGTGGGCTCCGGGGGCAGGGAGAACGCGCCCTCGGCCAGGTCCAGGACCGCGTCCTCGACCATCTTCTCCAGCTTGGCGTTGACCGGTTCGGTCAGCCGGGCGACCAGCTCGTCCACGATCCGGTCGGCGGCCTCGTCGACGATCCGCTTGACCACCTGCCGCATCGCTGTGATCTCCGCCGCGCCGAGCAGCGCGGACAGGCCGCCGGTGAAGGCGGCGAGGCCGAGGGAGATGCCCACCGAGGCGGCCATCGCGCCGAGTTCGATCTCCGCCTTGACCTTCAACCCGTAGATGATGTCCGCGACGACGTCGCACGCGTCCGCGAAGAGCCGTGCCAGCTCCGGGATCTTGTCCAGGTGGCCGGCCTTGACGTGCGACCAGTGCTTCTCCATCGCATCGACTGCCCAGCCCTGCGAGGAGGACAGGATGCGTGTCACCGCCTTGTGGGCGTCCCCGCCCTTGCCCTCGAAGTTGTCGGCGAACTCCCGCATGGACGTGGCCATCTCGCGGTAGTCGTCCTCGTCGACGTTCGGGAAGTTGATCCCGATGACGTCGAGGATCTCGTCCAGCCAACCCGGGATCGTGTAGCCCATCCCCCGTGCTCCCCCCGGTTGATCGATCAGGCGTGCTGTCACTCGTGTGGACGAATGGTAGTCAACATGCTTGACGTACTATCAGTTAGTCTCTATGGCTTGCCGAGCTGAGCCTCACGGCTCGGCTGGCCGGGACAGGCTGCGGGAGTGGTGACGGGTGGACGCGGGAGCCGTTCGCCAGCGGGAGCCAGCAGCACCCGTCCGTGTGGGAGGGGGGTTCGCGGGTTGAGGCGGTCGGCGTTCCCGCACTGTGGGATCACAGCCGCACAAGGCAGTAGAGGCGGTGGCCCGCCGACCGTGCCCGGGACGCGAGCGTCGCGAGGTGCCAGAGGCATGCGGCCAGAGAGCCCGGGTCTGCGTCTCTTCCGAACTCCCCGATGCGGATTCGTTGTCGGCGGCGCGGCCGGGAGCGTGGCCGTCCGCTCCAGCGCAGCGATGCCGATGCTGACCAGAAAGACTGCATACCCTCCCGCGAACCATCCCCGCCCGCCGATCGGGAACCGGCGCCCTTTCCTGGACTTCCGGTTGGA
The DNA here is from genome assembly GCF_040678395.1 of Streptomyces sp. NPDC052687. Taxonomy (NCBI): domain Bacteria; kingdom Bacillati; phylum Actinomycetota; class Actinomycetes; order Kitasatosporales; family Streptomycetaceae; genus Streptomyces; species Streptomyces sp. NPDC052687. The sequence continues at coordinate 41,744 of NZ_JBFATR010000046.1, read as the reverse complement.
TGATCTTGACGCCGACCAACACATCAGCGCGGCGTTCTTCCGTCTCGTCGGCGTGGATGACCGACCTCAAGTCCTCCTCTCCGAGGCGGCGCCAAGACAGGCGCAGGCGGCGGTGGGGCAGGCGGTGAGGGTTGGGTTTCCAGCCACTCACCGACCACGAACGACCTCTATGAGCTACTGCAGTGATGCTCCGAGTGGAGCCCGAGCGGCCACTGCAGTTCGCCGTACGACTCACCGCTCAGCGGCCGTGACGCTCGTTTGACGCTCTAAGGGCTGTCCCGTAAGTGATCTTGCCCTGCGATGATCTCGCCCGTGCCACGCGTGATCACGGCGTCTGAGCCGTCCTGGATAGCCCCGTTCACTGGTGTGGCTCCGCGCCAGTTCAACCGGGTGGTGCGTGCCCTGCGGCGGGAAGGCGCCGACGTCGCTCGGCAGGGCCGGCCATGGGGGATTCCGCTGGAGGACCGGGTGCTTCTGGTCGCTGCATACTGGCGCACCAACCTGACACTGCGGCAGCTCGCACTGCTCTTCGGTGTCTCGAAGTCCGCGGCTGGCCGCATCGTCAGGCACGTCGGGCCTCTTCTCGCGTTCCGGCCCCGGAAGCGGTTTCGCAAGGACGCCGTGCTCATCGTGGACGGCACTCTGGTTCCCACTCGCGACCACGCGGTGGCGGAGCGGTCCAAGAACTACCGGTATTCGACGAATCACCAGGTCGTCATCGACGCAGACACCCAACTGGTGGTCGTAGTCGGCCGGCTACTGCCGGGCAACCGCAACGACTGCAAGGCATGGGAGCTATCCGGGGCGAAGGCCGCCGTCGGGAACACCACAGTGATCGCCGACGGAGGCTATCGAGGAACTGGGCTCGTCATCCCACACCGCCGCAACCCTGGGCAGAGCGAACTGCCTGCCTGGAAGGAAGAGCACAACACCTCTCACCGCACGATCCGCGCTCGGGTCGAGCATGCCTTCGCCCGGATGAAGACCTGGAAGATCCTGCGCGACTGCCGCCTCAAAGGCGATGGCGTGCACCACGCGATGCTCGGCATCGCCCATCTGCACAACCTTGAGCGCCGCGACTGACCGCGCCCGGCCCGAAGTACTGTCCGTTCAGGATTCGGCGGGCAGGAGCTGGACCAGTCCGACCCAGTTCCCCTCGTCCACCTTGGTCTGCGTGGCGCGGACCCTCCAGCGGCCGGCGGGCAGTGGAACTGACGCCTCGGCGGGCATCCCCCCATCGGGGTACTCGACGCCCAAGTCGGAGCCCGCTTCGGCGGAGTCCATGAGCACGGCCGGACCGTCCGAGACCCAGGTGCCGCACTCCTCCCACACCGTGGACGGGTCTGCGAGGACAGTGTCCGCCGCGACTCTCAGTCCGGCCTCGGAGTCAGCGGCGCGCCACCGCAGGAACGCTCGGTGCTGGGGCAGATAGCAGCTGGTCGCCGGCTCGTCAGCCAGCACCAGTGCCTGCGCACCGTTCTCGTCGACGGGGATCACACCGGCCAGATCGTCCACCGCGCAGGCCCGGTCGTAGTCGTCTGGGGCGGTGGCGTCTCCCGCCATACGGCCACTCTCCGTACACCCGCCCCAGGAGGCCAGGGCGGAGACGGGGACGACGATCAGAGGGCCGCCCATCGACTCCACCCAGACAAGGGAGGGGCCAGAGGCATCATCTGCAGTGGATGAAGAGGTGATCATGCACGTCAGTGTGCCCTCGCCCACTGACAACGTCCCCGCGCTCATCGGAACCCAGCGCGGGAAAGGCTGAGCGCCTATGGCAAGCAGCAGTAACGGGACAGCCTTCAGGCTCCCGGAAGCGCGTTGGCGGACCCGAAAACCTGGCATGACCTGCACTTCCTTGCGCGGGTTTGTATGGTGATCGGTGTAACTCCCGCGCACGAAGCGGAAGTTGATGACCGACGTGAGTGTCACCGAGACTGAGGGCCGCGCAGAAGAGCCGGCGGCGGGTGTGGATGACGCGCTGGTCGCCCAGCTGGTGGCGCGGGCCCAGGCCGATGGGCTGCGGCTGACCGGCGAAGGAGGTCTGCTGCAGCAGCTGACCAAACGGGTGCTGGAGTCAGCCCTGGAGGGCGAGCTGACCGACCATCTGGGCCACGAGCACGGCGAGAAGTCTGAAGGCGGGCGGGAGAACTACCGCAACGGGCGCCGGGCGAAGACGGTGGTCACCGAGGTCGGCCCGGTCGAGATCGAGGTTCCCCGGGACCGGGCGGGCACGTTCGAGCCGATGCTGGTCAAGAAGCGGCAGCGGCGGCTTGGCGGGATCGACGAGATGGTCTTGTCGCTGTCGGCCAAGGGCCTCACGCACGGGGAGGTCTCCACACACCTCGCCGAGGTCTACGGCACCGAGGTGTCGAAGCAGACCATCTCCACGATCACCGACAGCGTGGTCGCCGGCATGCTGGAATGGCAGAACCGGCCCCTGGACGCGGTGTATCCGGTGGTCTTCATCGACTGTGTGCACGTCAAGGTCCGGGACGGGCAGGTCGCGAACCGTCCTGTCTATATGGCGCTGGCCGTGACCGCCGAGGGCACCCGCGACATTTTGGGCCTGTGGGTCGGCGATGGCGGCGAGGGCGCCAAGTACTGGCTTCAGGTCCTCACCGAGATCAAGAACCGGGGGGTGCGGGACGTCCTGATGCTGGTCTGCGATGGACTGAGCGGACTCCCGGACGCGGTGGCCACCGTCTGGCCTGCGACGATCGTGCAAACGTGTGTCGTTCACCTGCTCCGCAACAGCTTCAAGTACGCGGGCCGCCAGGACTGGGACAAGATCGCCAAGGCCCTCCGCCCGGTCTACACGGCACCGACCGAGCAGGCCGCCATGGAGCGGTTCCTGGGAGTTCTCCGAGGAATGGGGAGCGAAATACCCGGCCATCGTGCGGTTGTGGGAACGTGCCTGGGCGGAGTTCGTCCCCTTCCTCCAGTTCGACGTGGAGATCCGCAAGATCGTGTGCACGACGAACGCAATCGAGAGTGTGAACGCCCGGATCCGCAAGGCCGTCCGCGCCCGCGGGCACTTCCCCACCGAGCAGGCCGCCCTCAAGTGCGTCTACCTCGCGGTCATGAGCCTGGACCCGACCGGGAACGGCGCGAAGCGCTGGACCCGGCGATGGAAGCCGGCCCTCCAAGCCTTCGACATCGCCTTCGACGGCCGCCTCACCGCGACTCAGCAGTAACAATCGACCCACGAGTTACACCACTCGCTGGACACACCCGTTACCGGGAGCGGCGTGGCTGCAACCGCGGTGCCGACTGGTGCCCTCCACCTCGTCACTCGATCGGTGGGCGCGCTGAAAAGGCTCAATGAGATGTGGATCGGCGCCGGTGAGGCGGAGCGAGCGCCCACCGCTGGCTGGGCCTCGTTGGGCGAAGGCCAGCTCATGCCTCGGCCGTGACGCTCGTTTGACGCTCCGGGCGTCTGCAGTGTTCTATGGTTGGGGCTAGGAATGGCTTCTGACCTGGGAATACGTCAGTTCCTCCCCCTTCTGATGTCTTTTCGATGACGTCGCACGTGGAGTGCGTGGCGGTTTTGGAGCCTGCTGCAAAGGGGCTCTGACCTGCGACTTCTTGGGTTTTCCAGATGTGGTCGGTGGTGCTCGACCTGTTTCCAGAGGTTCACCGCGTGGAGCATGTTTTAGGTTTCCGCCACGTGGCTCACCTGCGGTTTCGCAGCGGGGGGTGGGTCCAGAACGCTCTGCCTCAACTCCGTAAGAGACGGGTTCGGGAAACGTATCGACGCTCGTTCGACGCTGTTTGTGACGGAGCTTTAGGTGGTCGTCCTGGATCAGATAGGGCGGGTCAATCGACTTGTCGGGCTTAACCCGTCGAGCAGCGCGTTAGGGATGTTCTCTGGGCTCGGGCCATACGGCGACAGATCTCGGGTTTGTCGGTGCCGGCTGAAAAGTGGACCAGTGCCGACGCTTGGCTTCTAAGTGGATTCGCATGATCGTCGCAACATTGCAGGCTCAGAGTGCCAGAGCTGCGGCGAATGCGGGGGGTCTGCCAATTCAGTGTTCTGCGGGGTCGGCTGTTGAGCCGGCGCTCGATGGAGCGGAGCTCGTCCGCAGTGTGCAGGGACAGGTTTGTGCACTTGGGAAGGTACTGCCGGATCAAACCGTTCGTGTTTTCATTCATCCCTCGCTCCCAGAAACTGGCGGGGCGTGCGAAGGAGATCCCGTCGCTGAAGTAGGGCGCGAGCTCGTGATGGCGGGCCACCTCAGAGCCCTGATCCTAGGTAAGGCTCCTGCGCGCACGCTCGGGCAGCGTCGACGAGCGTAGCGACGGCGGACTGGCTGCGGGCGCCGACGACGAGGTCGCCCTCCCAGTCGCCGAGACACTCGCGCAGCTCGATGACCGGTTTCTGCAGCGCCTGCGCCGACGGGAGGAAGAGGGCGGCGACAGCACACGCCAGCGCGCCCCTCCACGGGTACGGAGCAGGAAAAGGTGGCTCTGGACGTGGGACGCAGGCACTCGCCACCGACGACGACTGGCTGTGCGACATGCGGGCCCAACGCGGCCTCGGCGCCGACGCGGTGGACGCACTGTCGCAATTCTACGAACTCAAGGCATACAAAGATGCCGAGCCGGACTCCTTCTCGCTGGCCATGGCCAGGGAACTGCGCTGCGAGCAGAACGGCGGACTAGCGGCGAAGCCCGTGCTGGATCCCGCGTAGCCGCCGGCGCTCCAGGGGGCCGTGCCCGGCTCCCCGTACCGGACGGTGCGGGGAGCTCTCCTGGCTCCTGGAGCAGGCCACCGAACCTGGTGAGCCGACCTCGGGGAAAGGCATCGCGTGTATCCAGCGCATGCAGCGGCCCGCCTGCCCGGAAGCGCCCCAGGGGCCACTCACCCGTCGTCCGCCACCCAGTCGCTGATGAGTGCCTGAGTCACAGCCATGAGCTGCCCATGGGCCAGTGGCTGGAGATGGGAGAGGAGATTGCGGGCGTCGCAGAGGATCTCCAGGCGGCGCCGCTGCTCGGTGGTGAGGGTGAGGAGGCGGGAGGCTCGCTGGAGGTCGGCCACCTCCAGTTCGACAAGCGGGGCGGCAGGGAGTTGCTTCTTGACCTGGTACTGGGAGCGAGCCTGTTCGCGGAAATAGTCGAGGCTGATCTCCTTGCGCAGGAGGCCGGGGACCAGATCGATGAAGGCGGTGCGGGCCTCGTTTATGAGGGGCAGCAGAACACGATTTTGGGCGTGGCAGACGAGGGTGCGCAGCTCCGTGGAGTCAGGGTCGAGAAGGTGGTGACCGAGGACCGGGCGGACATGGCCGTCCCAGCTGTCGACGGCGCCGGTCGACCAGGCCTCGCGTAGCTCTGCGGAGGGGGCGGAGGCGTGGGCGATGGACATGCGGCGGGGCCAGGCCCGGTCCGGGAGGGCCGCCTCGCTGGGGAGGATGCCGACTAGGGCGCTGCGCAGGGAGTCGAGATCGCCGCCCGTCCAAGCCTCTTGTAGGGCGAGTACTCTGTCGACGTCGGGGCCGCAAACCTCGGCGGCGACCGCGTCGGTCACCCGGTGGAGCAGTGCCTCGGCGGCATCGACGTTCGGACGGGGCCGCCAGGCGAGCAGGACCTCACTATCGAGGCGGGTCCATACCCGCCACCACCAGTGCAAGGTGACGTGGTCGTGGCTCGGGCCGACGCCGAAGGCGCTGCTGGGCAGGTCGCCCATGCGGGCGGTGATGAGGAAGCAGGGGCGGTGTGCCGCGCCGATGCCCTCGTCGCGGAAGGTGGCATGGGCGGTGCGGAGCAGACGGCCCATCTCCTCGGGTGAGTCCTCGTCCCAGCCGCGCACCACGATCAGCGGCGGTGCGCTCGGCAGGGCGTCGTCCTCCAGATCGCCGTCGCCGGTTACGTCGTTTCGGAGCCGGTCCGTCCGCCTGACCAGCTCGCTCAACGGGTCGCCAGTGACGCCGAGTTCCTTGGCCAGGCGTTCCCCGAGCGACATCGACGTGAGCGATGCGACGTCCGGGCCCCCGCCGCGGTGGCTGGAGGACGGTGGCGGACTGGCCGAGGCGGTGGCCAGTGAGCTCAGCAAGGCACCGTAGGGGTCCTCGGCGTCGAAGCCGTCGTCATCGTGCCAGAGCGCGAAGTGGTCGCCGGCCCTGGCGGACGCGCCCTCCGCCCCGGGCGTGGTGGAGCGTTGCGGCGGGATGGCGACGGCGCTGCCACGGCCGCCTGTGCGGTCGGCGAGCCCGGTGATGGCGCCCGGGACCGGTATGGGTTCCTCAAATCGGGTGTACAGCTCCCTCAGGAACAGCTCCGCCCGGCCGGAGCCGACCATCGGGTCCGGGAAGTACCAGACACAGCTGCGGCCGGATCTCAGGTCCCGCTCCAGCCGGTCCAGGTGGCGGCGCGGGCCGGGGAGGCGCACCAGGTCGCGCTCGGAAGCCGGCGGGACCGGGACGGCGGCCCCGCTCTCCCGCACTTGCGCCCCCTGCCGACCGTGCGTCCCGCCCGGCTCGTTCCCATCCCACAGGCCGGTGGTCACAGGTCGCCGCCGATCGCCTTGACGGCCCGGAAGGTGACCGGGTCCAGGGTCTGGCCCCGGTCGGTGACGTCGAGGACGCCGAGGAGGTCGAGGCGGTCCAGGAGCCGTTCCGCGGCGGTGAGTGCGCTCTCGGCGTCGCTCTCCTCGTACAGACGTGCCTCTTGGAAGGCGGCCTGCAGGTCGCCCGCGGCGGTGATGGCGACCCCGGCGCTGTGCTCCTCGTCGGTGTAGAACTGCGCCCAGGTAGTGAGTCGGCCGATGTTGTCGGAGTTCAGGCCCGCCAGCTCCAGGTGGGCCTTGGCGCGCTCCGGTACGGTCATCTCGGCGCGCAGCTCGTCGAAGACGTCCTGCTGACGCATGCCGGAACGGACCTTGTGCATGGCGAGTTCGACCAGCGTCGGCCACCCGCCGGTCACCTCGATCAGGCTGCGCCGCTCACGCGGGGAGCCGAAGGGCGACTCCGGCCAGGCGCGCACGCTGTCCACCGTCCAGCGCTCGGGGCGCACCAGTCCGGCGGCCGACACCACGCCCGCGGCGGTGTCCGGGTCACACAGGACGGCGGCGTAACGACGCGGCACCGACGACGAGCTGTCGGTGCGGGGCTGGGTTACCCGGGTGTGGTCCAGGAGCCGGTCCGTGGCCTCCTGCAGCCGGGCCGTGTCCTGGCCTCTGAGGTCGACGAAGAGCAGCCGGGAGCCGCTCTTGCGGCGGGAGTTGGCCGTGATGAAATCGGTCAGGTCGTCGTCCGGGCCGATGCGCACGACGGTCAGGCCGTGGCCGTCGATGTGGAGCTGGATGCCGCGCTCCACCAGGTCGGCGCTGAGCGCCGGGGTACAGGGCACGAGCGTGGTGCGGGCCGGATGGGTGAGGATGTCGCTCAGCTGCCCGTCGGTCAGCGGGCTCATCCGCTGCACCCGAGTCCGCCGGTCCGTACCGAGGGAGCGGCGGGCGACGCTCGGGTTGTAGTCGTAGGGCAGGTCGAACTGGGTGTCGCGCAGCTCGTTCTCCAGCTCGGGCTGGGTGCCGAGCATGTTCACCACGTTGGGGCTGCGCATGGCGTAGATGCGCTCATCCCCGGGGAGCCGGATGAGCAGGCCCAGGTTGACCATCTCCTCGAGGTAGATGGTCAGTTGCCGTTCCGAATTGAGCGGAAAGCCGTCCGCCCATCGCTCGTGGGCGCGCTCGAGCAGTTCGGCGGGCCGGTACCCGTGCCCGTGACCCTGCTCCAAGCTGCGCAGAGCGATCAGCAGGGCGAGGACGCGGTAGCGGTCCTCCAGGTTGATGGTGTAACGAAGGCGCTCCGCGATCAGCCCGCGGACCTCCTCCATACCGGCCACCTGCTGGACATCCTCCCAGGTGATCGGGCCGTGCCGGCCCTCGGCGGGCATGGATCGCTGCTGCATGTAGGCGACCAGGCGATCGCAGAAAATCTGCAGCAGGTTGGCCTGGTAATTGGTCAGGCCGAGGATGTGCCAGATGAGGTCGCGGGTCTCGAAGGTGAGACCCACCGCCGCCATGGGCTCCTCCACCAGCTCCACGGCGTCCTGCGGCTTCAGCGGGCCGACCGGCACGTCGCGCCCGCCGTGCGCCGTGACCACGTTGATCAGCCGGTTGAAGCGCTGAACCTGGTGGAGACCGGCGAACACCACTTTGAAGTCGCGCCCGGTGTCCTCCATCAGCCGCTGCAGCCGCTTCACGGTGGGGAAGGTGGACTGGCCGCCGCCGGTGTAGACGGCCTGGGCGTCCGCTGTGAGGAACGCGTCGGCCTCGTCGGCGAGCAGCAGCAGACGGCGCTCGGGCCGCTCCGCGATCCACTGCTGGACCTCGTTCGCGATCACGTTGCCCGGCGCGCGGTCGGCGACGCTCTCGCTGATTACGCCGCGCCGCTTCAGCTCGGCCAGCAGCATCCGCCAGATGCCCTCCGGTGGCTCCGCGTGTCCGATGTCAGCCTTCATCAGGTCGACGTACACGGCGACCCGGTTCTCCCGATCGTCCTTCTGGAACACCTCCACGGCCTGCCTGAGCAGGGACGACTTACCGAGCTGGCGCCCCCCGAAGAGGAAGATCGGCCCCTGCGGGTCGAGGACGGCGCGCATCTCGTCGGTGCGGCCCTTGAACACCTCGGGCGGCACCAGACCCGCGACATGCGGGGTGTACGGGGTGTAGCCGGTCCACGGCAGGGTGACTTGTTGGACGGCGCGGAAGGAGCGCGGCGCCTGCGCGGCCACCCAGCCGACGACGGCTGGATCGACGACCAGCGCCTGGTGGCTCCGGCCGCGCGATTCCTGCGCGAGCCTGCGACGGCCTTCGACGCCCAGCGGCTGCGTGTACAGGATGATGTTGGCCTCGATCGCCGATGCCGGCAGATGGCGCAGCGGGCCCTCACCGCGCAACTCGTCGGTGATGACGACGACCTTGTACATGCGACGGGCGTGTGAGCCCAGGGCGGCGACGTAACCAGGCGTGCTCTCCGTGATGTCCGCCCGCACGCTCAGCCGGGTAACGCCCCAACTGGCCTCTTCCACGTTGGGCTGGGAGGCGTTCAGGCCGAGCAGTCGCAGCACGCTGACCACCGCCTTGCCGACCTTCCGGGCGTCCATCGCCTGCCCGAGCCGGTCCCAGGCGTCGAGGCCGGACAGGGCGTTCTGTACCAGTGCCTCCCCTGGAGCGTAATGGTGCGCCCACCATCGGGCGCTGCCGCCGGACGAGTCGGGCTTGGGCGCGTCCGGGTGGGCCACGCCCGCCAGAAAGCGGGAGAGGACTTCTCCGGCCGGCTCTGTCGGCTCCGGCAAGGGCTGCCCCCGGCGGACGAACGTCAGGAGCTCCTCCGCCGCCACCGTCTCACCGCGGTCCAGGAGGTCGCGGATCCGGCTCGCGTCCTGCTCCGTCAGCTGCACCTGTCCCAGCTGGCGGCGCAGTTCGGCGCTGCGCTCCTGCTCCAAGAGGCGCAGGTCCTCGGTGACCTGCTCGACGGCGCGCAGGCGCTCTCCGAAGCTGCCACCGTGGCCGTCGCCGTCCAGATCCAGCAGGCGACCGGTGAACTCACGCTCCCGCTCGTGGGTCAGCAGGTTCTGTGCGCGGACCCGGGCCAGCGCCAGCTGGGCGCTGCGGTGTTCCTCGGCGCACCGCTCCTTCCACTGGTCGGCCGCGTCGGAGATCGCCTGCCGCTGCTCGGCGAGCTGGGCTGCCGTGAGCTCGACGCCGGGCACCTCGCTCCGGGAGATCCGATTCAGCAGGCGTTCGGCGAGGTGCAGGTCACCATGGGTGCGGTGCCAGGCGAGGGCGCGGGCTGGGTCGTTCGGGCCGACCATGTCCGCGAGCGCGGAGTGCGCCTCCGGGCCGGTGATGTCGGGCAGATACCTGCCGTCCTTTGAGCACCAGGACAGGCCCGGCAGCATCAGCAGCGCGTCCGCCGGCGGCGGGAACCGGACGTCTTCGTCCCTGGGTACGGGCGCGTAGGAGCCGTCGAGCCATCGCACCAGCAGGTCGAACAGCGCGCCGCCCACACCCGGGGGCCGCCCTGCTTCCCTGACGGCCTCAAGCGCTGCCGGCAGTTCGGGACCGATGATGCCGCTGCCCGACGCCGTCGGTGCCTCGGCGGCGTGTAGGGCAGCCTTCAGGAGGTCCTGGACACTCTTGACGTGCGTACGGAGCTGGAGACGGGCGCCGGAGTGGATGTCGTTCTTGGCCTGTTTGGTGGTGCGCTTGGCCCGGTCGGTATCATCGATCAGGCGGTCCGCGGCATCGGCGCGCCGGAAGTGCTCTTCCATCAGCCCGGACAGCTTCTCCGCGCTGGACTTGCCGCCCTTCCTGGCCCACTCCTCGATCGTGTGTAGGGTCTCGCCGAGTACCCCCTCGGGCGCGGCCAGCGCCTGCAGGACGACCGTGGCCCGCTGATAGCGGATCTTCCTCTTCGGCAGGTCGACCGCGAGTTGACGGGCCTGGTCGGCGATCCTCTCGAACCGGTTGGCCTCGGCGTTCGCGACGCCGGCGCGCAGACCACCCGGCTTGATCTCCGCGCCCTTGCGTACGGCGAGCACCAATCCGTCGAGAGCCCTCGCCCAGGGGTCCGCAAGACCGGGGACGGACGTGTGTTCGCCGGTGAGGACGCTGCTCGCCCAGCGGGCCGAGATGCCGCTGCGCACGGCTGCCGTCAGCAGCATGAACTGGGCTTCGCGGTCGTCCTCCAGGGGACGGCTTCGCGTGACGGCGTCCAGGCACTCCTCGGCCTTCACCTGCAGGTCGGAGGCTGAGGCGGGCGAATCGTGGAAGGCAGCGTCCGCGAAAGCGAGGGCCAGCGTGCGGTGCTCCGAGGCGCCAGCGGCACGGCTCACCCAGTACGCCTCGGCGAGCCGGCCCTCGGCGACCAGGACCTCCACGGTGGCTTCGGATCCGGCCCAGCCGTCGGCCGGGGCGAGAGTCGCCTCGTCGGGGCCGGGCTCGGTGGGGGACGGCGCAAGGGGCCGGGGAGCGGTGGGTGCAGGGGTCTCGCGCGAGTCCCCGCCGGTCCGGCCCTTGTCATCCAGGGGCTCGCCGGAGCCAGGGGAAGCGGCCTCCACCCGGACTTGGGCGGCGGCGGTGTCCTCGGCCGCCGTCTCGTCGGTCCGCTCGACGGCTCCGGCCTCAGGGCTGAGGGCCGCGGTTTCCGTCGTCGATGCCTCGACCAGTTCCGGGGTGCTTCCGCCGCTGCTCGAGTCCCCGGCTTCCCCGTCCTGAGACGCGGGTATGTCGCCCTGTCCGCGCACCCCGTGGTCCGCGCCAGGCCAATGGGCTTCGTCCTCCGGGCCGAGGGGCCGGTCACTGGGAGCCGGGCCGGTGCCGGGAGCGGGGTCCGGCCCCGGATCCGTCTCGCCGTCACCTTCGTCCGGAGACACACGGTCCGCCCTGGCGTCCGTCGAGGAGTCGCTCTCCGTCTCGGACGACGTGGTGTCGGCCACGGGGTTGCCACGGAGTTCACGGAGCTTGCGGTCGAACTGCGCGACCTGGTCGGCGAGGGTCTTCCGCATCAGGTCACTGACGGCCTGCTCGAGCAACCCCACCGCCTCGTCGCGAGCCTGCACCACCGCGGCGATCTCCTGAGCGACCCGTTCGCGTTCCCGTTCCTCCTCGCGCAGCCGCTCAGTCAGCGCGGCGGCCGCGAGCCAGCCGGCGTCCGGGCCCCAGGGGCCGGAGGGTTCCGCGTCTTCGGCCGCCGCGGGTACCGCCATCGCGAAGGCCTCGGCCAGGAGCTGCCGTTTCCGCAGCCAGGACTTCACGCCGCACACCAATGCCTCGGGTCCGTCGGGCTGGCGTCCCTCCCTGACGGAAGCGGCGAACGCCACCAGCCAGTCCGCGAGTTCAGCGGCTTGCTCGCGAAGCGCCTCAGTTTGCAGTGACAGTCCGTCAGAGTCTGGCACAGCCGGCGCCTGGGGCCGCACCACCGAACCGGTGCCCTCGCTGGCCGCCTCGCCCTTATCACTCCGCATCGCCGGGGCGCAGGACGACCGCTCCCAGATGTCGGCCGCTACCGGTTCTCCCTTGACATCCACCGCTCTCCGGAGTTCCTCGGCATGGCTTTCCGTGAACCGGTGAGTCGGCAGGTGAGATGTCAACTGGAGCCCGAAAACAACGAGTTGCGCGAGTTCAGGCGGCAGTATCTCGACCATCCGGACGAGCTGATCCGGATTCGGATCGTCAAGGAAGTCCCCCTGCCCCAGCTCCGTCAGTTGCGAGCAACCGACATTCAGGCCGCAGTGGCACAGCGCGTTCAGCACTTCTTCCGGGGCCCGGCTGATCCAGAGCCGCGCGCCTGACTGTCGCCGACGAGCTGCGGGGGCGGGGGCACCCGGGTAGTTCAGCAGTGCGGGACTATGAGCCTTCTCGACGTGGCGCATGATCTGCACCACCAGCTGCGGCCTCCCGAGGAGCCACTGCCGGAACTCAGAAACGGAATGCATCGCCCAACCCCCCTGCGTTCCCGGTGTTCAGCTCCTGCAGGTTGGCACCCAGCAGACCCACCCCCCTCGGTGGGTCACCCCGGCCGAGCCTCGCACCGATAAGTGTGACGAGTAGCAGTCTTATCAGAGGGCGCCGGCAATGAGCAGCCGTCACCACGAAATCGGTTTCCCCGGAGCTGCCTGCGGCCTGGCCGTGCGCTGACTCGCAGGCCAGTCACGGACTTGACCTTGACACCGTGACAAGGTGTCCCCTGGGTGCAGCAGGTGGTTTCGATCCACCCGGCCAACGGAACCCCGCAGCACGCCCGCGTGGCCGCCACCCTGAGTGCCGAGGACTCGTCGGTACGGCTTCAGGCAGCCCTCGCGATCGGCTCGGAACCCGACCCGGGCTTGCTGGAGACGCTCGTCGAGCGGTGCACGGTCGAGCCGGGCTTTCTTCGTGCGGGACATGCTGTCCTGGGCGCTGACCCGCCTCTCAGCGGAGATCACCCTGCCCCGGATGCGCCGGGACGATTCCGGGCGCACCCGGGCCCGCAACCAGGCGTTGTACACGCTCTCCAAGATCGGAGAGGAGGGCGTGGGCCTGGATCACGCGCGACATGCTGCACGACACCGACGAGGTGGCGCGGAACGCGTGGCGCGTCGCGGTCGTCCTCGTGCCCGAGGAGGAGCAGGGGGAGCTGGTCGGTGAGCTAGTCATGGAGCTCGGTCGTGGCGGCCGCAATGTGCAGCTGAGCCTGAGCCGGGCCCTCTCGACCTCGGCGACGTGACCGAGCCCGCCCTGGCAACGGCCCGCGGCGAGCCCGACCCGGCGGTGGCCGCGCACGCCCGTGCCACCGAGCTGCTGCGGCGGAACCCGGAGACCGGTTTCCAGGTGGCCACGACGAGGCAAAGCGCATCGTGACCCTCGGTCCGGAATGAGCCGATGCCGCGGATGCCGCCGAGCCGACCGAGTCGACGGAGACTGCTGCAGGGACCGCGGAATGCTGATCGGTGATGTCGTCCGCCACTGGGAGGTGAGCGCCCGGATGCTCCAGCACTACGACGCCCTCGGGCTGGTGCGACCGACCGGTCGCACCGCCGGGGGCTACCGCGAGTACTCCGCCGAGGACGTTCGCAGGATCTTTCACGTGGAGAGCCTGCGGTCGCTCGGGCTCTCGCTCAAGCAGATCGCAGATCGGGCGCGCACTGCAGGGCCCGGGCTTCACGCCGTCTGCCCTGGTCAGAGACCTCATCCGGTGGACGGAGGAGCGCCTGGAGCGGGAACCGGAGCTGCTGGAACACGTACGGCCGTGACGCTCATTTGACGCTCCGGGCGCCTGCTGGCCCTCATTCGGGACGCGAAGGAATCTCTGACCTGCTGTTTTAACGCTTGCGTCCAGACCGACATCTTTCCGATGACGCATCACGTGGAGTGCGTGGCGATTCTCGAGCCCGCCGAAAAGGGTCGCTGACCTGTTGGTCACGTCAACCCGGCCCGCTCCGGCCGCAAGCTGAAGCCGGTCCCGGCGGTCGCGATGCTGCGGAACCGCCGGGGCGCCGGGGTGCCGGTATCAGTTGGCCAGGACCACACGCTCGACGTAGGCGACCTTCACGGACGTGATGTCGGACAGCTCGCGGCCGTCTTCGAGGGTCGTGTACTCGTCGAACTCGCTCTCGTCGGTGTCGGTCTTGCCGGGGGCCAGGTGGGTCGAGCCGATGTAGGTCTGGCCGACGTAGTCGCCGTCCTCGTCGAAGGCGTTGAGGATGACGGAGTAGTTGGCGGGTTCGTTCCCCTTGTTGGTGATCTTGTAGTCGAACTCGTAGACCTTGTCCTCCGAGTCGCTGTAGTCGCAGTCGTTGAAGTCGAACTCGTCGGTGTCGTCGCAGTCCTCGCTGTCGCTGTACGAGTCGCTGTCGTCGGTGACGAGCTTGCCGCCGGAGACCTCGACGTGGTCGATCGGGTCGCCGTCGCCGGTCAGTGCCCACCAGGTGATGCCGCCACCCGCGAGCAGGACCGCGGCGGCGCCGGCGATGAGGGCGCGCTTACGTCGGCGGCCCGGTGAGGTGGCGCTCCAGGGCACGGGGACCGTGGGCGGTGCCGGGGGCATCGGGGGGAGCGAAGACCCTACGAGTTCGGGCTCGGAGATGGTGAGCTGAGATTCCGGCTGCTGGGGTGCCTTGTCGTTCAACTTGTGCTGCCTTGTCATGAGGATCGGACGGGCTCGTGCGGGCGGATGCGGAGGCCGGTTCCGGCCAGAAGCAGCAGCGCGGCGAGTATGGAGACGGCGCAGGCGACCCCGAAGACACCGGACTCCTCGTCGGCGAACATGCCGGCGGCGGTGAGGGCGAGGAACACGCCCGTGGTCTGAAATCCGACTCCTGAGGGCATCGACCCCGGCGTGTTGTGGCGCATGCGGGGGATCCAGAGGCGGAGAAGCTCCGTGGTCGCAGCGAGGGCGACCATCCGGGACGAGATCATCAGCCAGACGGGAGCGGTGTTGTCGGCGAGTTCGCCCACGCCGACGACGGTGGTGAAGCCGAAGTAGAGGATCGGCAGCAGCCAGCCGAGGCCGGCACGGTCCCTGGAGGCGGGGGCGGGGGTCGCGTCGGTACTGTCGGCGAGGCCGACCGGTGAGCGGGGAGAGGGGATCGCCGGGAGGGTGGGGACGGCGGGGATCGGCCGGAGTGCGCGTCGCTGGGCTCGACGGATGCGCAGGCCGACGTCGCCGTAGCGGTCCATGTGTGCGGAGAGTTCCGACTGGAGGGCGAGCAGTTGTTCCGCCATCGCGTCGAATTCGGCCCGGCGCTCCGCGGCGAGGCGGGCGGCATCGCGTTCGGCGATGGCGAGGCGCTCCAGGGTCTCGGCGTGCAGTTGCCCGGCCTCGGTGCGGGCGGTTTCGGCGTCGCGGGCGGTTTTGGTCAACTCCTCGCGTACCCGGGCGCGTTCCGCCTCGATGATCTCGGCGATGCGGTGACGTTCGTCCGGGGGGAGTGCGCGTGGGGCACGGGCTTCGGCACGGGCGAGGGCGGCTTGCCGCCACTCCATCAAGGGGCGGCTGCGGTGCTGGCCGATGCCGTTGATGTGGACCCGGTGCCCGTCCGCGCGGTGGATGTAGATGACGTTGCCGCCCTTGCCGTTGGGTGCCTTGCCCCAGCTCACCTGGGTGAAGTCGGCGGCGGTGCTGATTCCCTGGGCGGCGAGGTCGCGGATCAGGCCGGCGCCGAGGCCGTTCAGCTCGCTCACGGTGAGAGGCGTGTTCCTGAGCCTGCGCTCGATGAACTCACGCCGCAGGACGGCGAGGGCGTGCGCCTCTTGCTGCTCGCGCTTGCCGTCGAGGCTGTTCAAGTCGTTCGTGAGGGAGTGCTCTTGCCGCGCCTGCTGTTCATCGATGCGGTGCAGCGTCTCGGCGTGGACGGTCTCCGCCCGCTTGCGGTGGCTCGCCTCCCGGTTCAGCCGACGGCGGTCGGCCACCTCGAAGGCGCCGCGCTTTTTCAGGAGCCGGCGGAGGGCGCGTATGGACTCGATGATGCGGCGGCGCTCGGCGCGTATTGCTGCCGGGGACTGCGGGAGGGGGGTGCCGGCGTCCCGCGTCGGGGTGGTGCGGTCGATCAAAGTCAAGCCCCCGGGGTCTCTTCGGGACTGTCGTTGTTCTCAGCCGTGACCCTGTGCTTGGCGATTCCGTCGTTCTTCAGGCCGCCCGACTCCGACTGGGAAGTCTCCAGAGGGTGATCGGTGTCCTCCGCTGAGGTGCCGTAGTCCGGCTCGGTCTGACCGTTCAAGACGCACGCGTGCATGTAGATGTGGACTCTCCGGATGTGGGGAAGGTTGCATCGGCTCGTGGAGAAAGTGTGTCAGCGTACCGCGGGGCCGCGGACCCTTCGTCCCGGCTCTGGCATCGGGCGGGAGACCTTCGGGGGTGGGGAGGAACCGCGGGTTGCAGGGGGTGATGGTCGTGGTCCGGTGGGCGGCGACCACAACCGGGTGCCGCGGCGGCCGGGGTTCCTCTGCTCCGGTGCGGGCTGTTGGCTCAAAGGCGTCAGCAGAGGATCACCGGGTTCTAGGCTCGGTGGCGTCCCGTGGTGCGGAAGGAGCCGGAAGCGCAGTGGCCGACCAGCGAGTTGTGATCGTCACCGGTGGAGGTACGGGCATCGGGGAGGCCACCGCTCGGCTGCTCCGTAAAGGGGGGCACCACGTGGTGGTCTCCGGTCGTCGGAGTGAGCCGTTGCAGCGGCTGGCGGAGGAGATCGGGGTACTCGCGCATCCGTCCGACGTGGGGGACCCCGAGGCCGCCGAGGGGCTGGTCCGGGCGGCCCTGGACGCGTACGGACGAGTCGACGGCGTCGTGCTCAACGCGGGGATCGGGCGCGGCGGGAGCGTGGGCGACGTGTCGCTGGAGGACTGGGACGAGGTGATGCGCACCAACGTCACCGGGCCGCTCCTGTTGCTGCGCGCGGCGATCCCGCACCTGGTGGAGGCGGGCGGGGCGGTGGTCGCCGTCGCTTCGGTCTCCGCGCTGCGCAACGGTACGAGCAACGTCCCGTACGCCACCTCCAAGGCGGCCCTGCTGCAGCTGTGCCGGTCCGTCGCCGTCGATTACGGGCGTCAGGGAGTGCGGGCCAACATCGTGTGTCCGAGCTGGGTGAGAAGCGAGATGGCCGACCGGCGTATGGCTCGCTTCGCCGCGGAAGCCGGCCTGGAGGGCGATGGCGTCCGGGCCGGGTACGAGGAGGTGACCAGGGTCCTTCCGGTGGGGCGGCCGGGTGAGCCGCGCGAGGTCGCGGAGGCCGTCGCCTGGCTGCTGTCCCCTGCGGCGTCGTATGTGAACGGCGCCGTGCTCACCGTCGACGGCGGGGTGACGGCCCTGGATCCCGGGACGCTCGCGTTCGACTTCCATGTCGCGCCACGCCGTGGCGAGGTGGCCGGCACGTCCGAGTGAGCGGCGCACGCCCCGCGGTCAGCGTCTGCGGGCGGCAGAGGGGCAGGCCAGCGCGTCCGTCATGGACGGCCACAGCCGGGCGATCCCGAGCAGGGTCTCCGGACTGCCGTGCACCACGCCGGGCAGGGGGCGGCAGACGGACGGTGGCGTGCCCACGAGTTTGGCGCGCCGGGCCTGGCCCAGCGCTCCGGCGAGGGCGGCCGCGGCGAGACGATCGGCTCGCACGCCCGCCCGCCGGGCGTGCCGGTGGGCTTCCTCGTAGGCGCCCGGCTGGACGTACTGCTGGAGGTCCAGGAGCGCGTCGTACGTCTCGATGGTCTGCCTGTGCGCCTGCAGCGCGAGGGGGGAGCGCGGTCGTAGCACCTCCCGGAGCCTGGTCCGCCGCGGTGTCGCCAGTGCCACGTGGGGCACCGCCGCGACAAGATCGCGCCATAGCGGCCAGAGCTGCCAGGTGACGCGCAGAGCGGTCCAGGTGCGGGCGAGGGCGGTCGCGGTGGGGACCAGCAGGGACGCCGCCCGGACGAGGCCGTGGACGCCGATGATCAGGGACAGGTAGGGGAGCAGGGCGGGGGTTGCGCCGCACAGGTGCCAGAGGTAGCCGCACCAGAAGACGAACGCGAGGACGCTGCCCACCGCGAACAGCCGCAGCGACCAGACGAGATCGCGGTCCGCCGTGCGCAGGCTGTAGCGCCAGCAGACCACGAGGGCGACGGCGTCACCGGCCAGGTGGGCGACGACCAGGAGCAGCCAGTACGCGGACGCCGGGTCGGCCGGGCCCTGGAGGGACGGGCTCGCCTCGCGCAGGTGGTCCGTCTGGAGCCGGTCCAGGAGCAGCAGCGCCCCCATGGTCGCCGCCAGTCCCACCAGCACGGACAGCCGCAGACGGCGGGCGCGGGTGGAGCCGACCATGAAGAGCAGGACCAGGCCGGCGCTGAGGACGCCGATCAGGTTGCGGGTCAGGGCGATCGTGTGGACGTCCAGGCCGGCGTCCGTGAGGGGGCCGGTGATCCTCGGCTGGAAGAGGGTGATGGCGGTCGCCGCGGCCAGGACCGTGAGCCACAGTCCTCGCTGGCGGGGCCGGCGCAGCGCGGGCCGGGCCCGCACGACGAGGGCGAACCACAGGGCGAAGACGCTGCACGCCCCGACCTGGTCCGCGAGCTCATGGGCCGGCATCGGCCGTCACTCCCAGGAACGCGCCGAGTCGTCCCAGCGGGCCGGCCACCGGGCCGGTCCTGCCCGCGCTCTGGACCGGGCCCGCGCTCTGGAGCAGGCTGGCGATCATCTCGGCCTCCTGTTCCTCGGCGGTGGTGTAACTGGTGCGTGCCCTCAGCCGTTCGACGAGACGGGGTGCCGGACCGCCGACGAGCCGGTCCGTCAGCTCCTCGTCCCGGACCGTGACGCCCCGGTGGTGGTCGCACAGCACATGGCCGATCTCGTGCAGGATGATGTGCTCGCGGTGCAGGGGCGCGGTCCGGGCCTCGTAGAAGACGTAGTCGGCGTCGTCGGTGCCCAGCCACAGACCGCAGGCCCCGGCGACCGCCGCCTGTTCGGGCAGTTCCCTGATGACGAGCGGGCGGCCCCTCAGCTCCTCCACCCGCTCACGGATCGCGTCGAGGGACATCGGCCGGTGCATCCCGAGGTCACGCAGAATCGCCGCGCACTTGCGCCGTAACTCGGCGTACTCGTCTCTTCTCCTCACCTGCCGTCGCAAGGTGGCCAAGTCTCCCCTTCACGCGCGATGTCCTCCGGTGCCCCGTGGGCAGGACCCGGCCCTCAACTTAGGCCGCCGCGCGCCGCCTTGCACACACCCGCCCGGGCCGTGCGGTCCGCTTTGGCTCAAAGCTTTTCCTGGGTCGCGGGAGGGGGTGTGCGAGGCGGGTGACGCGGCTACTTCGTCGCCCCCTGCGCGAACCCGTTGTAGATGTAGCGCTGGAGGAAGAGGAACACCACCAGCGTCGGGACGATCACCAGGACCGTCCCGGCCGAGATGTGTTCCCAGTGGGCGCCGAAGGGGCCCTTGAAGCGGAACAGCGCGGTGGAGACGGTGCCCAGGTCCTCGGACGGCATGTAGAGGAACGGGATGTAGAAGTCGTTGTAGACGGTGATGCCCTTGATGATGACGACCGTGGCGACGGCGGGCTTCAGCAGGGGCAGGATGATCTTCCAGTAGATGGTGAGGGAGTTCGCCCCGTCCAGGCGCGCGGCCTCGTCGAGGGAGACGGGGATGCCCCGGATGAACTGCAGGAAGATGTAGATCGAGACGATGTCCGTGCCCATGTAGAGCAGGATCGGCGCCCAGAGGCTGTTGAACAGGCCGAAGCTGTTGACCACTTGGAAGGTCGCGACCTGGGTGGTGACCCCGGGGACCAGGGTGGCGATCAGGAACAGCGCCATGACCGGTTTCTTCGCCCGGAAGTCGAAGCGGTCGATGGCGTACGCGGTCATCGAGCCGATGAGGACCGTGCCGGTGATGGAGAACAGCAGGATGAGGCCGGTGTTGGCGAAGGCGGAGAGCATCTCGCCGTCGGTGAACGCCGTCACGTAGTTGCCGAAGTTCAGCCAGTCGCGCGGCAGCGACAGGGCGCCGCCGTCGGACACCTCCTCGGATGTCTTCAGGGAGGTGAGGAAGACGACGACGAGCGGGATCAGGACGATCAGCGACGCCAGGATCAGCGACAGGTACGTCAGGGCGGGCGCGAGGCGGCGGCGTCGGACGGGCGCGGGCGTGGTCATACGAGGTCCACCTTCTCGTCGGGCACGAGGCGGCGCTGGATCCAGGTGATCAGCAGGATGATCAGCAACAGGACGACGGCGGCCGCCGACGCGAGCCCCGTCTTGTTGAACTGGAAGGCGAGCTTGACCGTCTGGATGACGAAGGTCGTCGTCCCGGTCGCACCGCCGGTCATGATGTACGGGATCTCGAACACCGCCAGGGAGCCGGAGATCGCCAGGATGACGCTCAGGCTGACCACCGGGCGGATGCTCGGGGCGATGATGTGCCGGAACTGCTGCAAGCGCGTGGCCCCGTCCAGCTGGGCCGCCTCGTACAGTTCGGCCGGGATCGACTGGATAGCGCCGAGGAACAGCACGAAGTTCAGCCCGGTGAAACGCCAGACGGAGACCCCGGCCAGCGAGGTGTTCGCCGAGGTGGGGTCGCCGAGCCAGGCGTGGTCGGAGCCGGCGCCGAACCAGGACAGCACCGCGTCGAGCGTGCCGCCGTCCTGGAAGAAGTACAGGAACACGAAGCCGATCGCCACGCCGTTGACCAGGTAGGGGAAGAACAGGATCCCCTTGAACAGGTTGCGGAAGCGCAGGTCGAAGCTGAGCACGGTCGCGAAGTACAGGGCGACCGCGATCTGCACGGCGGAGGCCGCGAGGTAGAAGAAGCTGACGAAGAACACCCGGAACAGCTCGGGACGGGTGAGGATCTGCCGGTAGTTGTCGAAGCCCGTGAAGTTCCGGTCGGGGCTGACGCCGTCCCAGTCGGTGAAGCTGTAGTAGAGCATGTTGCCCACCGGCACGTAGGTGAACGTCACCAGCAGGACCAGGGGGACGGTGAGGAAGAGCCACGGCGTGAGGCGGCGGAGCGTTCTGCCGCGCGCCGCCGCCCGGCCCCCGGGGAGGGCGGCGGCGCGCGGCACCTTCGCGGGTGCCGTGTGGGTCGTCGTCTCGGTCATCTCGGGCCTTTCATCGTCCGCCGGTCTGCGACGGGCGGCCGGCCCCGGCCGCTGGTCCGGGCGGGGCCGGTGACGGAGAGGGTGGAGGAATCAGCGAGGGGTGGGTGCGTGCGTGGATCGGCGGAGCTGCGCCGAGGGTCAGGGACCCAGGGGGGCCACCGGTCGTCAGGACCCCACGGCGGCCGCCGCCTCGTTCCACCGCTTGTCGAGGTCCGCGAAGAAGTCCGCGCGGCTGCCCTGCTGCGCGCCGCGCGCGGTGTCGACGAGCTTTTGGCGGTAGTCCGGCTTGTTGAGACCGATCTCGGCCGCGTTGTCGATGGCGTTGACCGCGCCGGTCTCGGCCTCGGAGCGCTCCAGGAACCTGACATCGTTGTCAACGAACTCGGAGAGGGTGTCCGGCATGGGAGCGGACCGCAGCGCCGGCACCGCGCCCTCCTTGGCCGGGTAGCCGGACTTCTCGGTGAACCAGTCGATCCAGGCCCGCGCGGCGGTCTTGTGGTCCGAGTGGACGTTGACCGCCTGCTGGTAGTCGGAGGCGAGCAGGGCGCAGTACGTGCCGTCCTCGCGCGCCGGGAACGGCATGAAGCCGATGTCGTCGGGGTCGGTGCCGGCCTTCTTCGCCGCGGCCCGCATCTGGGTGATGGCCCACGAGCCCAGCTGCATGGTGGCGACCTTTCCGCGGGCGATCAGGGTCTTGGACGCCTCCCAGTTGGTGGTGTTGGGGTCCTTCTCTGACAGGCCGCCCTCCACGATGTCGTACAGCAGCGAGTCGATCGTGTGCAGGTCGCCGCCCCGCTTCCACGGGGACACGGGCCCGGCGAGCTTGTCGTTGGCCTTGGCGTCGCAGGTGACCGAGCCGATGTTGTTGCTCCACGCGGTCAGCGGCCAGCCGTCCTTGAAGTTCGTGTAGTACGGCACCGCGTCCGTCCTGGACTTGATCGCCTTCAGGTCCTCGACGAACTCCCGCGGCGAGGTCGGCCAGTCGGTGATGCCGGCCTTTCTCCAGACCGCCTTGTTGTAGAGGAAGCCGTTGGCGGTGCCGAAGGTGCTGATGCCGTAGACCTTGCCGCCGACCTCGGCCTTGTCGCTGAACCGGTACTTGTCGCCCAGCTCGCCGGTGGTGCCCAGCGGGGCGAAGAACTTGGGGTAGTCGTTCTTGGCGACGGCGGCCGGGATCATCAGGACGTCGCCGTAGTCGTCGGTGTTCATCCGGATCTTGACCTCGCCCTCGTAGTCGGTGAGGGCCTCGAACTTCACCTTCACCTCGGGGTAGGTCTTGTTGAACTCGGCGGCGTACGCGTCCATCGTCCCGTTCTGCACGAGGTCGGTGCGATGGGTCAGGACCTTGATGGTGCCCGAGGCCTCGGCGGGGTCGGCGGGTGGCTTCGCCGTCTCACCGGACGCCGCGCCCTGGCCACTGCATCCCGCGACGGTCATGATCGCGGCGGCCAGAAGCGCTCCCGTGAGCGTCTTCTTCTTCCCCATGTGCCCAGCTCCTTCAGGTTGCGGCTCAGCTCTGCGGGTGGGATGTCGGCACTATGTCAGTCCGGCGTTAACCGGTAAAGTGCGGATTTCGAGCGCGATGCCTAATCGTTACCGGAGTGCGGGGCGTCAGGGGCCTCACGTGCGATGACTGTGGCGTCCTGGACGATCTTCGGTTGCTAGACCGGTTTATGGACAGAGGCTCGTCAGCGGGCTAGGTTGACCGCCGTTGTCCGTCCACCTGCCTGAGTCAGGCGATTGGAGCCGCACGATGAAGGACGTCACCCAGCTCACCGAGGGCTGGAGCCTGCGCCATGGAGACGACGTGCTGGAGGCCACGGTGCCCGGCTGCGTCCACACCGATCTGCTGGCCGCCGGGGTCATCCCCGATCCCTTCCTCGGCCGCAACGAGACCGACGTCGCCTGGGTCGGCCGCCGCGCCTGGACCTACGTCCGCCACCTCGGAGACGACAGCGGGCAGGACGGCGGGCGGGACAGCGGGCAGGACAGCGGGCGGGACGGCGGGCACGAGCGCACCGACCTGGTCTTCGACGGCCTGGACACGGCCGCGTACATCACCCTCGGGGGCCGCCCCGTCGGCACCACCCGCAACATGCACCGCCGCTACCGGTTCGACGTCACCGGCCGCACCGGGCGGCTGGAGGTCCGCTTCACCTCCGCCTACGACGAGGCCGCGGCCGTCCGCGCCGTCACCGGGGAGCGGCCCAACGTCTACCCGGAGCCCTCGCAGTACATCCGCAAGATGGCCTGCAACTTCGGCTGGGACTGGGGGCCGACCCTGGTGACCGCGGGCATCTGGCGGCCGGTGCGGCTGGAGCACTGGTCCACCGCCCGCATCGCCCACGTCCGCCCCCTGGTCACCGTGGACGAGGGCACCGGCCGGGTCGAGGTGCGGCTGGACATCGAACGCACCGCGCAGGGGCGGGGACGCACCCTGCGCGCCGAGGCCCGGGTGGCCGGCGCCCGCGCCGAGGCCGTCCTGACCGGCGACGAGGCGGTGCTGCGCCTGGAGGTCCCGCAGGCGCGCCTGTGGTGGCCCCGCGGCCATGGCGACCAGCCCCTGTACGACCTCGAGGTCACCCTCGCCGACGACAGCGGCCCGCTCGACACCTGGCACCGGCGGATCGGCTTCCGCACCGTCGAGCTGGACCGCTCCGCCGACGAGCACGGCACCGGGTTCACCCTCGTCGTCAACGGCGTACGGATCTTCGCCCGCGGCGTCAACTGGATCCCCGACGACGCCTTCCCGTCCCGGATCACCCCCGAGCGCTACCGCACCCGCCTCACCCAGGCCGCCGAGGCGAACGTCGACCTCGTCCGCGTCTGGGGCGGCGGCATCTACGAGGACGACGCCTTCTACGACGCCTGCGACGAACTCGGGCTCATGGTCTGGCAGGACTTCCTCTTCGCCTGCGCCGCCTACCCGGAGGAGCAGCCGCTGCGCGGCGAGATCGAGGCGGAGGCCCGCGACAACGTTGTCCGGCTGATGCCGCATCCGTCGCTGGTGCTGTGGAACGGCAACAACGAGAACCTGTGGGGCTTCCGCGACTGGGACTGGGAGGGCCCGCTGGCCGGGGACTCCTGGGGCGAGGGCTACTACCTCGGTCTGCTGCCGCGGATCGTCGCCGAGCTGGACCCGACCCGGCCGTACACCGCAGGCAGCCCCTGGTCCGGATCCTGGGACCACCACCCCAACGACCCGGCGCACGGCACCCACCACTCCTGGGAGGTGTGGAACCGGCAGGACTACGCCGAGTACCGGGCGAGCGTGCCCCGGTTCGTCGCCGAGTTCGGCTGGCAGGCACCGCCCGCGCTCGCCACGCTGCGCCGCGCGCTGCCCGGCGAGGAACTCGCCCCCGACTCCCCCGGCATGCTCCACCACCAGAAGGCCGACGACGGCAACGGCAAGCTGAACCGCGGCATCGCCCGCCACTTCGACCCGCCCGCCGGCGACTTCGACGGCTGGCACTACCTGACCCAGCTGGTGCAGGCCCGGGCGGTCGCGGCGGGCATCGAGCACTGGCGCTCGCACTGGCCGGTGTGCGCGGGCACCGTCGTCTGGCAGCTCAACGACTGCTGGCCGGTGACCTCCTGGGCCGCCATCGACGGCGACGGCCGCGAGAAGCCGCTCTACCACGAGCTGCGCCGCGTCTACGCCGACCGGCTGCTGACCCTGCAGCCCGGCGGTGACGGCCTCGTGCTCGCCGCCGTCAACCAGTCCGCCGACCCCTGGCGGACGCCGGTCACGCTACGGCGGCTGCGGGCGGACGGAACGACCGTCGCGGAAACCGTCCTCGACGTCGCCGCGGACCCGCGTGCCGTCGCCAGGATCACCGTCCCCGAGAAGCTGCTGCCGGACCCGCGCTCCGCGCGGGAGTTCCTGGTCGCCGACGCCACCGCACCGGGGGAGGACGACGGTCTGCGCGCCCTGCACTTCCCCGTCCCCGACAAGGACTTCGCCTACCCCCGGCCCCGCTACGACGTCACCCTGGAAGCGGTGCCCGGACAGGGGGATAGAGTCGATGTCGTGGTGAGTGCCCATACTCTCGTGCGAGACCTCCTGCTCCAGCCCGACCGGCTCGGACCGGCCGCCGCCTGCGACCGCGGACCGCTGACCCTGCTGCCCGGCGAGCGGGCACGCTTCCGGGTGCGGGGCTGCGACACCGTCACCGCCGACGCCGTCACGGCCGCGCTGTTCTGTGTGGAACCGGTGTGAGCGCCGCCGCGGAGCGCGTCACCATCAAGGACGTCGCGGCCAGGGCCGGGGTGTCCAAGGGCGCGGTGTCGCTCGCCTTCAACCACAAGCCGGGCGTCTCCGAGGCCACCCGTGAGCGGATCTTCGCGGCGGCCCGCGAGCTGGGCTGGGCGCCGAGCGCCACCGCCCGCAGCCTGTCCAGCCGGCGGGTCGACATCGTCGGGCTGGCCCTGTGCCGGCCCGCCCGGCTGCTCGGCCTGGAGCCGTTCTACATGGACTTCGTCTCCGGCATCGAGAGCGTCCTCGCGGAGCGGTCCTGCTCGCTGCTGCTGCGCCTGGTGCGCGATCTCGACGAGGAGGTCGCGGTCTACCGGGAGTGGTGGCGCAGCCGGATGATCGCCGGGGCGATCCTGGTGGACTTCCGCGAGGACGATCCTCGGGTCGCCGCCCTGCCGCCGCTCGGCATGCCCGCGGTCGCCGTGGGCCATCCCTCCCTCACCGGGCCGTTCCCCGCCGTGTGGACGGACGACGCGTCCGCGGTCGCCGAGGCCGTCCGCTACCTGGCGGCCCTCGGCCACCGGCGCATCGCCCGCGTGGGCGGTCCGGCCGACCTCGGGCACAGCGCCATCCGGGCCCGCGCCTTCGCCGCCACGGCCCGGGAACTGGGCCTGGAGGAGGCGCGGCAGATCGCGACCGGCTTCGACGAGAAGGAGGGCGCCCGCGCCACCCGCGGCCTCCTGCTCACCGCCGAGCGGCCCACCGCGATCGTCTACGACAACGACATCATGGCGGTCGCCGGGGCGGGCGTCGCGGCGGAGATGGGCTTCACCGTCCCCGACGATCTGTCGCTGCTGGCCTGGGACGACTCCCAGCTGTGCCAGATCACCCACCCGGCGATGTCGGCGATGAGCCACGACGTGCACCACTTCGGCGCCGAGGTGGCGCGGGTGCTCTTCGACGTGATCAACGGCTCGGACACGGTCGGTCATCAGGCGCCGACGCCGTCGCTGATCCCGCGCGGCTCCACCGCACCCGCACCGGGCACGCAGACGCCGTGACCCGGAGAAGGGCCGCGTCCGGTGCGGACGCGGCCCTCCTGTGTGCCGTACGACGGTTCCTCAGCTCTTGGCGCAGGCGGTGCCGTTGAGGGTAAAGGCGGCCGGGACGCCGTTGGTGCCGGTGGACGAGCCGTTGAAGCCGAAGCTCACCGAGCCGCCGGCCGGGATGGTCTCCGTCCAGGACTCGTTGGTCGCCCGTACCTCGCTGCCCTGCTGGACGGCCTTGGCGTTCCACGTGCGGCTCAGCTTCTGGTCGCCGGGGAAGGCGAACGCGAGCTGCCAGCCCTTGACGGCGGTCGTGCCGGTGTTGCGGATGGTCACGTCGGCGTTGAACCAGTTGCCCCAGTCGCTGAGGCGGTAGTCGACCGCGCAGCTGCCGGTGGCCGGGGCGCCGCTGTCGAAGACACCGGCCTCCTTGGCCGTCTGCTGGATGCCGTCGGTGCCGGTGAAGATGCGCCGCCCCCAGGCGGTGAGGCGCGTGGCGTCGAAGCCCGTGGCCATGTCCAGGTACTCGACACCGCCGCCGTTGCCGCTCCACGACCAGCCGAGGTAGCCGACCCCGAGCTGCCGCGCGGTGGACATGATGGCGTCCTCGTGCGGATCGCCGTCCGAGTGCATGTCGCCGAATTCCCCGACGACGATGGGAAGTCGCTGGGAGGTGAACCGGTTGAGGTAATCCCTCACCTTGTCGGCCGTGTTGAATACGCCGTACATGTGGACCGAGAACACGGTGTTCCTCGCGGGATCCGCGGCGAATACCTCCGCGGCGTGATCGCGCATGGTGAAAGACCAGTCCTGGCCCCAGTTGGGCGCGTCGACCATGAGCGTGTGCTCGAATCCGGCCGCCCGCATCCGGCCGATCGCGTTCTTGGTGTCGGCGGTCCACGGGGTGACTCCGGACGTGCCGTTGCCGTGCGGCTCGTTGCCGATGTTGAGGATGACGTACTTCTCCTGACCCCTGACCGCGTCCTTGACGCTGATCCAGTAGTCGACGGCGCGGGAGAGGGAGACGGCGCCCGCCTGCTCGCCGTAGCCGGTCGTGTCGTGCGCCTCCAGGACGCAGACGAGCCGGTTCTGCTTGCACTGCGCGACGACGGCCGCGACGTCGGCGGTGTCGTTCTTGGCCCAGCGGTCGCCGGTGGCGAGCACCACGCGCACCGAGTTGGCGCCCAGCGCCTTGATGTCCTTCAGGGCCTGCGCGGTCCTGGTGGGGTACCAGGCGTGGGCGTGGTTGACGCCGCGCAGGACGAAGTCCCGGCCGCTCGCGTCCAGCAGCCGTCCGTCGGCGACGCGGAAGCCCGGTGCGGCCTGTGCCGCCGTCCGCGCCCCGCTGTGCGGCTCGGCCTGTGCGGTGGACGGTGCGGCCAGGACCGCGGAGGCGAAGGCCAGCAACGCTCCCGCCGCGGTGGCCAGTTTCTTCCTCATGCTGCTCCCGAGGTGGTGGCTCGTGCGGCCGGTGTCCGGGCAGGCCCGGGCGGCACGGCACGGCCGAGGTGTGTGGGGTTGTGTCCGGCTCGTCCGGTTCGGCCCGGCGTGGGGCGCCGGCGGACCGGGAGAGGCAGAGTTCCGAGCCGGTGGGATATCCCGCTGCCCGGGTTTCGAAAAGCGGCTCACACCGGGCAGCGGGACGCCTGTTCACCGCCGGCGAAGAACGGTTGCCGACGTCCTCGCGTCGAAAGGGGCGGCGAGGATTCGCCGTTCGATCGGCGGCTGGCAGAGAGGCTAGAGCGAAGACGTCCGCACGGACAACAGTTCGCGCGAAACCGGTTAAGTTTAGTGGTGGTTCAGTTGTCGTGCTCCGGTGCGGTGGTGGCCCGAAAGAGGGTTCCGGCGCCGGAGACGGTGACGTTCTCGCCGGCCGGCGCGTACGCGGACTCACCCGGCGCGAGGGTGACTTCGGCGCCGTCGGCGCCGTCGGAGGTGAGCCTGATGGTGCCCTCGGTGCACAGCAGGATCTGCGGGCGCGAGCCGGGCAGGACGTGGGCGCCGTCCCCCGCCTGCCGTACGAGACGGGACAGCCGGAAGTCCTCGACGGGCGCCGGGTACACATCTTCGCCGTCCTCCGCGCGCTCCGGGCGCACCACCGGGGACGGGAGGGCGGCGAAGCGGACGACGCGCAGCAGCTCGGGCACGTCCACGTGCTTGCTCGTCAGCCCGCAGCGCAGCACGTTGTCCGAGGCGGCCATGATCTCCACGCCCAATCCCCGCAGATAGGCGTGGGGTACGCCCGCTCCGAGGAACAGTGCCTCGCCGGGCGCCAGCCGGACGTGCCGCACCAGCAGGGCGGCCGGGACGCCGGGGTCACCCGGGTAGGCCCGGGGGAGCCCGCCGTACACCGCGAACTCCTCCCGCAGCGGACCGTCTTGCGCGGCGGCCGACGCCAACGCGTCCCCGAACTCGGCCAGTCGGCGCGGAGGGAGGGAGAGGAACGCGGAGAAGACCTCCCGCAGCGCCGGTTCCGCCGGGTCCGAGCGGAGCGCGGCGATGTACGGGGCCGTCCAGTCCAGGTCCAGGGCGGCCAGCAGATCGGCGCTCTCGTGCGTCGGCCGGAATCCGCACAGGCCCTCGAAGGGGGTGAGGGCGACGATCATCTCCGGCTTGTGCTGGGGGTCCCGGTAGGTGCGGTGCGGGGCGTCCAGGGGGATGCCCTGGGCGTTCTCCCACGCGTATCCGGCGGACGCCTGGGCCGGGTCCGGGTGCACCTGGAGGGACAACGGGGCGTCGGCCGCCAGCAGTTTGACGAGGAAGGGCAGCCGCGGCCCGAAGCGACGCACGACCGCGTCGCCCAGCTCGCCCCGCGGATCCTTCTCGATGACCTGGTCCAGCCCGCGGAGGTACCCGTCGCGCTCCACCCGGGAGGGAGCCCCCGGATGCGCCCCCATCCACAACTCCGCCTGCGGCGAGCCGTCCGGGACGGTACCCAGCAGAGCGGGCAACGCGGTGTGGGAGCCCCAGGGGTAGGGGCGGATGGTGTTGATGAGGCGGTCCATGTGAGGTGGTTCCTTTCGGGCGGACGCCTGGTGTGGGGGTATGGCTGCGGGGTGGGGGTGGTGTGGGGCGCGGTGGTCGGGCCGGTGGCCGGCCGTCACCTGGGGGTGGGGTCGTGCAGGAAGGGGGCGGGTGTCCCGCGGCCGGGCACGGTGTGGTCGGCGGGGCTCTGTGGAGCGGCCGGCGCGGCGTCGGCGGGGGTGCGCGGAGCGGCCGGTGTGGCCCCGGCGGAGGTTTGCGCGGCGGCTGGTGTGGTGTGGGTGGAGGCGCGCGGAGCGGCCGGTGTGGCGCCGACGGGGGCTTGAGCGGCGGCTGGTGTGGCGCCGACGGGGGCGGGCGCGGCGGCCCGTGTGGTGTGGGTGGAGGCGCGGGGCGCCGCCTGGCCGCCGCCGGCGTAGGCCTGCGGCACGGCCGGTGGTGCGGCGTCGGCGGGGGCCGCCGTTTCCCGCGGGCTCGCCGCGCTCGGAGCCGACGCGGCCACGCTCTGCGTCTGCGTCGCTCCGGCCGCCGGGTCCTCCGTCGTTCCGGCCGTTGGGTCCTCCGTCGTTCCGGCCCCTGGGCCCGCCACCGTTCCGGTCACCGACCGCGCCGCCGCCCCGGCCGCCGATTCCGCCGCGGCGCCCGCCGCCACCGCCGCCGCGCCGACCAGCCCGGCGTTCAAGGCGAGGGCGGCCGGGACGACCGGGAGGTCGCGGGCGAAGTCGAGGACGGCGTAGTCGGCGAGGTAGCGGCGCAAGGGGGCGAACAGGGTGTCGCCGGCCTGTGCCACGCCTCCGCCGATCACGACGAGGTCGAGTTCGACCAGAGCGGCCGTCGCGGCGATCGAGGCCGCCAGGGCCTGCGCGGCACGGTCGTACACGGCCCGGGTGACGGGGTCGCCGGACCGGGCCGCGGCGGCGACACCCGCCGCGGTGGCGGCGACGCCTGGGGGCGGGGTCCAGCCCGCCGCCAGGGCGCGCGCGGCGATCGCCGTGCCGCTCGCCAGTCCCTCCACACAGGCCGCGCACCGCACGGGCACGCGGACCCGTCGAGGTCGACGGAGATGTGCCCGATGTGGCCCGCGTTCCCCGTGCGCCCGGCGTGCAGGCGTCCGCCGAGGACCAGTCCGCCGCCGATGCCGGTGGAGACCACCATGCACAGCGCGCTGTCCACCCCGCGCGCGGCGCCCAGCCAGTGCTCGGCCGCTGTCATGGCGACGGCGTCCCCGACCAGTACGGGATCCGCGTGGGCGGGCACCCGAGGATGCGAGCGGACCCGTTCGACCAGCGGAAGGCCGCGCCAGCCGGGGATGTTGACGGGGCTCACCGTCCCGGCGGCCCGGTCCACCGGCCTCGCGCTCGCCACGCCCAGGCGCGCGAGGTCCTGCCAGGCGGAGTGTCCGGACAGCTCGTCCAGTACGGCCGTCACGGCGCCCATCAGCACCTCGGCCCATTCACGGGCGGGTGTCGGCCGCTCCGCCCGGGCGAGCAGCCGACCGCGCGGATCCACCAGTGCTCCGGCGATCTTCGTGCCACCGATGTCCAGCGCTCCGTACACGACCATCACGTCGGTCCTTCCATGCGAACGGCGGGCGAGCCGCGCGGCTCGGCCCTCGAGGACGGAACTCTGCCGAGTCTTGACAACGTTGTCTAGCTGGACTGGGCCTCGGCCTCAACTACTACACCCCGTCGACGGCGCGCCCGCCCTGCGAGGGCTCGAGGAGCTGCGGGTGCGGCACGAGCTGACCCACTTCGACCGGCGGGCGTTCGGCGGAGTCCGGCCGTAGTACCGGGACGTGGTCTCTTCTCCCGCCGGACACCGTCCGGCGGGAGAAGTGTTTTCACCGCTCTCTCGCGTGTCCGGGACGTGGATCCGTCCGGGCAGTACTGCGCGGGGAGTACCGCAACTGCGGTAGCGCCAACGGCATAGTGCCTGCATACGCACATCGACGCGGGGTCGGCTGCTCGTGAGTATGGGGCGCAACGCTCGACGACTCGAGGAGAGACGATGCCAACGGAGACTCCCCGCACGGACGGAGCTCTGGCGGGGCTAGCCCGGTTCTGTTACCGGCGCCGCCGCTTGGTCCTCGTGACCTGGATCATCGGCGTGATCGCCCTGGCGTTCGTGGGCTTCCGCTTCGGTGCCGCCACGGACAACGACTTCACCGGTGGTGACTCCGGTTCGGCCAAGGCTCAGGCTCTGATCGAGAAGCACTTCCCCGAGCAGCAGGGGGACACCCTGACCCTCGCGATCAAGGCGGAGAAGGGGATCGACGACCCCGCGGCGCGCGAGAAGATCGAGAAGGTCATCGCCGAACTGGACGCCTTTTCGGTCACCGGACCGGTGACCTCGCCGTACGACGACGAGAAGCTGGTGACCGAGGACCGCCCAACGCGCGGACGCGCGACCGCTTGGCGCGCCAGGGTCACGGGGACTGTGTCGGATGCCGACTGGCCGGCCGCAGGGGGGCACCGGACCGCGCGGTCGAGAGGCCCGGGCTCGCCGGGGACCGGGCGACGGCCGCCGCGGCCGACGCCTCGCCCTGACGACGGGTCGTCCCGCGCGACGGGTGCGGGTGCGGGTGCGGGTGCGCCGTAGGGTTCTCCGGCAGGCCTCAGGCGGGCGATCGGAGATCACCGGGCGCCCCGGATCTCACGACGGCGTCCAGGGCCGGGGTGATGACGGCGAAGGCCCGGTCGGTCAGCTCGGCAGGGTCTTCGGCGCCGTCACTGTCGCTCCAGCGCTCAAGCACGGTGTGAAACGCCGTCAGGGCCATACCGGCCGCCAACTGCGGATACAGCTCCACCGCCGGATCCATGCCCAGCCGCCGGGCCACCTCCGCCGCCAGCGCGTCCCGCCACTGCGCCTGGCGCTCCAGGAAGCGAGCGAGCAGGGCGGGCGTCCGCAGGATCAGCTGTACGACGCGCAGGGCCCGGTCGGCGTGACCCGCGCAGGCGTCGATGGAGCACCACACCGTGTGCCGCAGGGCGGCCGACGGTGGCTCCTGCGCCGGGCGGCCCGCCAGTTCGTCCCGCATGCCGGCCCCCATACCGGCCAGGAACTGGACGACCACGTCCTCCTTGGAAGCGAAGTACCGGAAGAACGTCCGCTTGGACACGCCCGCGGCGGCGGCGATCTCGTCCACCGTCACCGCGTCGAAGCCCTCGCATGCCAGCAGGTTCAGCGCCGCCTGCGTCAGCTCGTCCGCGACCAGCTGACGCTTGCGCTGGGCCAGGGTTCCTACAGGGCGGGAAGTCATCCGCCCATCGTATGCGCCGTGTCGCTGCTGGCCTAGAGTGCCGCTCTTGACACTCGATGCCATCTACGGCACGGTGAGTCACATGACGAGTCAGAAACGCTGGAGCGCCGATCAGATCCCGGACCAGAAGGGCCGGGTGTTCGTCGTCACCGGAGCGAACAGCGGCCTTGGCCTGGCGACCACCCAGGCACTCGCCCGCAAGGGCGCCCGGGTGATCCTCGCCGTACGCGACGAGGCCAAGGGCCGCAAGGCGGTCGCGGACCTCACGGCCGAGCGGCCGGGCGCCCGCCTGGAAGTGCGCCGACTGGATCTGTCCGACGTGGAATCCGTCCGCGCGTTCGCCGACCGGCTGAAGTCGGACGGGGTGCGCCCCGACGTGCTCGTCAACAATGCCGGCGTGATGGCTCCGCCCCGCACGCTCACCGACCAGGGTGTGGAGGTGCAGTTCGCCGCCAACCACCTCGGCCACTTCGCCCTCACCGGCTTGCTGCTGGACCTGATGGCGGGCAGCGAGGACCCCCGCGTGGTCTCGGTGACGTCGACCAACCACCGCCAGGCGAAGATCTTCTTCGACGACCTGACGGGCGAGCAGAAGTATTCGCCGATGGGCTACTACAACCAGTCCAAGCTCGCCAACGCCGTCTTCGGCTGGGAGCTGCACCGGCGGCTCACCGCGGCCGGCAGCCCGGTCCGCAGCGTCCTGGCCCACCCCGGCTACACCTCCACCAACCTGCAGACCAACGGCACCGTCGGGATGGTGAAGCTGCTCTTCGGCCGCCTCCTGTTGCCGCTCGCCCAGTCTCCGGACCAGGGCGCGCTGCCCCAGCTGTACGCGGCGACCGCGTCAGACGCGCGGGGTGGCGAGCTGTACGGCCCGGACGGCATGGGCGAACTGCGCGGCGCGCCGAAGCGGGTGCAGCTGGCCCCGCGGGCTGCCGACCCGGAGACCTGCAGCCGGCTGTGGCAGCTGTCGGAGCGGCTCACCGGCGTGCGCTTCGCGCTCCCGGCCGCCGCCTGAACCGCGACGCGAAGGGACCACGACAGGTGACCGCCGAGCCCGCCGCCGGCCTGTGGATACGCCGCTACTGCCCGGCTCCGGACGCCCGCACCAGACTGCTGTGCCTGCCCTACGCCGGCGGGTCCGCGCCGTTCTACCTGCCCTTCGCCCGGTCCCTCGCACCGGACGTGGACGTTCTCGCGGTCCAGTACCCCGGTCGTCAGGACCGGCTGCGGGAACCGTGCATCGACTCCGTGGCCGGGCTGGCCGACGTGCTGGTCGGCGAGGTGGTGCCGTGGACCGACCGCCCGCTCGCCCTCTTCGGGCACAGCATGGGCGCCTCGGTCGCCTTCGAACTGGCCCTGCGCCTGGAGCGGTTGGGGCACCGTCCGTTCGTGGTGTTCGCCTCCGGGCGGACGGCCCCCTCCCGGCCGCGCGAGGCCACCGTGCATCTGCGTGACGACGCGGGCCTGATGGCCGAGGTGCTGTCGCTCGGCGGCACCGACGCGCGAATCTTCGAGGACGAGGACCTGCGCCGCATGGTCCTGCCCGTGCTGCGCAGCGACTATCGGGCGGCCGAAACCTATCGTTCTTCCCCCGGCTCCCGTCTTGCGGCGCCCCTGCGCGCCCTGGTAGGCGCCGACGATCCCCATGCACCCCTGGACTCCGTACGCGCCTGGGGCGATCACACCGACGGTGGATTTGACCTGCGCACATACCCGGGAGGCCATTTCTATCTGGCGAACCGGATGGAAGAGGTCGCCACCGATGTCCTCCGGATGATTTCGGCCATGCGGCCCCCGGGCAGGGACCATTATCAGGTGGCGGAGGGGGCTGGGGTC
Source organism: Streptomyces sp. NPDC052687 (assembly GCF_040678395.1). Taxonomy (NCBI): domain Bacteria; kingdom Bacillati; phylum Actinomycetota; class Actinomycetes; order Kitasatosporales; family Streptomycetaceae; genus Streptomyces; species Streptomyces sp. NPDC052687. The sequence goes on along the minus strand of NZ_JBFATR010000046.1, from coordinate 7,386 downwards.
TGATAATCATCATTGTGAGCCGACTCACTCTCTGAGTCATTTTCGAATGGCCTTTGTTAGGCTGAGGCAGTCATTTCATGCTGGCTGCACGGGGGTTTAAATTGACGGAATTGTCGAGCGTTGACGTCGCCAGTCTGCCGGCGTTCCCGTTCATCGGTCCGGACAACAATCCATTCGTTCCCGTCCGCGACGCCGATGCGGCGCGGCTGGACGGGCCGATAGGCAAGGTCCGGCTCCCGTTCGGGGGCTGGGCCTGGCTGGTCACCCAGCACGAGCACGTCCGCCAACTGCTCCGGCACCCGGGGTTCAGCTCCGACCAGTACCGTCCCGGATTCCCGGTTCTGAACCCGATTCCGCCGAAGCAGGAGGACGCCAGCGGCCTGTTCATCTTCATGGACGGCGAGGCGCACAGCCGCTTCCGGCGCATGCTCACCGCCGAGTTCATGATCAAGAACATTCGGCGGATCGAGCCGCTCATCGAGGAGACGGTCGTCGAGGCGCTGGAGCGCATGCGCGCCTCCGGGCCGCCCGCGGACCTGATGAACGACTTCGCGTTGCCGGTTCCGTCGATGACGATCTGTCACCTGCTCGGGGTCCCCTACGCCGACCACGACTTCTTCCAGCACCACAGCCGCGCGATCATGGACCGGAACTCCGGGCCCGAAGAGGTCGAGGCCGCCCTCGGCGCCCTGGGCGGCTTCCTCGGCGAGCTGATCAAGTTCAAGCGCACCACGCCCGACGAGGACCTGTTGAGCAGGCTGGTGGCCGAACGCGTGGACACGGGCGAACTGCGCGAGGACGAGCTGGTGAGCCTGTCGCAGCTGCTGCTCGTCGCGGGCCACGAGACCACCGCGAACATGATCGGGCTCTCCGCTCTCGCGCTCCTGGAGCACCCCGAGACCCTCGACGCCGTGCGCCAGGACCCGGGCGTGGCGCCCAACATGGTCGAGGAACTGCTGCGGTACATCACCGTCGTACGGACCGGCCTGCCCCGGCTGGCGATGGAGGACGCCGAGATCGGCGGCCAGCAGATCCGGGCCGGCGAGGGGGTCGTGGCCATGCTGGCCATGGCCAACCGCGACGGTTCGGTCTTCCACGACCCAGAGATCTTCGACCCCGAGCGGCGCGAGGCACACCGGCACATGGCGTTCGGCTTCGGCCTGCACCAGTGCATCGGTCAGCCGCTGGCCCGCGCCGAGCTGCGCATCGCGCTCGTGGAACTCGCGCGCCGCTTCCCCAGCCTGAGGTCCGAGAAGTCGCTCGCCGACGTCCCCCAGCGTCCCATGGCCGTCACTTTCGGTTTGGCCGAGCTTCCGGTGACGTGGTGACCATGCGTGTCACGGTGGACAGAGAGAGCTGCTGCGGGTCCGGCAACTGTGTGGTGAACGCCCCCGAGGTGTTCGACCAGGACGACGCGGACGGACTGGTGACGCTGCGGATCACGCAGCCGCCCGAGCATCTTCAGGAGTCGGTCGAGCTGGCGGCCCAGCTGTGCCCCGTGGGCGCGATCGGCGTCACACGCGGGGCCGCGACCCACTGACGATGCCGTACATCGGGGGTTGAGATCACCGTGTTCCGTAAAGGGCCATGCGTCATGCCCCGAAGAAGGACGCCCGTCCGCCGGACCAGACCGGCGGACGGCGAACGGAAGCGGCTTTGCCACACGCGCGAGAGCGAATCGTCGCATCATTTTCCGCGCGGCGTCACGCCGACGTTCCCGTGTGCTGATTTCTTCATGTAAAGCCGTACTGGGTATGACCCGGAAACGGTGCGCCGATAAGCCTTCTCACCCCTGCGGGAATTTCTCGTGAAGCAGGAGAGCGGAAAACTTGGAAAGTCGGCCTCAGACACGAGTTGTTGTATGTGATCGACACCCGTACGCGCGACTGGGTATGCGGGGAGCGCTGGAGCAGGATCCGGCGCTGTCCGTGGTCGGCGAGGCGGGAGACATCGGCGAACTGATCACGGTCGCCGAGCTGTGCGAACCCGACATCGTGGTGCTGGTCGACTCCCCGTCGTCGGCCCACCACGACAAGGAAGAACTCGTCCACGTCGACGCCGCCGTGGTGATCGTCGTGGCCGACGCCGACGCGGACGTCGCCGTCGACTGGATCCGCCGCACCCAGGCGGACGTACGGGCCCTGGTCCATTCCGACGACCCCGAGGAGGAACTGGTCACGGCGGTACGCCGGGCCGGCGACGGCAGCGGATACGTCTCGCCCGGTCTCAGCGGCTCGCTGCTCAGGTGCGTACGCGCCACCCTGCCGCAGCGCCTGTCGGTCGTCCCCACGCACACCCCACTGACCTCACGCGAGTCCGAGGTGCTGGACCTGGTGCGGCGGGGCATGGCCAACAAGGAGATCGCCCGTCGGCTGGGACTGAGCGAGAAGACCATCAAGTTCCATGTGTCCAACGTGCTCGCCAAGGCACACATGGCCTCCCGCGCGCAGCTCATCGCGTCGGCCGCGGGCATGTGAGACCACCGAGCACCTGACCTTCCGGCGAGCCGACACGGGGCCTGCCCGCGGATCCTCGCGAGCAGGCCCCTCGGCGTTCCCGCCCACCCGCACCGTACGGGCGCTCCCCGGCCAAGATCCCCTCCCCCGACGGATCGAATGCCCAACTGACCTGCGCAGGCGACAGATCGGCCGGAAGTCGACCTGGTCGAAAGTCCAGACACCGCCCCGCCCTCCTCTACCGAAGCCCCGGAACCGGGGCCCTTCCTCTGGCGGAAGTCGATTTTCCGCCTGGCGCAGATACTCGCCGTATGAAGCCATCCATGTCTGGTGACCAGGTGATCGACGGCTCCCGTGACAACGCCATCGCAGTGATCGGCATCTCCTGCCGCGTCCCGTCGGCGTCCAACCCGGCCGAGTTCTGGCGCCTGCTGTCGGAGGGAACCGACGCCGTCTCACCCTGGCCGGCGGACCGGGGCCCCGGCGGCGCGGCCTGGCGTGGTGGCTTCCTCGATGACGTCGGCACGTTCGATGCCGCCTTCTTCGGCGTACGGCCCGAGGAAGCCGCCGCCATGGACCCCCAGCAGCGGCTCGCGCTGGAACTCGTCTGGGAGGCCATGGAGGACGCCGGACTGCGCGACGACCGGATCCGCGGGTCGCGCACCGGTGTCTTCGTCGGCGTCTCCTCCGACGACTACGCCACCCTCGCCGCCCGCAGCGAACAGGCCGGCCGCGGCGAACTCCACGACTTCACCGGACGCCACCGCGCCATCATCGCCAACCGGGTCTCCTGGACCCTCGGCCTGCAGGGCCCCAGTCTCGCCGTCGACGCCGCTCAGGCCTCATCGCTGGTCGCCGTCCACCTCGCCTGCGAGAGCCTGCGCCGCGGCGAGTCCGACCTCGCCTTCGCCGGCGGCGTCAACCTGATCCTCTCGCCCGACAGCATGGTGGCGACCGCCGGACTGGGCGCCCTGTCCGTACGCGGCCGCTGCGCGGTCTTCGACGAGAGCGCCGACGGGTTCGTCCGCGGCGAGGGCGGCGGCGTCGTCCTGCTCAAGCCGCTCGCCCAGGCGATCGCCGACGGGGACCCCGTCTACTGCGTCATCCAGGGCAGCGCCGTCAACAACGACGGCGGCGGCGACCGGCTCACCGACCCCGACCCGGACGGCCAGCAGGACGTGCTGCGCCGCGCCTACGCCGATGCCGGCATCAGCCCCGAAGCCGTTCAGTACGTCGAACTCCACGGCACCGGCACGCCCGTCGGCGACCCCGTCGAGGCCGCCGCCGTGTCCGCCGTCCTGGGCCACGGCACGAACCGCCCCCCGCTGCGGGTCGGCTCCGTCAAGACCAACATCGGCCACCTGGAGGCCGCCGCGGGGATCGCGGGCCTGGTCAAAACCGCGCTCGCCGTACGGCACCGGCAGCTGCCCCCCACCCTCCACTTCCGCACCCCCAACCCGGCGATCCCGCTGGACGAACTGAACCTGCGGGTGCAAACCGAACTCGGCGCCTGGCCGGACCTGGACGGACCGCTCGTCGCGGGCGTCAGCTCCTTCGGTATCGGCGGCACCAACTGCCATGTCGTGCTCGCCGAAGGCCCCTACACCGGGCGGCCGGAACACCCGGTGACACGGCCTGCCACCCCCCGCCCCCTGCCCTGGGTGCTGTCCGCCCGCACCGGCCGCGCCCTGGACGCCCAGGCCGACCGGCTGCTCGACCATCTCCGGCGGCACCCGCAGGCCGGTGCCGCCGACATCGCCAGGTCCCTCGCCGTCACCCGCTCCGCCTTCGCCCACCGCGCCGTCGTCATCGGCACCGACCGGGACGACCTCACCGCCCGCCTGGCCCGTCGTCACGAGGAAGCCGTCACCGGCGTCGCCGCCACGCCCGGCCGGACCGCGTTCCTGTTCGCCGGCGGCGGCGCCCACCACGTCGGCATGGGACGCGAGCTGTACGCGACCTACCCCGTCTTCGCCGAGGCCCTCGACGAGGTGCTCGACCACTTCGACCCGGCCCTGGGACTGCGGGAGGTGCTGTTCGGCGAACGCGAGGACGCGGAGGCCGCCCTCGACGGCCAGCGCTGCATGCAGCCCGCCCTCTTCGCCTTCCAGGTCGCCCTTCACCGCCTCGTCACCTCCTGGGGAGTCGAACCGGACCTGCTCGTCGGCCACTCCTTCGGCGAGATCGTCGCCGCGCACGTCGCGGGTGCCCTCTCCCTGGCCGACGCCGCCGCCCTGGTCGCCGCGCGCGGCGAGCTGATGCAGGAACTGCCGCCCGGCGGCGCCATGATCGCCGTCGAGGCCACCGAGGAAGAGGCCCTCGAAGCCCTCCGGAACGTTCACGACGTCTCGATCGGCGTGATCAACGGGCCCCGGTCCGTCGTCCTCTCCGGCGCCGAGCAGAACGTGGTCCGGCTGGCCGAGGAGTTCCGCGCCCGGGGCCGCCGCACCACCCGGCTGCGGATGCAGTACGCCGCACACTCGCCGCTGACGGAACCCATGCTGGACGAGTTCGCGCGCAGGATCCGCGACCTGACCGCCACCGCACCCGGCATCCCGATCGTCTCCACCGTCACCGGCCGCACCGGCGCCACCATGACCGAGGAGTACTGGATCGGCCACGTCGGCGCCGCCGTCCGCTTCCACGACGCGATCCGTGCCTGCCGCGAGCACGGCGTGACCCGGTTCGTCGAACTCGCCCCCGACTCCGTCCTCACCCCACTCGTCCAGCCCTCCGACACCGAAGTCGCGGTGGCCCTCCAGGACCGGGACACCCCCGAGCACGAGGCCCTGCTGAACGGGCTCGCGCACGCCTGGACCGCCGGCGTGCACGTCGACTGGGCCGAGACCGTCGGCGACGCCCGGATCGTCGACCTGCCCACCTACGCCTTCCAGCGAGACCGCCACTGGCTCGACGAACGCCCCGCCACGGCCTCCGACCAGGAGCACCTCAGCTCCGTGACCCTCGCCCTGCGCGAGCGGATCCGCACCGAACCGGAAGGGTTCCTGACCCGCTGGCTGGCCGAGCACCTCGCCGAGACCGTCGGCACCGCCCCGGCGGAGCCTGACACCACCTTCCGTGACCTGGGCTTCGACTCCGTGCGCTCCGTGCACCTGCGCAACCGGCTCGTCTCGGCGACCGGCCTGCGCATCCCCACCAGCGTGCTGTTCGACTACCCGACCCCGCAGGCACTCGCCGCCTACCTGCGCGAGCGGATCGTCGGCGTCCTCGACCCGCACGACACCACCGACGACGCCCGCCCCACCGGCAGATCGGCCGCCACCGACGACGACCCGATCGTCATCGTCGGCATGGCCTGCCGCTATCCGGGCGGGATCGACTCGCCGCACCGGCTCTGGCAGGCCGTGCTGGACGAGGTGGACGCCACCTCGGAGTTCCCCACCGACCGCGGCTGGGACCTCGCGGGCCTGCACGACCCCGACCCCGACCACCCCGGCACCACCTACACCCGGCGGGGCGGCTTCCTGTCCGGGGCCGGTGAGTTCGACGCCGACTTCTTCGGGATCAGTCCGCGTGAGGCGGCGGCGATGGATCCGCAGCAGCGGCTGCTGCTGGAGACCGCGTGGGAGGCGCTGGAGCGGGCCGCCATCGACCCGTCCTCGCTTCGCGGCAGCCGCACCGGCGTGTTCGTCGGTGCCACGAACATGGAATACGGCCCCCACCTGCACGCGCCGCTCGACGGCACCGAGGGCTTCCGCCTCACCGGCAACACCACCAGCGTCGCCTCGGGCCGCATCTCCTACTCGCTGGGCCTCGAAGGCCCCGCGATGACCGTGGACACGGCGTGCTCCTCCTCGCTGGTGGCCCTGCATCTGGCGGTGCAGGCAGTCCGCAACGGCGAGTGCTCGCTGGCGCTGGCCGGCGGGGTGACCGTGCTGTCCACCCCCGGCATGTTCGTCGAGTTCTCCCGCCAGCGCGGCCTCGCCCCCGACGGCCGCTGCAAGCCGTTCTCCGACGACGCCGACGGCACCGGCTGGTCGGAGGGCGTGGGTCTGCTGGTGGTGGAGCGGCTGTCGGACGCGCGGCGCAACGGCCATCAGGTTCTGGCGGTGGTGCGGGGTTCGGCGGTCAACCAGGACGGTGGCAGCAACGGGCTGACCGCGCCGAACGGTCCGTCGCAGCAGCGCGTCATCCGCGCCGCGCTGGCCAGTGCCCGGCTGTCGCCTTCGGATGTGGACGTGGTCGAGGCACACGGCACCGGCACCGCACTGGGCGACCCGATCGAGGCGCAGGCGCTGCTGGCGACCTATGGTCAGGACCGGCCGCAGGACCGGCCGTTGTGGCTGGGCTCGATCAAGTCGAACATCGGCCACACCCAGGCCGCCGCGGGCGTCGCAGGTGTCATCAAGATGGTCGAGGCCCTGCGCAACGGCGTCATCCCGCGGTCGCTGCATGTCGACGAGCCGTCCCGCCACGTCGACTGGGAATCCGGGTCCGTCAGCGTCCTGACAGACCACCAGCAGTGGCCGGAACTCGACCGGCCGCGCCGGGCGGGCGTGTCGTCCTTCGGGATCAGCGGCACGAACGCCCACGTCATCCTCGAGGCACCGCCGGCGCAGGAGGCGGTGGAGCCGGAGCCGGAGTCGGCCGAGGACGCGCCCGTGATCCCGTGGGTGTTGTCGGCTCGTAGTTCGGTGGCGTTGGGGGAGCAGGCGGGGCGGTTGCTGGCTCGGGTGAGTGAGGGTCCGGAGCCGGTGGTGCGGGATGTGGCGTTCACGTTGGTGTCGGGTCGTGCGGTGTTCGAGCATCGGGCGGTGGTGCTGGGCGAGGACGTGGCTGAGCTGTCGGCCGGGTTAGGTGCTCTGGCGGAGGGTGCTGCGGGCCGTGGTGTGGTGTCGGGTCGTGTGGTGTCGTCGTCGGGTGTGGTGTTGGTGTTCCCGGGTCAGGGCTCGCAGTGGGTGGGTATGGC
>NZ_JBFATR010000045.1:48436-56706 GCF_040678395.1 Streptomyces sp. NPDC052687 | reverse complement strand
GCCTTGGTGGGGTCCGGGTTTGTGTGCCGGGGTCCTTGGGGTTGGGCGCGCCGGGGCTTGGGACCTTTGTTTTGGTTGGGTTTTTTGGTGGGGGGGGGTGTGTGGGTTTTATTCGTGGGGATGGCCCGCCGGGCCACGCCCCCGCCCGGTCCCGTGCCCTCCGGACCCCGCGGCGGAGCCGCCCCGCCCGCCCGGTCTCACGCTGCGGACACTCCGGCCCGACCGCCCCACGGTGGTGTACCCCTGGCCGAACAGGGGAGAAAGCGCTTTCGCGGAAAGTGCCTCGTCCCCGAGGTCACCGGACTTCCCTAGGTCACCGGAGAGGATCACCGCCGATGGCGTCGCCGCCCGAGAAACCGCTCGATCACCGCTACCAGGGCGAGCATCCGATACGCACCCTCGCCTACCTGTTCCGCGCCGACCGCCGGCGTCTCGCCGCCGCGGTCGGCGTCTTCACGTTCAAGCACAGCCCCATCTGGCTGCTGCCGCTGATCACCGCGTCCATCATCGACACCGTCGTCCAGCACCGGCCCGTCGCCGAACTCTTCGCCAGCACCGGGATCATCCTCTTCATCCTGCTGGTCAACTACCCCCTGCACGTCCTCTACGTCCGCCTCCTCTACGGCAGCGTCCGCCGCATGGGCACCGGCCTGCGCTCCGCGCTGTGCACCCGCATGCAGCAGCTGTCCATCGGCTACCACTCCCGGGTCAGCGCCGGAGTCCTCCAGGCCAAGGTGGTCCGCGACGTCGAGACCGTCGAGCAGATGGTCCAGCAGACGGCCGAGCAGGGACTCGGCGCCACCACCGTGCTCATCGGCGGCCTGGTCATCATCGCCGTCCGCACCCCCGAGTTCCTCCCCGTCTTCCTGGTCGTCGTGCCCGCCGCCGCCCTCCTCGTCGCCCGGCTGCGGTCCCGGCTGCGCACCCACAACGAGCACTTCCGGCACGAGGTGGAGACCCTGTCGTCCCGGGTGACCGAGATGACCCGCCTGATCCCGGTCACCCGCGCCCACGGCCTGGAGGGCAAGGCGCTGCGCCGCATGGACCGCACCCTGCGCCGGCTGCTCACCTCCGGGATGCGCCTCGACCTGGTCAACGGCCGGTTCGGCTCGCTGGCCTGGGTGGTGCTCAACGTCGTCGGCGTCCTCGTCCTGGCCGGCGCCGCGCTGATCTCGTACTACGGCGTCTGGGGCGTCACCCCCGGCGACGTCGTCATGCTCAGCGCGTTCCTGACCACCCTCACCAACTCCGTCACCACGCTGGCCGGCCTCACCCCGGTCATCTCCAAGGGCCTGGAGTCGGTCCGCTCGGTCGGCGAGGTGCTCCAGGCGCCGGAACTGGAGGACAACGAGGGCAAGGCCGAGGTCACCGCCGTACACGGCGCCGTCACCTTCGAGCACGTCGGCTACGCCTACGACGGCGGGCGGGCCGCCGTCCGCGACTTCACCCTCGACGTCACCCCCGGCGAGACCATCGCCCTGGTCGGCGCGTCCGGCGCCGGCAAGTCCACCGTCCTCAACCTGGTCATCGGCTTCATCCGCCCCACCCGGGGCCGGCTGCTGCTCGACGGCACCGACATGGCCGGCCTCGACCTGCGCACCTACCGCCGGTTCGTCTCCGTGGTCCCCCAGGAGTCGATCCTCTTCGACGGCACCGTCCGCGAGAACGTCGCCTACGGCATGGACGACGCCGACGAGGAGGCCGTCCGCGCCGCGCTGCGGGACGCGAACGCGCTGGAGTTCGTCGACCGGCTGCCGCAGGGCCTCGACACCCTGGTCGGGGAGCACGGCGCCCGGCTGTCCGGCGGGCAGCGGCAGCGCCTCGCCATCGCCCGCGCCCTCATCCGGGACCCCAGGGTGCTGGTGCTCGACGAGGCCACCTCCGCCCTCGACACCCGCTCCGAGGCACTGGTCCAGCAGGCGCTCGCCCGGCTGCTGCGCGGCCGGACCACCTTCGTCGTCGCCCACCGGCTGTCCACCGTGCGGGGCGCGGACCGGATCGTGGTCATGGGCGACGGCCGGATCCAGGAGGTCGGCACCCACGAGGAACTGCTCCGCCGGGGCGGCGCCTACGCGGCGCTGCACCAGGGCCAAGCAGCGTGAATCGGCTACGGATACGCCCCGGCGCACGCCCCGCGCGCCGTGGGCGTTAAGCAACGGTATTGAGTCAATTGTGAACGGCGCGCCGCGGAGGTGATTGGTCCGGCACCGTCCGGGCATACGCAGCGAAAAACCGAGAGAGGGGCGCCCCGTGCTTGTACCGGACCCGAAGGTCGTCAGAAAGCTCCTGACCCGGTACGCGACCCTGCGGATCGCTCAGGCGGAGCGGGAGAGCGCGGCCACGGCACGTGAGTTGGACGACGTCAGCTACACGCTCTGCGTGATGATGGGCACCAGTGAGATCAACGAGGCCATCGCCAGGGCGGACGCCCTACTGCTGACCGACGGCCGGGCGGCGGACCCGGACGAGGACAGCGACAGCGGCCTGTCGGTGGCGGTCTGACCCCGCCGTACGAGTCCGCCGCACACCCCACGACGCCCGCACCGCGGTCACGGGACCGCGGTCACGGGACCGCGGTGCCGGCGTCGCAGGTCCGCCGCGGCAGCCCCGCGGCGGGCCGGGCCAGCCACTCGGCGATCGTCCGGGCGATCGGCTGACCCGTGTCCACCTCCACGAACCCGAACTGACCGGACTGGTTGCACTCCAGGAACCACCAGGTCCCCTCGGCGTCCTCCACGAAGTCGAAGGCGCCGTACGCCAGCTCCGCCTCGCGCAGATAGGCGCGCACTCCCTCAGCGATCCGCGGCGGCACCTCGGCCGCTCCCCAGGGCAGGGCGGGCGTGGCGAAGCGGACGTCGACCTCGTCGGGGTCGGCGTCGGACGGGGTCTCCTTGCGGGCCGCCAGCAGCCGGTCGCCGACGGCCGTGAGCCGGATGTCCGCCCGCTTGGCGATCCGGCGCTGGAGCAGCGTCGGCCCGAACGCGACCGCGGCGAAGTCCGTGCCGGGCGGCACCCGGCTGGTCGGCACGGCCTGCGGCGGCTCCTGCGGATGCGCGCCCGAGACCGGCTTGACCACCAGATCCGGGAAACGCTCGGCGAAGTCCCGCGCGGCCTGCGGGAAGGTCGTGATCAGTGTGGCCGGCACCGGAAGCCCGCTGCACTGCGCGAGACGCAGCTGCCACGGCTTGTGACGGGCCCGGCGAGCGGCGTCGGGATGGTTCATCCAGCGGGCTCCGGTGGAGCGCAGCATGCCGTACAGCGCCTGCGACGACTCCTCGGTCAGCCAGGCGGAGGGCGCCGCCGCGCGAGCGGCCGGGGCGCCCGGGCGGCGCACCCACACGGACCGCAGCCCGTCCAGGCCCACCAGCCGCCCTCCGGACCACAGATGGCCCCGGAAGGAGCCGTGCACATACTCGCCCGAGAGCGAGACCCCGCCCGTCAGATCGGCGGGGTCCAGCCGGACCACCGGCACTCCGGACGCGTTCAGGTGCACGACCACCATGTCCGCCGTCACGTCCTGGTCGCTGGTCAGGATCAGTACGGTCATCGTCGACGGTCCGTGGTCAGTCGTCGAAGTGTGTCTTCGAGCCCGCCGTGGACGTCGTGGTCCCCAGCTCCCGGAGCAGAGCGTGATCGGTCGCGGCGATCCGGCCGTCGAAGAGCACGTTCAACTGCCGTCCGGGGTCGTAGGCGTAGGGGGTGGCGACGGCCAACTCCGCCGCCGGGCGTGCGTAGTTGAGCGCGAACGGTTGCATCGTCTCTCCCTCGTCGGTGCTGCCCCGGTGAAGCCGTCGGCACGCCGCTTCCTGACTTCGCCCACTGGATCTCCAGGGCTTCCATGGACTTATACGAATCGAACGCCTGGTTGGTTTCCTTACGCTCCGTAATTTTTTTCTGCGTACAGGGCGCCCTGAACCTGAGACGGTTCAGGGCGCCCGGCGGTTGAGTCCGGCGACATTACGGAGAGGCGACCGGTGTGAGGTCCGGCGAGTGCGGGGAGCGTAGGGACACTGCGGGGTGGGTCGTCCACTCCTCCAATTCCCTGATACGGCCCCGGTATTGCCTCACATGTACCGACCTGGCGCGCGGAGGGAGCCGGGCGCGGCAGCAGCGGCGCCCGGAGCGACCGTCTGGCCGGCCGGCAGCCACGACGCGGCGCGGGCCGGGCGGCCCCTGAAGTGTGTTGCTTCTCGCACCTTGCTCGGCTGCGGGCCCTGGCGGGGGCTCCGCGGCGGAGCCGCCGGCTCAAGGCGTTCCGGCGTCCGGGGACTCGGGGGAGTGCGCCTGGGGCACCGTCGGCTCGGGGACGCCCGGTGCGGGGATGCCCGGTGCGGGGGCTCCCGGTGCCGGGGTGGCGGTGGCCGGCTGTCCGGCGGCAGGCTCGCGGCGGGACTTGCCGGCCTTGAGGCGCTCCAGCGTGCGGGTCAGCTGCTGGAGAGGGGAGGCGGGGCGGCTGTCCTGGGCCCGGGCCGGCGCCGGAAGGTCCGGGGCGGGCAGGCCCGCGGACTCACGGTACGCGGCCAGCGCCTCGTTGGCCCGCTCGGCGGCCTCCCGGTACAGGTCGCGGGACCGGGTCATGGCCTCCAGCGCCTCGGCGTACATCGCCACCAGCGCGCGCTGGCGTTCCAGCTCCTCCTCCAGCGTCAGCAGGTGCCAGTCCTCGCGCAGCGCGGTGATCACCTCGTCGGCGCCCTTCGGCAGCGGCCTCGGCGTGCGGGCGAACCGGTTCACCGCACCGATCAGCTCGGTGGGCCGGGAGCCGTCGAGGAAGACGGTGCGCACGGAGAACCCGCCCGAGTCGTAGCCCTCCGGCGCCGGGACGCCCGGCAGCACCACGGCGCCGCCGCGCGGCAGCTCCACACCGAACTCCCGCAGCGCCCAGTTCACGGCGCGCAGCTGGTGCGGGGCGGCGCGGTGCTCCACCACGCGGTGGCGCAGACCGGGCGGCAGCAGCGGGGCGAGCGGGCGGCGGCCGCGCTCGTCGGGGGTCATGGCCTCGTGGACGACGATGTGAACGGCCCAGGTGTCGGGCGCGGCGTCCCGCAGCACGCGCCGCAGCTCCTTGTCGTCGGCGGGCAGCGGGTTGATGTCCCGCAGTCGCAGGTCCGACCCGCTGAGCCGGTCCCACTCCGTCTCCGCGCCCTCGGCTCCGTCGGCCTCCTCGGGCCAGAACATGGTCGCGGGCGACGGCCACTCCGGGTCCCAGACCGCCTCGGCCTCGGCGGCCAGCACCCACTCCCGTCCGCCGTCGGACGGCGCCGCGAGCGTCAGCCGCGCCCGCACGGTGATGTCACCGGCGACCGCCCAGCGTGCCTCGAACACCTTGTCCGGGTGGTCCTCGGGCTGCGGCGGCTCCATGTGGTCGTGGATCACCCCGCGCGCCTTGAGGTCGCGCAGACGCCGCCGCAGGACGTCCTCGGCGGCGGCACCGACATGGCGGCCGCGAGCCAGCCACACCGTGGGGGGAGTCATGGGGTGGGCGGTGGTGGAGGTCGGCATGAGTCCATCTGTGAGCGGGGGCGTCGTGCTGTCTGCCAGTATCGGTGCCCCACCCGCATGACGATCAACCGGGGTGCCCCTCTCCGCTCCCTCCGGGAACCCGTACGCCCCCCTCCGGGAAACAGGCGCACGCGGAGGGGCCCGGTGGACGACCACCGGGCCCCTCCGCCGGCCTACGGCCCTGCGCCGCCCTACGGCCCCTTCACCGGCGTACGGCGCTTTCACCGCCGTACGGCACCACGACGCCGGCGAAGTGCGCTTACGCGCCGCTCGCCTTGAGCATGTCCTCACGCTCGACGATCTTCACGCGCTCGCGGCCCTGCGGCTCGCCCAGCGCCTTCTCCGCGGCGTCCAGCTTGTACCAGCCCTCCCAGGTGGTGAAGCGGATGTTCCGCTCCGCCAGGAAGGCGTCGACGGCCTCGGGCGCGGGCGCCTGCGGCGTCTGGAGACGGCCGTTCGCGAAGTCGTCCAGCAGGTTGGCGACGGTCTCGTTGGCGTCGCCCTTGGTGTGGCCGATGAGACCCACCGGGCCGCGCCGGATCCAGCCGGTGACGTACACCGACTGGAGGTGGCCGCCGCCCTCCTCGATGACCCGGCCGCCCTCGTCGGGCACGGTGCCGGAGTCGATGTCCCAGGGCAGCTTCGGCAGCTTGTCGGAGAGGTAGCCGACCGCGCGGTAGACGGCGGAGACGTCCCAGTCGGTGAACTTGCCGGTGCCCTTGACGTTGCCGGTGCCGTCCAGCTCGGTGCGCTCGGTGCGCAGGCCCACGACCTTGCCGTCCTCGCCCAGGATCTCCACCGGCGACTCGAAGAAGTGCAGGAAGAGCTTGTGCGGGCGGTCGCCGACGTCGCGGATCGCCCAGTTCTCCAGCGTCTTGGCGACCATGTCGGCCTGCTTGTTGCCGCGCCGGGTCTCGATCGAGCCCTCGTCGTAGTCGATGTCCTCGGGGTCGACGATGACCTCGATGTTGGGGGAGTGGTCCAGCTCGCGCAGCTCCATCGGGCTGAACTTGGCCTGCGCCGGGCCGCGGCGGCCGAACACGTGGACCTCGACGGCCTTGTTGGCCTTCAGGCCCTCGTAGACGTTCGGCGGGATCTCGGTCGGCAGCAGCTCGTCCGCCGTCTTGGCGAGGATGCGCGCGATGTCGAGGGCGACGTTGCCGACGCCGAGGACGGCGACCTTCTCCGCCTCCAGCGGCCAGGTGCGCGGCACGTCCGGATGGCCGTCGTACCAGGAGACGAAGTCGGCGGCGCCGTAGGAGCCGTCGAGGTCGATGCCGGGGATCGGCAGGTCCCGGTCGGCCATCGCGCCGGTGGAGAAGATCACCGCGTCGTAGAACGACCGCAGGTCGTCCAGGCTGATGTCGGTGCCGTAGTCGACGTTGCCGAAGAGGCGGATCTGCGGCTTGTCGAGCACCTGGTGCAGGGCGGTGATGATGCCCTTGATCCGGGGGTGGTCCGGAGCGACGCCGTAGCGGATCAGGCCGAACGGCGCCGGCATCCGCTCGAAGAGGTCGATGGACACGCCGGGTTCGGCGGCCACGTCGGACTTGAGCAGGGCGTCGGCGGCGTAGATCCCGGCCGGGCCGGCACCGACGATGGCTACCCGCAGAGGGCGGGGCATGATCAGGTTCCCTTCGAGCGATGACAAGCGACTCGCGGGGAAGCCTAAGCTGAGGCATGCCTAAGTCGGTACGCGGGTCCGGTCTATGGGGTCATAAGGCTCACTTATGAGGGTGATAAGCGAGCCTTCGAAACCTTCACCGGCTGGCCATCGTCCACTCTCGGGGCGGCCTGGCATTCGGTGCAGACGCCCGTGAGTTCCACAGTGTGCTCGACCGCGGCGAACCCCGTGTCGGCCGTGACGTGTTCGGCCCACTCCTCCACAACCGCGCTGTCCAGCGGACGGCTGAAACCGCAGTGACGGCAGATCAGATAGTGCCGGTGTCCGTCGCCGGGCCGGGGGCGGTAGAGCCGCTCGCCCGCCTTGTCGCGCACCATGTCGACGCCGCCGGTGGCCGCGAAGTGACGCAGCGCGCGGTACACGGTGGTCAGGCCGATGGACACGCCGCGCGCGGTCAGCCGGGCGTGCAACTCCTGCGCGGACACGAAGCCGTGACAGTCCGTCAGGCCGTCGAGTACGGCCGCTCGCTGCCGCGTCGTACGGCCGCTCACGGCGGATCACCTCCAGTGGCGTGCGGCGCACCCCGCGGCGGTGCGCGAGGGGGCGGGGCAATGATCCAAGGGTAGATGGCAATGAAAGCCATGTCCATATGAACGGGCCGTCATGTGTCGTGTGCGGCAGCCTCTAGGCTGTACGCATGCCTGATCGTGAGCCCGTGCCGTCCGCCCTCGACGCGCATCTGCGCCCCCCGGACGGCGCGCGTCTGGCGGAGGCCACCGAGGTGTTCGCGATGCTCGCCGATCCCACCCGGCTGCATCTGCTGTGGCTGCTGGCGCAGGGGGAGTCGGACGTCGGCTCGCTCACCGAGCGCTGCGCGGCCTCGCGCACGGCGGTCAGCCAGCACCTGGCCAAGCTGCGGCTCGCCGGGCTGGTCGAATCCCGCCGCGAGGGGCGGCACATCCACTACAGCCTGCGCGACGGCCATCTGCGCCGCCTGGTCATGGAAGCCCTCAGCCACGCCGACCACCGGGTCAGCGGGAAGGCTCCGCACGACTGAGGCCGGTGCCGGCGCGATGCCGGCCGTGCGCGGCGGGGGGGGGGGGGGCCCCCCCCCCGGGGGGGGGGGGGGGGGGGGGGCGGCCCCGGG
>NZ_JBFATR010000045.1:0-48426 GCF_040678395.1 Streptomyces sp. NPDC052687 | reverse complement strand
CCCCGCCCTCCTGGGGCGGGGGCGGGCGCGAGCCGGCCGGGGCGGGGGGGGCCGCCCGCCCCCCGCGCGCGGGGTCCGGACGGCCGGTCGGTCAGAGCCGGTCGAGGATGTCCCGCAACTGCTCGACCTCGGCGGACTGCCCGTCGACGATGTCGCCGGCCATCTTCCTGGCGCCGGGGTTCTCGCCGTTCCGCTGCTCGTCGCGGGCCATGCTGATCGCGCCGTTGTGGTGCTCGATCATCATCTCGGCGAAGGCCTTGTCGAAGGCGGTGCCCTTCATGCCCTTGAGCTGTTCCATGTCCGCGGCGGACATCATGCCGTCACCGCTGCCGTGGCCTCCGTCGTGACCGCTGCCGTGACCGCCGTGGTCCATGCCGGACCCGGACTGCGCGGCGGTCGGCTGCTTCCAGGACTCCAGCCAGCCCTTCATGGTCCGGATCTCGGGATCCTGGGCCTGCTCGATCCGCCCGGCGAGGTCCTTGATCTCCGGGTCCGAGGCCCGGCCGTCGGCGAGCCGGGCCATCTCCAGGGCCTGCTCGTGGTGGGGGATCATCTGCTGGGCGAAGGTGACGTCCGTGTCGTTGAAGGCCCCACCGGCCGCCGCCTCGGCGGCCTCGGACGCGGTCGCGGTCGTGGACGTGGAGCCGCCGGCGCCGTGGTGCATGCCGCCCGTGCCGTCCCCGCCGCAGGCGGCGAGGAGCAGGGCACCGGCGGCGACGAGGCCGGCGGACGGGGCGGTACGGCGGGCCGTCGCGGCGGTACGGCGGGCGGTTGCGGGGTGGCGGCGCAGGGCGCGCGTGAAGCCAGTCATGATGAATCTCACCCTAAATGTCGGTTCTGTTGCTGTTCTGGTGGCCGTGGGAGGCGTACGCGAAGGGACGGGTCCGCGTGTGCGAGCCCGCGCGTGCCGTTCGGCCTACAGCCGCAGCACCGACAACCGGGTGAGATCGGGTCCGCGAGGCGGGGGATCCGGCCGCCGGACGACGGCGACCCGCGCGAGGAGTCCGGCGAGCCATGCGCCACGCCGGGCGAACGCCGCCCTGAGCAGCACGGCCAGCACCCACGCGCCGAACAGGACCGCCACGCACAGCGAGGTCATGTCCATGGCCATCCCCGGCTCGTGCGGAGCGGACGGCGTGTCGCCCGAGGGGCCGGGCATCCAGTGATCGGGCACCGCGTGCCCGGACATGGGCACGTGCGACGCAGCGGCGACACCGTGCGACGCGCTGCCGGGGTGTTCGCCACCGGAGTGCTCCTGCGGGTGCCCGAGCGTGTGCATCACGAAGACACCGACGGCCAGCACCAGCACGAGCAGCAGCTGCCCGAGGGCGCCTCCCGCCCGCACGCACCGGCTCACCCGCACGCCCGATCCCTTTCCTCACCGCGACGCGATACCCGCCCACGGTAACGGACCGGCCCGCTCCGGTCCGGGAAGGGTCGGCGGCCGTGCCGTCCACCCCGGCGCACGCCGACCGGCGCCAACCCCCCGGCTCAGTCGCGCCGGGCGTACACGAACAGGTGCGGTTCCGGTACGGCCTCGGGGTGGGCCGGGGTGAACAGGGACTCCTCGGCGCGCAGCACCGTCAGGCCCGCGCCGGCCGCGAGGGCGGTGAAGTCCTCGGCGGCGAAGCTGGTGACCCGCACCGGGCGGCCCATGAACACGGCGTCCACGCCCTCCACGTCCACGGGCACCGTCGCCAGCACCATGTGCCCGCCCGGCCGCAGCGCCCGCACCAGCCGCTCCAGCAGTCCGGACTGTTCGTCGCGGGTCATCTGGAGCAGGGAGAAGTAGACGCACACCGCGTCGTAGGAGCCCTCCGCGAGCGGCACCTCGCGGATGTCGGCGCAGCGGAAGGCGGCATCCGGCACCTGCCGCGTTGCCAGCTCCACCATCACCGGCGAGACGTCCACGCCGAGCACCCGGTGGCCGGCTCCGGCCAGGGTCTCGGCGGTCGGCCGGCCCGTCCCGCTGCCCACGTCCAGCACGCTGCTGCCGGGCTCCAGCCGCTCCAGCAGCCAGTCGAGCGACGCGCGGTGCGCCGCTGATCCCGCGAACGCCCTCTCGTACGCCGAGCCGAGCGCGTCGAACACCGCCGCGGCGTCCGGCGCTCCGGCGGGCGGCCGGTGGTCCCCCTCGGTCACGATGCCTCCTCCGGCGTGGTCGTGGCGGGCATCCTCGCACTCGGGCAGCCGTGTGACAACGGGCGTTAGGGTTCCGCCGTGGCCACCTTGCTGATCGTCCATCACACGCCGTCGCCCAACTGCCAGGCGATCCTCGAAGCCGTCGTCGCCGGGGCGACGACGCCGGAGATCGAGAACGTGCGCGTCGAGCGGCGCGCGGCGCTGTCCGCCACCGCGTCCGACGTGCTCGCCGCCGACGGCTACCTCCTGGGCACGCCCGCCAACCTCGGCTACATGTCCGGCGCGCTGAAGCACTTCTTCGACCAGGTCTACTACCCGTGCCTGGACGACACCCGCGGCCGCCCCTTCGGCTACTGGGTGCACGGCGGCAGCGACGTCACCGGAGCCGTCCGCGGCATCGAGTCGATCACCACGGGCCTCGCCTGGCGCCGCGCCGCCGATCCCCTGACCCTCACCGGCGCACCCGGCAAGGCCGACCTGGAGGCCTGCTGGGAACTGGGCGCGACGGTCGCGGCCGGCCTGATGCCCGGGTGACCGGCGGCCCCGCGTGCCCGTCCGGGCACCAGTCCGGGCACCCGTCCGGGCGTAAACCCCGCGCCCGGCGAATGTGGGCGAGGCCACGCCCGCGATGCGAGACAGGGCATGTCCTTGCCCGCGGTGTGCGGGATACCGTTTTGTCCGGTCCCTGTTCCCCCGCAGTCCGGACGGCCAGCCAGTGCTCACAGAACTCAGCCCGCTCATCGCGGCGACCGCTCAGTGGCTGACGCGCGCCTACCCCGCGTCCGGCGGTGCGCTGGCCGCCGCCCTGTGCGAGGTGCAGGCGCGGCAGGCGGTGACGGTCGCGGCCTGCCTGCGCTACCCGACGCGGACGGACGCGGCGCTGGTCGCGCTGGCCGGCCCCGGCGGCTCGGCCCGCCTGGACTGGGTCACCGGCGCGGACGCGGTGGGCGGCGCGCACACCGAGGACAGCGCGTGGCGGACCTGGGTGGACGAGGTCGTGGCCAGCTGGGCCGCCAGCCTGCTCACCGACCCGGAGCTGGCCCGGCAGGCGGTGACCAAGCTCACCCGCGGCCCGGAGCCCCTGGGCACGCCGGCCGAGTTCCGCCGCCTGACCGAGCCCGGCATACGCGACCGTGACGCCGCGGCGCTGCTGCGCCACCCCGACCTGGTCGCCCCCGTGGCCGAACTGCATCTGGACCACCTTCTGGACCGCCTCGGCCCCGACCAGGCGCTCATCGCCTGACACCGGGCGGCGCGATCCCGCCGCGCCGGCGTGCGCGAACCGGCGGGACGGACAGGGGTGCGGCGTGCTCAGGGCGCCGCGACGAGCGGCGGCTCGCCCCAGTCGGCGGCCAGCGCCCGCCGCACGGCGTCGACGCCGGACCGGCCGATGCGCTCGGCCAGGACCGACTCGATCACCGCGATCACCGTCTGGGCCCGCTCGTGCACCCGCCGGCCCTCGGGGGTGGTGCGGATCAGCCGGCGGCGGGCGGAGCCGGGGTCGGGGACCTGCTCCAGCAGCCCCATGTCGATCAGCCCGTGCACCGCCTGATGGACCGTCTGGCGGGTGACGCCGATCCGGCGGGCGAGCTCGGAGACCGTCGTCCCCTCGGCGTCGAGCATCGCGAAGACGGACGCCTGCGCGGTGGTCACCGGCTGTTCCCCTGCGGCCTCCATGCTGGCGAACAGGGCGTCCTCGAACCAGCGCCGGCCTTCGCCGAGCAGTTGGGGCAGATTGGCGGCGCGGTGACTCATGGCTCCTCGGGGGCCTCGGCGGGACGGCGGATCCGGGAATTATCCCCTCGCCGCCGGCCCGGCGCACCGGGACACGAAGCCGCCTCCAGCAGCGACTGCCCCAGCACCATGCCCAGCAGCCCGAACAGGGGGACCGGGGGCGGGGCGGGCGAGGTCACGCGCAGTGCCCCGTAGAGCACCCCGACCAGCCCGCCCGCCAGCAGCACCTGGACGTAGGTCACCGCTGTCCGCTCCCGGTGCGCCACCGGTGGTCGGGCAGGAACCGCACGTCGTACCGGTCCGGCACGGTGGCGAACTTCTCCGGCGCGGGCACGTACGGCCGGGCGGGCAGGCCGAGTTCGTCGCTCGGCGTGCCCAGGGTCTCGAAGAACCGCTCGAAGGTGCCGCCCGGTCCGGCGGCCACGCCGACGACCACCGAGTGGTGGCGCTCCATGCGGTAGGCGTGCGGGCAGTTCTTCGGTACGAAGCCGAAGTCGCCCGGCGTGAGCAGCCGTTCGTGCTGCTCACCGTCCAGGTCCTCGACGAACAGGCGCACCGCGCCCTGGGCGATGTAGAAGACCTCGTGAGTGTCCGGGTGCGAGTGCGCGGGGATGAGATCGCCCTTCGGCCCTTCCACGGTGAAGAAGTTGAAGGTGTTCTCCGTCTGCTCGCCGCCCGCGTAGACCGTGACGAGGTCACCGAAGAGGTGCGCCCGGTCGCCCAGCCCCTTCTCGATGAAGTACGGCTTTCCGGGCTCCGGCGGGATCAAGGAGCGGGACCGGTACCGCGTGGCGTACTCGATGGTCATGGGGAAACCTCCGGCTGCGGACGACGGATGTCAGGCTACCTGACATAGGGGTGCGGCCAAGAGGGGGACCAGGGGAGAGGGGTGGCGGCCGGAGCGGGCGTACGGGCGGGGAAGCGGACGTCAGGCGCCGGTGAGGATTCCCGCGTCCCCGAACGCGAGCCGGGCGAACCGCTCACCCATGCGCCGGTGGGTGGCGGCGTCCGGGTGCAGCCCGTCCGGCAGCGGCAGTTCGGCGGCGTCGGACTCGCCGTACAGGGCGCGGCCGTCGAGGTGGTGGAGGTGAGGGTCCTCGGCCGCGCGCTGTGCGACGACGCGGGCGAGTTCCTCGCGGATGACGCTCAGGGTGAGCTTGCCGGCCGCGCGCTCGGCCGGGTCGCCGGCCGCCCGGAACCGCAGCCGGCCGCTGCCCAGGGAGGACTCGTCGGGGACGGTGGGACCCGGGGTGTCCTCGTGGAGGGGGCACAGGATGGGGGAGACCACCAGCAGCGGCGTGTCCGGATGGCCGTCCCGGACGGTGTCGAGGAACCCGTGGACGGCGGGCGTGAACGCCCGCAGCCGCATCAGGTCGGTGTTCACCAGATTGATCCCGATCTTCAGACTGATCAGGTCGGCCGGGGCGTCACGGATGGTCCGCGCGGTGAACGGGTCGAGCAGGGCGCTGCCGCCCAGGCCAAGATCGATCAGCTCCACGCCGCCGAGGGAGGCGGCGAGCGCGGGCCAGGTCGTGGTGGGGCTCGCCGCGTCCGAGCCGTGGCTGATCGAGCTGCCGTGGTGCAGCCAGGCCCGGCGGTCCGGCTCCCTCGGCACGGGTTCGACCGGGGCGTCGGTGCGCAGCGCGACCAGCTCGGTCGTCTCGTTGTGCGGCAGCCAGATCTCCACCACCTTCGGCCGGCCGGGCAGCCCCGCGAAACGCACGGTGCCGACCGGCCCGCGCCGGACCTCGACGGACCCGGTGGTCATGTCGATGGTCAGGGTGTCGCCGCCGGCCACGGTGGCCCGGCCCGCACCGGCCGGCCGGCCACGGTGGCCCGGCCGGCCGGTGCGCCGTCCACGAGCAGGTCGTAGACGCCGTCCGGGCGCGGCGGGGCGCCCACGTAGACGCGCTTGGTGGGCACGGTGTCCAGCTCCACGGCGGTGGCGCGGGTGCGGAACACCAGCCGTACGCCGGACGGCTGGGACTCGGCCATGGCGAGCTGCGGGTCGGCGCACTGCGCGCGGGCCCGGGCGGGCAGCCGGTGCGGCAGCACACCGCGCGCGGTGCCCTCCAGGTCGAGGGCGCCGCGCAGGAGACCCGCGGTGACGTCCTCGGTGAGGGGAGTGGTGATCCAGTTCGTCGGCATGGTCCTGCTGCTCGCCCCGCCCTCCTGGCAGTGTCACCGGACCGGCCGGCACGCGCTTCGCGGTGATCGTACGTCAGGCCAGGCGCCGTACCGCCTGGCTGGTCAGCTCGTAGCGCGCGCCGACGATGGCGAGCCGCCCGTCCGCCACCCGCTGGGCGAGGTCCGGCTCGGCCGCGAGCAGGGACCGTACCAGCCGGACGTTGGCGTCTATGGTCGCGTCGACGCGGGCTTCGCCCTCCGTGGTGCGGTCGATGGCCGGGGCTATCCGGTCGGCCAGGTACTGGATGTGCGCGGGCAGCCGCCCGCCGGACGCGTCGGCCTCCACCGCGGCCCGCACGGCCCCGCACGAATGGTGGCCCAGCACCATCACCAGCGGTATGTCCAGCTCCAGCACCCCGTAGGCGATGCTGCCGAGCACCGCCTCGTCCAGCACCTCACCGGCGCTGCGCACGGTGAGCAGATCGCCGAGACCCTGGTCGAAGACCAGCTCCGGCGGCACCCGCGAGTCGACACAGCCCAGCACGATCGCGAACGGGTGCTGGCCCGAGACCAGCTCCTGCCGCACGGCCGGGGTCTCGTCCGGATGCCGCTCCCGGTAGGCCCGCCAGCGCGCGTTCCCGACGGCCAGCGCCCGCAGCGCCTCCGTCGCGGTGGTGGGCCGCGGGCGGGCGGCGGGCGGGGCCGCGGCGGCGGGGGAGACGTCCAGGGCGAGGCCGGCGCCGGTCACGGCGGCTCCGGTCACGGCGGCGCGCAGCAGGGAGCGGCGCGCGGGAGCCGCCTCGGCGGCTCTGAGCGGGGTGTCGTCGAGGTTCACGGCACGAACGTAAATCCGAAAACCTGTCCGGTCGCCGTGTGCCGCCGCATCATGACCCGCTCATGACCCGCCATGGCCGATCACTGGCCGGCCGTTGGGCCGTCGTTGGCGGACCCGAGGGCAGTTCTTGACGACCGGGCAGGGCCCGACGGCTGACGACCGGGCAGGGCCCGACGGCTGACGACCGGGCACTGCCGGACGGCTGACGACCGGGCACGGCCGGACGGCTGGCGACCGGGCACTGCCGGACGGCTGGCGACCCGACAGCGCCCGACGGCTCAGGACGAGCGGCCCGGCGGCCGTTCCCCTTCCCCTTCCGCTTCCCGTTCGTGTTCCCGCTCCTCGCGGGGCGTGTAGTCGTCCTCGTCCCAGGTGCGGGTCGAGCGGGGCTCGGTGTACGGCTCGGCGTCCGGCGGGTGGCCGCCGGCGATGGCCCGCTGCCGGGCGGTCTCCGCGTCGAACTCCAGGCCCAGCAGGATCGCCAGATTGGTGATCCACAGCCAGACGAGGAACACGATGACGGCGGCCATGGTCCCGTACGTCTTGTTGTACGAGCCGAAGTTGGCGACGTAGAACGCGAACCCGGCGGAGGCGATCATCCAGATCACCAGGGCCAGGAAGCTGCCCGGAGTGATCCAGCGCCAGCCGCGCACCCGCGCGTTGGGACTGGCCCAGTACAGCAGCGCGATCATCAGCGTGACCAGCAGCACGAGCACGGGCCACTTGGCGATGGACCACACCGTCAGCGCCGTCTCACCGAGACCGAGCACGTCACCCGCCCGGCGGGCGAGACCCCCGGTGAAGACCACGATCAGCGCGCTGATCACGGCCATGAGCATCAGCGCCACGGTCAGCCCCAGCCGCACCGGCAGGATGGTCCAGACCGGCCGGCCCTCCGGGATGTCGTAGACCGCGTTGGCCGTGCGCATGAACGCCGCCACATAGCCGGAGGCGGACCACACCGCCAGGACGAGACCGATGATCGCCATCAGGGACCCGGTGCCCGCGTTGCCCTGCAACTGCTCGACGGCCCGTCCGATGATGTCCCGCGCGGCGCCGGGAGCCAGCGCCTCCACGTTCTGCATCAGCTTGTCCGTCGTGGATCTGCCGGAGATGCCCAGCAGCGACACCAGCACCAGCAGCGCCGGGAACAGCGACAGCACCCCGTAGTACGTCAGGGCCGCCGCGCGGTCGGTGAGCTCGTCGTCCTTGAACTCGCGGAGACTGCCCTTGAACACCGCGCGCCAGGCCCCCTTGGGCAGCCCGGTCGGAGACGCGGGTGCCGCCCGCTCCACCTCCGGCCCGGGCCCGGCCTCCTCGGGAGTCGGCCGCCGGGGCTCTTCGTCCCGCTCCTTGTGCCCGGTGCGCCCGGGGAGATGCAGCTTCGCCATGAGCCCCGAGTAACCCCCGGACCGCGGGCTCACTCACTCCCCGAAAGGGATCACACGACGTGCGAGAGGCGGGGCACCGAATGGTGTCCCGCCCCCCTCAGCCTCTCGGCGGCGCGGCCGTCAGTCCTCGGCGACCAGCGCGGGCGTCGACCCCGTGAGGGTCCTGCCCTGGAAGAACGCCGGGCTGCGCCACCGCATCACGTACATGATCACGACGCCCAGGAGGAGCAGACCCACGCCGATCACGAACACCGAGCCCACGCCGAACACCGAGGAGCCGCTGCCGTACGCCGGGTCCCACATGTCCACCAGCGTCTTGGCGAACACCGCGCTCAGCAGCACGCCGCCGACCAGCGGGAAGAGGCCCTTGAAGAGCAGGTCGCGGCCGGAGCGCAGCAGGTCGGCGCGGAAGTACCAGACGCAGGCGAAGGCGGTGAGGGCGTAGTAGAAGCAGATCATCAGGCCGAGCGCGTAGATCGTGTCGACCAGGACGTGCTCGCTGACCAGCGTCATGACGGTGTAGAACACGCCCGTCGCGATGCCGGCCATGACCGTGGCCCGGCCCGGGGTGCGGAACCGCTCGTGGACCTTGGAGTAGGAGGCGGGCAGCGCCTCGTACGCCGACATCGCCAGCACCGTACGGGCCACCGGGATGAAGGTGGTCTGCAGGCTCGCCGCGGCCGAGGCGAGGACGGCGACGAAGAGCGCGATGCCCAGCGCCGGGCCCATCACCGGGCCGGCCAGCGCGGCGAAGACGTTGTCGGAGGTGTCGGGGTTGGCGAGGCCCAGCCCCTTGTCGCCGGAGCCGACGATCATCTGTGCCGCGACGCCCGTGGCCAGGTAGGAGCCGACCAGCACGACCATGGCGAGCAGCGCCGCACGGCCGGGGGTCCTGGTGGAGCCGGTGGTCTCCTCGTTGGCGGTCAGACACGCGTCCCAGCCCCAGTACATGAAGATCGACAGGGACAGACCGGCGGTGAAGGCGCCGAAGGACTGCACCGCGAACGGGTTCAGCCAGGACCAGGAGAAGTCCGCGGAGGTCGGGAAGTCGGCGCTGCCGGCCTGGGCGAAGGCCAGCACCACGAAGACGGCGAGCACGACCAGCTGGAGTCCGACCAGCGCGTACTGCACGCCCTTGGTCGCGGTCATCCCCCGGTAGCTGATCACGGTCGCGACGGCGACCAGGGCCAGGCAGGTGAGGATGTGCACCGCCTTGTTCCCGTCGAGGGCCGCCACGTCCTCGCTGCCGGTGATCTCCCCGGCGAGCAGCCAGAAGTACGACGTCGCCACGCCGGCGAGGTTGGAGAGCACGATGATCGTGGCGATCACCAGGCCCCACCCGCACATCCAGCCCACCTTCGGGCCGAAGGCCTTCACCGTCCAGGTGAAGGAGGTGCCGCAGTCCGGCATCACCCTGTTCAGCTCGCGGTAGGCGAAGGCGACGAGCAGCATCGGCAGGAAGCCCGCGAGGAACACCGCCGGCATCTGCAGACCGACCTCGCCCGCGGTCGACCCGAGGGTGGAGGTGAGGCAGTACACCGGGGCCACCGTCGAGACGCCGATCACGGCGCTGCCGAGCAGCCCGACGGAGTTCCCGCTCAGCCCCTTGGCACGCATGCCGTCGGCGGGGCCTCCGTCGTCGTTTCCGGCCAGCGGCCGTACGTCCAGCTGAGTCATGAACAGGACGTTAAGTGCTGCGGTTTTCGCGGCAACGGTGTGTGACATTCAGGTATCGGCGCTTCATGATCCGCCCTTTCAAGGGCGTTGCCGCCCTCGCCGCCTGCGTTTCGAAGGGTGTTCCGGGACGGGAAACTTCCCTTCCAAAACGTTGAAGCCGCTGTTCGATATTCGGTAATCGCAGCGTGGTCCGGAATGTCCTGTTCCAAACCTTCCAGTGTGATCTGCGTCACACAAAGGGGGTGGCTGATATTCGACCTTCCGTCGCGGGCCGTTGGCACCGCGTCGGCATCCGGCCACATCACCTGTCTCGTCCGTACAGATCATGGTCTTCTGCGCGCAAGCTTCTCCTCCCAGCATCGGCCTGTCCTCGACACCGACGAAGGAAGCGCTTGTGAGAACGCACCGCGCGCCGCGCACCGCCGCCACCCTCGCCCTGGGCACCGCCCTGCTCGCCGTCCTGACCGCCGCCCCCGCGGGGGCCGACGACGGCCGGAGCCTGCCGACGGTCACACCCACCAGCGAGACCTCCGCCCTCTACGACGACGAGGCGGGCGGCAACTCCGACGCGGACGACCCGGCGATCTGGCGCAACGCGGCCGACCCCGACCGCAGCCTCGTCATCGCCACCGCCAAGGAAGGCGGCCTGCGCGTGTACGACCTCGACGCCCGCCTCGTGCAGTCGCTGCCCGCCCCGCGCCCGCCCGCCGAGGACGACGCCCCGGGCCGCTTCAACAACGTCGACCTCGTCACCGGCCTGCGCACCTCCGCCGGCCGCGCCGACGTCGCCGTCGTCAGCGACCGCGGCAACGACCGGCTGCGGATCTACCGCGTCGATCCGGCCAAGCCCGGCGCCCCGCTCACCGACATCACCGACCCCGCCGCCGCCCCGGTCTTCTCCACCGGCCAGGCCGAGATCAACGACCAGCGCACCGCGTACGGCCTCGCCACCTGGCAGGACAAGGCCACCGGCCGCACGTACGCCCTGGTCAGCCAGCGCGAGCGCACCCGCGTCGCCCTCGTCGAACTGACCCCGGCCGCGAACGGCACCGTCGGCTACCGCAAGGTCCGCACCCTCGACCTGCCGTCGTCCTTCCGCCTGCCGAACGGCACCACCTGGTCCCCCTGCGCGGAACCCGGTGAGCTGCCCCAGGTCGAGGGCATGGTCGTCGACCCGGCCACCGGCACCCTCTACGCCGGCCAGGAGGACATCGGCATCTGGCGCATGCGCGCCGACCTCACCACCAAGCCGGTCCTGGTGGACAAGGTCCGCGAGTACGGCGTCCCCGGTGTCTACGACGAGGCCACCGAGGAGTGCGCCGCCGGCGCCGACCCCGGGTACGGCGGCGAGCACCTGTCCGCCGACGTCGAGGGCCTGACCCTGTTCCAGGAGCCCGACGGCGACGGCTACCTCCTCGCCTCCAGCCAGGGCGACGACACCTTCGCCCTCTACGACCGCGAGGTGAGCGAGGACAACGAGTACGAGGGCGGCTTCCGCGTCGGCGCCGCCTCCGCCACCCTCGACGGCAGCGAGGAGTGCGACGGAGCCGCCGTCCTGAACGCCCCGCTCGGCAGCCGCTACCCGAACGGCCTGCTGGTCGTCCAGGACGGCCACGAGACCCCCGAGGTCCCCGACGGCGAGGGCGGCACCCGCACCGCGACCGGCTTCAAGTTCGTCGACCTGGGCGACGTGGTGGACGCCGCGGACATGTGACGTCCGTGCCGGTCCGGCGGTCGCGGCGGGCCCGGCGGTCGCGGCGGGAGCGGCCCCTGTGCGGGCCGCTCCCCAGCCGGGCCTTCGCCCCTCAGCCCCTCAGCCCCTCAGCCCCTTCGCCCCGCGCACGCACCGGTAACCTGTCTCCTCACCGGCCCTGACCAGGCCGGACGGGAGCGGAAGAGGGGGGAGGCGCCATGGCGCGCAAACCGGTTCGGGCCGCGATCGGCGACATCTGGATGACCTGTGACATCCAGCTCTGCAAGGCGGAGAAGTGACGCCATGAGCAGTGACCCCGCACCCACCGGGCAGCCGGCCGGCACTCCGTTCGACGACGACCTCGTCCGCCGGCTGATCGCCGCGCGGTTCCCGCGCTGGGCCCGGCTCCCGCTGAGGCGGGTCCCGTCCGGCGGCACGGTCAACGCCATGTACCGGCTGGGCGACGACATGGTCGTACGTCTGCCGCTCGTGGCGGGCGGAGCGAAGGACGTGGCCGTCGAGCGGGAGTGGCTCCCGCGCCTCGCGCCCCTGCTGCCCACCCCCGTCCCGGAGGTCCTCGCGGCCGGCGAGCCCGGCGAGGGCTACCCGTGGCCGTGGTCGGTGTACCGGTGGCTGCCGGGGGAGAACCCCGTGGCGGGTGCCCTGAGCGAGCCCGTCCGGCTGGCCGGGGAGCTGGCCGCGTTCGTCGCGGCGATGCGCACCGTGACCCTGCCGGGAGCCCCGGCGGCCCACCGCGGCGGCCCGCTCGCCTCGCTCGACGCCGAGACCCGCGCCGCGATCGAGGAACTGCGCCGCCTCCCCGAGGAGGGCGTCGACTGCGACGCGGTGACCGCCGTGTGGGAGGACGCCCTGCGGACCCCGGAGTGGGACGGGCCTCCGGTATGGCTGCACGCCGACCTGATGCCGGGCAACCTCCTGGTCGCCGACGGCCGGCTCGTCGCCGTCATCGACTTCGGATGCCTGGGCGTGGGCGACCCGGCCTGCGATCTGTTCCCCGCGTGGAACCTGCTGCCCGCCGAGGCGCGCAAGGTGTTCCGCGACGGCCTCGGCGAGGACGGCGCCTCCTGGACCCGCGGCCGCGCCCGCACCCTCTCCCAGGCGCTGATCGCCCTGCCGTACTACCGGAAGACCAACCCGGCGATGGCCCGCAACGCCCGCCATGTGATCCGGGAGGTCCTGGCGGAGATCCGGGCCCACGGCTGAGGGCGACACCGGCGCGGGGTGTCCGGCGCGGACGCGTGAGAAGGCGGTGCGGGACGTCCGGTCGGGTGAGAGGGCGGCGCGGGACGTCCGGTCGGGTGAGAGGGCGGTGCGGGACGTCCGGTCGGGTGAGAGGGATGAATCACCGACCGTCGCTGAACCGCCTCGATCGGGGCCGAACGGCCCTGGTCGTCCGGCCCCGACAGCGACGAGGATCCTGCACAGGGAGCCCACCCCCGCGGCACCAGGACGAGGAGAGAACGATGGCGGACAGCGAGCGGCCCGGCCCGGGCGGGCCGATCCGGGTGTTCCTGCTGGACGACCACGAGGTGGTACGGCGCGGGGTGCGCGACCTGCTGGACGACGAACCCGACATCACCGTCGTCGGCGAGGCCGCCACCGTCGAGCAGGCGCTGGTGCGGGTGCCCGCCCTGCGCCCGCGGGTGGCCATTCTCGACGTGCGCCTCCCCGACGGCGACGGCGTCACCGTCTGCCGCGAGCTGCGCTCCGCGATGCCCGGCCTGGCGTGCCTGATGCTGACCTCCTTCGACGACGAGGAGGCACTGCTGGACTCGATCATGGCGGGCGCCTCCGGGTACGTCCTGAAGCAGATCCAGGGCTCCGACCTGGTCACCGCGGTCCGCACGGTGGCCCGCGGCCAGTCCCTGCTCGACCCCAGCGCCACCACCCGCGTGATGGCCCGGCTGCGCGGCGCCGAGCAGCCGCCGGACGGGGCCGACGCCCTGCCCGGACTCACCGCGCGCGAGCGGGAGATCCTCGCCCTGATCGGCGAGGGCCTGACCAACCGCCAGATCGGGCAGCGCCTCTACCTCGCCGAGAAGACCGTCAAGAACCACATCTCCCGCCTCCTCGCCAAGCTCGGCGTCGAACGGCGCGTCCAGGCCGCCGTCATCGCCACCCAGGCCCAGGACCGGCTCCGGGCCGAGGACCGCGGCGGCCTCTGAGCCCAGCCGCGCCCGCCCCGCGGGCCCGGCTACGGTGGCGGTGAGGGCGTCCGGCCTGGGGCGCGACGGCGATACGGCCTTGGGAGGGCACACCGGTGGACGCGGAGTCCCGGGAGGCACGCATACGGCTTCCCCAACTGCGCCTGGACGAGCTGCTGGAGGAGGTGCAGGCCCGGCTCGACGCCGCGCGCGGCACCCGCGACCGGGTGCACAGCCTGCTGGAAGCCGTCCTCTCGGTCGGCCGGGAACTGGACCTGGAACAGGTCCTGCGCAGCATCGTGGAGGCCGCCGCCGCGCTGGTCGACGCCCGGTACGCGGCCCTCGGCGTCATCGGCCCCGACGGCAGGCGGCTGTCCGACTTCCACACCGTCGGTGTCCCCGACGAGCAGATCACCGAGATCGGCAACTTCCCCGAGGGGCACGGCATCCTCGGCGAGCTGATCCGCCACCCCCGGCCGCTGCGGCTGGCGAAGATCTCCGAGCACCCCGCCTCGTACGGCCTGCCGCCCCACCACCCGCCGATGAACACCTTCCTCGGCGTCCCGATCCGGGTGCGCGACCAGGTCTTCGGCAATCTCTACCTGACCGAGAAACGGGGCGGCGCGCAGTTCGACGAGGAGGACGAGTCGGTGCTGTCCACCCTGGCCGTGGCGGCCGGTGTGGCCATCGACAACGCCCGCCTGTACGAGGAGTCCCGGCTGCGGGAACGCTGGCTGCGCGCCAGCGCGGAGATCACCCACAGCATCTTGTCCGGCAGCGACCGCGGCGCGGTGCTCGGCCTCATCGCCGAGCGGGCCCGGGAGATCACCGGAGCGGCCCTCGCGGTGGTCGCGGTGCCCCTGGACGACGCCGACTCCCTCACCGTGGAACTGGCCTTCGGCCCGGAGGCGGAGGTCCATCAGGGCCTGGTACTGCCCGTGCGCGCCAGCCTGATCGGCCGGGCCTTCGCCGGGGCCACGACCGTCACCAGCGCGGACATCACCCGGGACGAGCGGGTCTCGGCCGGCCCGCCGCGGTTCACCGGGCTGGGGCCCGCCGCCGCGGTGCCCATCGGCGGCGGCGACGGCGTACGCGGTGTGGTGCTGCTGGTGCGGGAGGCCGGCCAGGCGCTGTTCACCGAGCAGCAGACCGAGCCGCTGCGGTCGTTCGCCGGCCAGGCGGCGGTCGCCATGGAGCTGGCCGAGCGGCGCCGCGACGCCGAGCGGATCGCGGTGCTCCAGGACCGCGACCGGATCGCCCGCGACCTGCACGACCTGGCGATCCAGCGGCTGTTCGCCACCGGGATGACCCTGCAGAGCGCGGGCCGGTTCATCGAGCACCCCGGAGCCGCCGAGCGGGTGACGCGTGCGGTGGACGACCTCGACGAAACCATAAAGATCATCCGCTCCACGATCTTCGGCCTGCGCTCCCGGGAGACCGGCGCCGGAACCGGCCTGCGTGCCCGCGCGGTCCGCGTGGCCGGGGAGGCCGCCCCGGTCCTCGGCTTCGCGCCCGGCCTCCGCATGGACGGCCTGCTCGACACCCGCGTCCCCAAGGAGACCGCCGACCACGCCGTCGCGGTCCTCTCCGAGGCCCTCGCCAACGTCGCCCGTCACGCCCACGCCGGCCGCGCCGACGTCGTCCTCGCCACCGACGGCCGCGAACTGCGCCTGGAGGTCACCGACAACGGCGTCGGCATCCCGCCCGAAGGCCGGCGCAGCGGCCTGCGCAACATGGCGGAGCGGGCCGAGCACCTGGGCGGCGAACTGACCTGGACGACACCGCCGTCCGGCGGCACCAGGCTGGTGTGGCGGGTACCGCTGACGCCCTGAGCCGCGGGCCTGCGGCGGGTCGCCTGGTGTGGGCCGACGGGCCGACGGGCCGACGGGGCGACGGGGCGACGGGCCGACGGGGCGACGGGGCGACGGGCCGACGGGGCGGCGGGGTGCCCACGGCCGTATCAGGCCGCGCCCGCCCCGGCCGTATCGGCCGTGTCCGCCTGCCACAGGTCCGGGCCGAACACCTCGTAGCGCACGCGCCGGGCCGGCACCCCCCGGCCCAGCAGCGCCGTCCGCGCGGAGCGCATGAACGGCAGCGGACCGCACAGGTACACGGTGGCGTCCGCGGGGACCGTCACCTCGGAGAGGTCCATCAGACCGGCGCGGGCCTCGGGTTCGGCGGGGCCGGGGCGCTCGTACCAGAAGACGGTCTGCGCGTGGGGCAGACGATCGGCCAGCCGGCGGGTCTCCGCGCGCAGGGCGTGGTCCTCGGGGGAGCGGTCCGCGTGCAGGATCAGGACGGGGCGGTCCGAGCCGGTCGCCGCGAGCCGGTCGAGCATCCCGACCAGGGGAGTGCAGCCGATGCCCGCCGAGACCAGGACGAGCGGGGTGTCGTCCGCGTCCAGGACGATGTCGCCGAACGGCGCGGACAGCGTCAGTTCGTCCCCCACCCGCACGGTCCGGTGCAGCAGGTTCGACACCTCTCCCTCGGGCGCGCCGTCGACGCCCGCGACCCGCTTGACGGTGATACGGCGCAGCTGGCCCCCGGGGTCGCAGGACAGGCTGTACTGGCGTAGCTGACGCACCCCGTCCGGCATGGTCGCGCGCACACTCACGTACTGCCCCGCGCGGGCGGCCGGCACGGGCGCGCCGTCGGCGGGCCGCAGCAGGAACGACACCACGTCGGGGGTCTCCACGCGGCGCTCCACGACCGTCCACGGCCGCCATATCCCGCCCGGCGCCACCCCCGCGGCCTGGTACAGCCGCGCCTCCCGGGCGATCAGCGCACCCGCCATCAGCCAGTACACCTCGTCCCAGGCCGCCGCCACCTCCGGCGTCACCGCGTCGCCCAGCACCTCGGCGATCGCGCCGAACAGATACTTGTGGACGACCGTGTACTGGTCCTCGGTGACCCCGACCGCGGTGTGCTTGTGGGCGATCCGTTCCAGCAGGGCGTCGGGCCGGGCACCGGGGTCCGCCAGCAGCGCGGTCGCGAAACCCGCCACCGCCCCGGCCAGCGCCCGGCGCTGGGTGCCGGAGGCCTGGTTGCCGCGGTTGAACATGCCGTCCAGCAGCTCCGGGCGGTCGCGGAACATCGTCCCGTAGAAGCGCTCGGTGATCTCGTCGAGCGCGCCGGCCACGGCGGGAAGGGTGGCGCGTAGGACGGCGGCGGACTCTGCGGACAGCATGAAGCCTCCCTGGACGGGACGGGACGGGACGGGAAAGACAGGGGACAGCCGCCGCGAGCGAGCGGCCGGCCGCCTCTGTATAGCAACCGCGTCCGGCCATTCCGGGCGGCTGCTGGGCCCGGAGGGGCAACACGGGACCAGCGGCCCCGGAGAAAGGGACCTTCGGCCCCATGACCGGGGGCCGACCGAACCAGGCTCCCGGGACGGAAGGGCGCTCGCCGAGCCGGCTGGTGGCCGGGACCGGGTGGCGGGGCGGGCGTGGGTGGGCGGGGGTGGTCCGCGCCGGCCGGTCGGCTCGCCGGCCCGCCGCCGGGTGCAACGCCGGGTCCAACGGCGGGCCACTCAGGGCCGCTCGGCCCAAGTCGGCGGCGCCCCCGGTCGCAAGGCTGGAGTCAGGTGCCGTAAGCGGTGAGTCCGGGGCTCCGGACGCCGCACGAGGAGGTGCAGTCATGACCACCACGACCACGCCCCGCATGACCCGGTCCCTGCCCGCCGAACACCGGGGCACGCTGATGAGCCTCGCCCGCGAGGTGACCTTCCCGCAGGGCGGCCGGCTGTTCGACGAGGGCGGACGGGCGGACCGCTTCTGGATCGTCCGCACCGGGACCGTCGTCCTCGACGTCCGGATCCCCGGCCGCCGCCCCGCCGTCATCGAGACCCTCGGCTTCGGTGACCTCGTCGGCTCGTCCTGGCTGTTCTCGCCGCGCGTCTGGCACCTGGGCGCCGAGGCGGTGACCCCGGTGCGCGCCTGGGAGTTCGACGCGAGGGCCGTCCGTGAGCTGTTCCGCGACGACCCGAGGTTCGCCGAGGCGGTCGCGCGCTGGGTCGGCCTGGTGCTCGTCCACCGCCTCCACGCGGCCCGCACCCGCCTGCTCGACCTGTACGCCCCCTACGGCAGCGGCATCCCAGGATGACCGGGCCCCCGCCCGGTCCAGGTGCCGCCCCGCCCGGTCCAGGGCGCCCGTGGTGCCCGCCGCCGCAACGGTCGGCGCACGCCGGTGCCCGAGCGGTCAGGGCCAGACGCCGGAGAAGTCGATCTCGCGGGCCCATTCGGGGTGGTCGATCAGCGGGTTCCGGTTGCCCTGGAGCTGGGCGATCGCCGCGTTGCGGTGCCGCTCGTACTCGGTGACGGCCTCGCTCTCGTGCCAGCGCAGCAGGACGGGCAGCCGCTCCTTCGGGAACTCGCGTGCGGCGTCGCCGACCTCGCGCGGATAGCGCAGCAGGAAGTACAGCGTGGCGCGCGCTGCCGCGCCCTTGCCCTGCTCGGGCTCGAACCCCACGTCCTCACGCATCCCGCAGTCGTCCCGGACCGCTTCCATGAAGTCGGGGAAGTCGAAGTAGGGGTAGTTGCCCCGGAAGCTGTTGCAGCCCACCTCGCAGGCGAACAGATGGTGCAGGTCGCCCCGCATCGGCTCGCGGTGGGCGAACCACGACTGCGGCACCACGTGCTCGCAGTTGAACGGCATCGACTTCTCCAGTGCGTCGAACTCCGCCGCGAACTCGGCCGGTCCCGCGGTGCTCTCCTGGAGCAGCAGCTCCCGTACGCGGGCCAGGCGGGCCTTCGCGACGGCCGCGTCGGCGCGTATGAGTTCCTCGGCGGTGAAGGTCCGCCCGGAGTAGATGCTGCGCAGCTTGCGGTCCTTGTGCAGGTCGACCCACGGATACACCAGCTTCGTCGGGTCGTACCGGGGCCGGGGGGTGTGCGTGTCCGTCAGGAGTTGGGTCAGCGCCCGGCGCAGCGCGTCCCCGTCACCGGTGTGGACGTCCTCGTAGTACGCCTCGCGGGCGGCGGCGTCCGCGGGGCCGTCGTAGTAGGGGCGTTCCTGTGTGAGCCGGTGGCTGAGGAGGGCCGTCTCCGCGCTCCTGTCGACGGACGACGCGATGTCCGGCGGCCCGGCCGGGGACGGCGGGAACGACGGGAACGACGAGAGGGGCGGGGGCGCGGCCGTCGGGGCGGACGCGGCCGGTGCCGGGGCCGCCGCCGCGGGCAGCGCGGCGAGGAAGGTGGCCGGCGAGGACGAGGAGGCGTCGAAGCCGACGGTGATCCGCAGCGGAAGGGTGAGCTGGACGGTGCCGTCGGCCGTACGGGCCCGCTCCCGCGACCCGGCCACTGCTCCGTCGGTGCCCGCGAGGGCGGTCGTCAGCGGGACGGCGGACGAGGCGGACGCGGCGGCCGCGGGCGCGGCGGGCTGGGACCCGGCGGGCAGGGACGCGGCGGCCGTCACGGGGGAGGCGGTGAGCCCGGCGGTGAACGCCTCGTCCCGCAGCCGGGCCGCCTCACCGGTCAGCGGCACCTTGCGCAGCGCCTCCAGGACACGGCTGATCCGCACCCCCTCGTTGGCCCGCCACGCCACCTGCTGCTCGCCCATCTCCGGGCGCCACACCGTGCCGTCGACGCTCAGCGGCCGGCCCTCGGCGTCGGTCTTCGGGACGGCCGAGTGGTGCAGCGCGACGACCTCCCACTGGTCGTTGAAGACGGGAGAACCCGACGAGCCCTCACGGGTGTCGGACTCGTAGTGCAGGAACCGCTCCAGCACGTCGACGACCTGGTTGTCGCGCAGCGCGATCTGCTTGGGCTCGCCCCTCGGGTGCTGGATGATGTTGACGAACTCCCCGATGACCAGCTTGCCCTGGGTCGCGGTGACGGCCAGCCAGCCGAACGAGGACAGCGCCTCGCCCCGCACCCCGCGCGGAGCGACCGCCACGACACTGAAGTCCAGCGCCCGGTCGGTGACGAAGAACCGGTGCGGCTCCAGCGGGAAGACCGCCGGCACCAGCGGGCTGCCGTCGGCGCAGTCCTGGAACGCGAACGCCACCTTGCTGCGGCTCGCCTCCGGCGCTCCGCGCAGCACGTGGTTGTTGGTCAGCAGCAGGGACGGCGACACCATGAAGCCGGTGCCGTGACCGCCGCCCGGCCCGCTGATGGTGACCCGGCCGACCGACCGGGAAACCGCGACACCGGCCTCCAGGAACGCGACGGGCGTCAGGTTGTTGCGCCCGATGAGCCGCTCCAGCCCCAGCACGTCACTGGTGAAGCTCTCCGGGGGCAGCTGCAGGGTGCTGCCCGCCGTGGCGGCCGGTTCCGTCGGTGTCAGCTCGATGGCCCGCGCCAGCGACCAGTCGGCGCCGAGCCGCGCCAGCCGCCTCTCGACCCGCTCGGGGGTGTCCGCGTAGAGCACGCCCCGCGTCTCGAGAACGGACTGGTTCCGCTCCCGCTGCTCGGTGCGGTTCGCATAGCGCGCCGCGGCCATCGTCAGTTGCGACAGATAGGCCGACTCTCGTTCGGCAGCGAGTTCCGCCGTGGCCATGATCCGCCTCCTGGCCTGCAATGATGTGGCGGTCGTGCCCGTGGGACACGGTTCTTCGGGGGACAGGCGGGACGGCGTCCGGTGAAGGCCTCGGGTCCGCCGAAGGCGTCGGGTCCGCCGAAGGCGTCGGGTCTGCCGTGGGGGCGCGCGGATGGCGGACCGCGCGCTGATGGTCGTACAGGTTGTCTGTTACCGATGCTTGCAGATGTGGGATATGCCTGCAAAAGAGGCGGCGGTGTGACGCAGTGATCACTGTGGGGCCGCATTGCCGTGGTGGATCTTGGGAATGCATCGGCCGCACCTCCCCCCCCGGAGCCTCACACCAGGAGCGCCGAACACAGTGAGCACCCAGGCCACACCCACCCCCACACCGACCGCGCCGGGCGGCCTACCCTTGATCGGCCACGCCCACCATCTCGCCCGCACGCCACTGCCGTTCATGACCTCACTGCGCGAGTACGGCAGCGTGGTCCGCATCCACATAGGCCCCACACCCGCCTACGTCGTCACCGACCCCGCGCTCACCCGCCGCGTCCTCGTCACCGACGCCGGCCACTACACCAAGGGCGGCAAGATCATCGACGCGCTGCGGGTGTTCTTCGGCGACGGGCTGGCCACGGTCGCCGACGGCGACACCCACCTGCGCAACCGCCGCCTGATGCAGCCCATGTTCAACAAGGCGCACATCGCCACCCGCGGCGAGGCGATGATCGCGCAGGTCCGCGAGATGGTCGCCGCCTGGCCCGCGGACCAGCCCCGCGACGTCTACGCGGACATGAACGACATCACCCTCGCCGCGTTCCTGGTCGCCCTGTTCGGCACGGACCTGCCGCCGCGCCTGCGGACCGAGTTCACCGCCCTGATGCCCGCCATCATGAAGGGCACCATCCGCCAGACCGTCCTGCCGTCCTGGATCACCCGGCTGCCCCTGCCCGCCAACCGCGCCCACGCCCGTCGCGTCGCCCGCCTGCGCGCCCTCATCGACCAGGCCATCGACCACCGCTCCACGAAGCCCTCTGACCTCGCGGAGGACGCCGCGGCGGCGGCCGGCTGCCCGCACGCGGCGGCGGCCGGCTCGGGTGAGGCGGACGGTCTGTTCAGCACGCTCCTCAACGCCGAGGAGCCGCTGACCCGGCAGCAGCTGCAGGACGAGGCGATCACCCTGCTCACCGGCGCCATCGAGACGACCGGGACGACACTCGCCTGGACCCTGTACGAGATCACCCGCCACCCCGAGGTCGAGCGACGGCTGCGCGCCGAACTCGCCGCCGTCTGCCAGGACCGGCCCTTGCGCTACGAGGACGTGGTACAACTCCCGTACGCGCGACGGGTGTTGCAGGAGGCCATCCGCAAGTACGGGCCCGCCTGGATGGTGACGCGCACCGCCGCCCGGGACATGGACCTCGGCGGGCACCGCATCCCCGCCGGCGCCGACGTCGTGTGGAGCCCCTACCTCCACCAGCACGACCCGGCCCACTTCCCCGACGCGGACACCTTCGACCCGGACCGCTGGACCCCCGAACGCGTCCAGGCCACCCGCGGATCGTTCCTCGCCTTCGGTGACGGCCGGCGCAAGTGCATCGGCGAGAACTTCGCCTGGGCCGAACTGCAGATCATCCTCGCGACCGTCCTCCAGGCCTGGCCGCGTATCACCCTCGCCTCCCGCGCACCCCGCCCGCAGGCCGTGGTCACCGTCAAGCCGGACAGCCTGGCGCTGAGGTTCCACGCGGACACGAGGAGCGGGACCGCGCGGCCGGGCGGCGGCGAGCGGCCGGTGACCGCGGGCTGAGTACGAGTACGGGGGCCGCGGGGGAGTGGTTCCAGGACGGCAGCGGAGTGGTTCAGGACCGGCTGCGCGGCGCTGCGGCCGAGGCGGCCGGCGCACGGTGAACGAGTGCCGGGCGGGGCACCGGAGTGTCCCCGCCCGGCGGGCGGTCAGATGCCGAAGGCCGCGGCGTAGCGTACGGTGCCGCCCGG
Organism: Streptomyces sp. NPDC052687; assembly: GCF_040678395.1. Classification (NCBI taxonomy): domain Bacteria; kingdom Bacillati; phylum Actinomycetota; class Actinomycetes; order Kitasatosporales; family Streptomycetaceae; genus Streptomyces; species Streptomyces sp. NPDC052687. Next base: position 26,190 of record NZ_JBFATR010000045.1, on the reverse strand, counting down.
CAGCGGATGCGCGGCGTCCAGGGCCAGCGCCATCAGCGCCTCGTCCGGCACGTCGATGCTCAGCCGGATCCCGTGCTGGGAGGCCCGGGTGAAGCCGAACCTCGGGTAGTAGCCGGGGTGACCGAGGACGACGACGTACCGCTCGCCGTGGTCGGTGGCCGCGCGCAGGGCGGCGCGGACGGCCGCCGAACCGGCACCGGTGCGCTGCCGCTCCGGCCGTACGGCGCACGGGGCCAGGGCCAGCGCCGGGACCTCACCGATGTGACAGCGGGTCAGCAGCGCGTGGCCGGCGATCCGCCCGATCTCGTCCGTCGCGACGACGGACAGTCCGTCGATCCACGCGTCCGGGTCGGCGCGCAGGGCGTCGACCAGGTCCGCCTCCTCCGCCGTGGGGAAGGTGGCGAGGAGGACCTCACGGATGACGGCGGCGTCGCCGGGTGCCTCGGCGCGCGTGATCCAGGTGTCGCTCATGACAGATACGGATCCGTTCCGTAGAAGTGTTCGTGTGAAGGGTCCTCGCGGGCTCACGCTCCCGGCGAGGACGGACAGGACGGGGTCAGGCCACGACCCGGGACGTGAGGGGGACCCGGACGCCGGACGCGGTGGCCTCGTACACGGTCATCCGCCTCACCTCCCGCCGTCTCATCACGTCTCGTCACCCTGATCGACACGAACGGCCCCACCGTACAGACCGTCGCCTCAGGTGCCAAGCGGTTTCACGCGGACCGCCACCGGCCGGTGGTCGCTGCCGGTGGCGGGCAGGGTACGGATGCGTCCGACGCTCGCCGAGCGGGCCATGACATGGTCGATGCGGACCAGCGGGAAGGCGGCCGGATAGCTGAGGGCGAAGCCCCGGCGCGGCTCGGCCAGCCGCGCGGTCAGCGGGGCGAGCCCGCGGTCCTCGACCGTGCCGTTGAGATCCCCGAGCAGGATCACCGTGCTCAGTTCCTCGGCGGCGACGGCCGCGCCCAGCAGCCGGGCGCTCTCGTCCCGCGCCGCCGACGCGAGGCCGCCGGCCCCGACGCGGACCGAGGGCAGGTGAGCGACGTATGCGGCGAGTTCGCCGCGCGGGGTGCGCACCACGGCCCGCAGTCCCCGGCTCCACGGCTCCGTGATCTGCCGGGGTCTGATGTCCAGCGTCCGGACGTCGCGCAGCGGATACCGGGACCACAGCCCGACGGTGCCCCGGACGGCGTGGAACGGGTAGTCGGCGGCGAGAGTCCGCTCGTAGACCGCCGACGCCGGCGGGACCAGCTCCTCCAGCGCTATCAGGTCCGGCCGGGCACGGGCCAGGGCGCGGGCGGTGCCGGCCGGGTCGGGGTTCTCGTCGCTGACGTTGTGCTGCACCACGAGCAGGCCGTGCCCGCCCGCCTCGGCACCGGGCAGCAGCAGCCCGCCGAAGAGATACGTCCACGCCGCCATCGGCGCCAGTGACGCCAGCAGGGCGGCAACCGAGCGGCGCAGCAACGCGAGGGCGAACAGGACCGCGGCCACCGCGCCGAGCCATGGAAGGAACGTCTCCAGCAGGCTGCCCAGGCGGCCGGGGGAGTTGGGTATCGCACGGTGCAGGAGCAGCAGGGCGGTGAGGAGCGCCGCGAGTCCGGCGAGGACCCGGCCCCGCGCCCGGAGCGACGGTCCGCCGGGCGCGGCCCGGGTGCCGGCGCCTCGCGCGCCCTTGGTCCCGCTGTCCCGCGCGGCCTTGCCTGCGCTGTCCCGTGCGTCGCTGGTGTGTGGGTCCCGCGCGTCCCCGGTCCCGGAGTCCCGCACGCGCCTGGGACCGCTGTCCCGCACGTGCCTGGTCCCGCCGTTCAGCGCGCCCGGGGCCCCGTCGCCGTCACCCCGAACCCGCCACCGCACCGTGCGCTCCCCCCACGCTCCACCGCCGCCGGTCTACGATCCGCCGGTCCCGCCCGCTCCGGGCTCCGGGCGGCGGGCCCTGCGCTGGACCTCCGCCTCCACCGTGCTGCGCGGCAGGCCCTCGGCCTCCGCGTGCTCGGTGACGGCCAGTTGCACCTGGCGGGAGAGGTCGCTCCAGGCCCGCCAGGCAGTCTCCCACTCGGTGTGCTGCTCGGCGGCCCACCTGCCCTCGGTCGGTCTGCCGAAGGCGTCCCGGATGCGCTGCATCTCGGCCTGGGCCGCGTTGGCCGCCCGCTGTAGCTCCACGAGCTCGTCGATGGTGTGTGCCACGCCCGGATCCTATGGGGATGACAGGACGCGCCCCGCCGCGACACGAGGGCCGATCGGTCCGGGCCCGAGGGTGCGCCCCGCGCCTGCCACCTGCGACGTAGCGAGTGAACTGGCTTGCGAAACAGAGCCGGGGGAGAGGCGGCTGCCGCACGGACGCGGATGCGAGTCCGGAACGGAGTGACGGGAAGTGCCGCACGGCCGGGGAACCGGCACCGAGCCCGCACCGAGCCCACCGGCGGTGCCGTCGGCGCCGGTGGACGCCCGAACCGCCCGCCGCGACACAACCGTTGCACACCCCGCACCGCACTCCCACGGCGCTCGCCCGGCACTCGCACCGCAGGTCACACCCCGTGCGGCCGCCCGCCGAGGGCGCATCGCCCGGACGACCGGATGCGGCGAGCGCGACGTACCCGTCGCCAAGGCCTTGACGCGCTCTCCGCGCGGCTATTAACTCACGCCATAAATTAAGTCGGCACGACGACCTGTCGCGGGGCGCTCGCCGTGCCGGTTCCCCACGCCGTTCCCCCGGAAGGGTCCCAGGAGCATGCGCAGACTCAGAGCCGCACTCACCGGTGCCGTCACCTTGTCCCTCGCGCTCACCGCCACGGCCTGCGGCGGTGGCAGCGCGACCGGTGAGGGCTCCAACGACTCGCCGAAGACCCTCACGTACTGGGCCTCCAACCAGGGCGCGAGCATCGAGATCGACAAGAAGGTCCTCCAGCCGGAACTCGACAAGTTCGAGAAGCGGACCGGCATCAAGGTGGAACTGGAGGTCGTGCCCTGGTCGGACCTGCTGAACCGGATCCTCACCGCCACCACCTCCGGCCAGGGCCCGGACGTCCTCAACATCGGCAACACCTGGTCGGCGTCCCTCCAGTCGACCGGCGCGCTGCTGCCCTGGGACGAGAAGAACTTCGCGAAGATCGGCGGCAGGGACCGCTTCGTCGACTCCGCGCTCGGCTCGACCGGCGTGGCGGGACAGGACCCGGCGGCGGTGCCGCTGTACTCGATGGCGTACGCCCTCTACTACAACAAGAAGATCCTCGCCGACGCCGGCATATCCCGGCCGCCCGCCACCTGGGACGAACTCGTCGCCGACGGCAAGAAGATCCGGAAGCTGGGCAAGCAGGTCCTCGGCGCCGAGGGCGCCAACGTCGCGGAGAACATCCACCACGTCTTCGTCTTCGCTAAGCAGCACGGCGCCGACTTCTTCACCCCCGACGGCAAGCCCGACTTCACCAACGACGGTGTGGTCAAGGCCATCGAGCAGTACGTCGACCTGATGGCCGAGGACAAGGTCATCCCGGCGGGCAACGCCGAGTACGCGCAGAACCAGTCCGTCAGCGACTTCGCCAAGGGCCGCACCGCGATGCTCCTGTGGCAGTCCGCCTCCGCCAACCTCACGTCGCAGGGCATGAGCGAGGACGCCTACGGCATCGCCCCCGTGCCCGTGCAGTCCGGCACCCCGGGCGGCGGCACCCAGGTCAACTCGATGGTCGCCGGCATCAACCTGGCCGTCTTCAAGAACACCGACAACCTCGACGGCGCCACCGAGTTCGTGAAGTTCATGACCAGCGAGGAGGAGCAGAAGATCCTCAACAAGGCCTACAGCTCCATCCCGCCGGTCAAGGCCGCCCAGTCCGACCCCGCCTTCAACACCCCCGCGAACACCGTCCTGAAGGACACCCTCGCGCGCAGTGCCGCCGCCCTGCCCCAGGTCCCCGACGAGTCACAGTTCGAGACGGCGGTCGGTACGGCCGTCAAGGAGCTGTTCGCGGACGCCGCCGCCGGCCGCCCGGTGACCGCCGAGTCGGTGAAGGCGAAGCTGGAGAAGGCCCAGCAGCAGATGCCGGCGAAGTGAGCGCGATGACCACCACCACCGCCGAGCAGGCGGTGCGCGAGAGCACCCCCGGTGCGGCGCCTCCGGGCACTCCCCGCCGCCGCACCGGGCGGCTCCGCCGCATCGGACTGCCGTATCTGCTCCTGCTGCCCGCCCTGGCCCTCGAACTCCTCGTCCACCTGGTGCCGATGGCCGTCGGCATCGTGATGAGCTTCAAGCAGCTCACCCAGTTCCACATCCGCGACTGGGGCGCCGCCCCCTGGTCCGGCCTCGACAACTACTCGGTGTCGGTCGACTTCGACGCCCCGGTCGGCGAGGCCCTGCTGCACTCCTTCCTCGTCACCGTGGCCTTCACCCTGCTGTCGGTCGGCCTGTGCTGGCTGATCGGCACCGCCGCGGCCATCTGCCTGCAGGACACCTTCCGCGGCCGGGGCCTGCTGCGGGCGCTGTTCCTCGTGCCGTACGCGCTGCCCGTCTACACCGCGGTCATCACCTGGGTGTTCATGTTCCAGCACGACAACGGCCTGGTGAACCACGTCCTGCACGACCAGCTGGGCCTCACCGACAAGCCGTCCTTCTGGCTCATCGGCGACAACAGCTTCTTCGCGCTGCTGACGGTCTCGGTGTGGAAGGGCTGGCCGTTCGCCTTCCTCATCGTGATGGCCGGACTGCAGAACATCCCGCGGGAGCTGTACGAGGCGGCCGCACTGGACGGCGCCGGGACATGGCAGCAGATCCGCCGCATCACCCTGCCGTCGCTGCGCCCCGTCAACCAGGTGCTGGTGCTCGTACTGTTCCTGTGGACGTTCAACGACTTCAACACGCCGTACGTCCTGTTCGGCAAGGCCGCACCGCAGGCCGCGGACCTCATCTCGGTGCACATCTACCAGGCGTCGTTCGTGACCTGGAACTTCGGCACGGGCTCGGCGATGTCCGTCCTGCTGCTGCTGTTCCTGCTGGTCGTGACCGGCGGCTATCTGGCCGTCACCTCACGCGGACGGAGGACCGCCGATGCCTAGCCCGACGACCGCCCCGGCCACCGCGCGGACCCGCAGGTCGCCCATGGCGCCGCCCCGCTCGTTCCTGTGGACCCGGCGGATCTTCCTCACCCTGCTCGCCGGCTTCGTGCTCCTGCCGGTGTACGTCATGGTCTCCAGCTCGCTCAAGCCGCTCGCGGACGTCTCGGGACAGTTCCGCTGGCTCCCCAGCGAACTGACGATCCGTCCGTACATCGACATCTGGTCGACGGTCCCGCTCGCCCGGTACTTCGTGAACTCCCTGATCGTGGCGGGCGCGGCGACGGTCTGCTCGGTCGTCATCGCCGTGTTCGCGGCGTACGCCGTCAGCCGCTACTCCTTCCGCGGCAAGCGCGTCTTCACGGTGACGGTGCTCTCGACGCAGATGTTCCCCGGCATCCTCTTCCTGCTGCCGCTGTTCCTGCTCTACGTCAACATCGGCAACGCCACCGGCATCGCCCTGTTCGGCTCGCGCGGCGGACTGATCCTCACCTATCTGACCTTCTCGCTGCCCTTCTCCATCTGGATGCTCATCGGCTACTTCGACTCCATTCCGCGCGACCTGGACGAGGCCGCCAAGGTCGACGGGTGCGGCCCGGTCGGCGCGCTGTTCCGGGTGATCGTCCCGGCGGCGGTGCCCGGCATCGTCGCGGTCGCCGTCTACGCCTTCATGACCGCCTGGGGCGAGGTCCTGTTCGCCTCCGTCATGACGAACGACACCACCCGCACCCTCGCCGTCGGCCTCCAGGGCTACTCCACGCTCAACGACGTGTACTGGAACCAGATCATGGCCGCCTCGCTCGTGGTGAGCGTGCCCGTCGTCGCCGGCTTCCTGCTCCTGCAGCGCTATCTGATCACCGGCCTGACCGCGGGCGCCGTGAAGTAGCGAGCGCGGCACCGCCCCCGGAGCACCCGGCCCTCACCCGCCTCCCGCGCTCCCTCCTCCTCCCGGATCCCCTCCCGCATCCCTCCCTCCGCGAAAGGTTCTCCGTGTCCGAATCCACAGCCCCGCACGCCCTCGACCTGGCGGCGTTCCCCGCCGACTTCACCTGGGGCACCGCGACATCCGCGTACCAGATCGAGGGCGCGGTGGCCGAGGACGGCCGCGCCCCGTCCATCTGGGACACCTTCAGCCACACCCCCGGCAAGGTGGACAACGACGACCACGGCGACATCGCCTGCGACCACTACCACCGCTGGCCCGAGGACATCGCCCTGATGAAGGAACTGGGCACCAACGGCTACCGGATGTCCGTGGCCTGGCCCCGGGTCGTGCCCGCGGGCGACGGCCCCGTCAACCCGGCGGGCCTCGACTTCTACGACCGGCTCGTCGACGCCCTGCTCGCCGCCGGCATCACCCCGTCCGTCACCCTCTACCACTGGGACCTGCCCCAGGCCCTCCAGGACCGCGGCGGCTGGACCCGGCGCGACACCGCCGAGCACCTCGCCGCCTACGCCTCCGCCGTCGCCGGCCGGCTCGGCGACCGGGTCACCCAGTGGGCCACGCTCAACGAGCCGCTGTGCTCCGGCTGGATCGGCCACCTGGAGGGCCGGATGGCGCCCGGCCTGACCGACCTCACCGCCGCCGTCCACGCCTCCTACCACCTGCTCCTCGCGCACGGCCTGGCCGTCCAGGCGGTCCGCGCCGCCGCCCCCGGCGCACGGATCGGCCTGGTCACCAACCACTCCACCGTCGAACCGGCCTCCGCCCGCCCCGAGGACGCCGCCGCGGCCGTACGCCTCGACGGCCACACCAACCGCTGGTGGCTCGACCCGGTCTACGGCCGCGGCTTCCCCGCCGACATGCGCGAGCTGTACGGCGTCGAGCTGCCCGAACGCCCCGGCGACCTGGAGGTGATGGCGACCCCGACCGACTGGCACGGCCTCAACTACTACTTCCCGGCGGTCGTCGCCGACGACCCCGACGGGCCCGTGCCCCACGCCCGTGAGATCAAGGTGCCCGGCGTGCCGCGCTCCGGCATGGACTGGCCGGTCGACGCGGCGGGCCTGGAGGGCATGCTGCTGCGGCTGACCGAGGACTACGGCGTGCGCCGCATCCTCGTCACCGAGAACGGCTCCGCCTACCCGGACACCGTCGCCGCCGACGGCACGGTCCACGACCCCGAGCGCATCCGCTACCTGGAGGACCACCTCGCCGCCTGCGCCCGCGCCCTGCGCAAGGGGGTGCCGCTGGCCGGGTACTACGCGTGGTCGCTGCTGGACAACTTCGAGTGGGCGTACGGCTACGACAAGCGGTTCGGCCTGGTCCACGTCGACTACGCGACGCAGAAGCGCACCGTCAAGAGCAGCGGCCGCCGCTACGCGGAGATCATCCGCGCCCACCGCGAGGCCGTGTCCTGAGCGGGCGGGCCACCGCCGCCCGCGTTTCCGTAACCCGCTGCCACCAGCACCAACGGCAGCGGGTCGGTCGCATTGCCACCGGCCGCGAGACGGTCAAGAAGGCTTAAGCCAAGCCTAAAGAAAAGTGTGCCGGGATGCTTGACCGTTCACCGACAGGGCGGCAAGGTTCCCGCAGAGCGCTCTCTCAACTCTCCTTCTCCCCTCCCCACTTGAGGAGCCCCCATGCCTTCAGCAGCCAGACGCGCCACTGCCGGCGCCCTGGTCTCGACCCTGCTCGGCACACTGCTCACGCTCGTCCCGGCCGCCACCGCCCACGCCGACCCCGTCCTCCTCTCCCAGGGCAAGCCGGCCACGGCCTCCTCCACCGAGGCACCGGCCTTCGCCGCGTCCGCCGCGGTGGACGGCAACCTGACGAGCACCCGCTGGTCGAGCCAGTGGAGCGACAACCAGTGGTTCCAGGTCGACCTCGGCCGCAGCGCCCAGATCAGCCGCGCCGTGCTGACCTGGGAAGCGGCGTACGGCAAGGCCTACGACATCCAGCTGTCGGACAACGGAACCGACTGGCGCACCGTCAGGTCCGTGACGGCCGGCGACGGCGGCACCGACGACCTGACGGTCTCCGGCACCGGCCGCTACGTCCGCCTCCAGGGCATCTCCCGCGCCACCGGCTACGGCTACTCCCTGTGGGAGTTCCAGGTCTACGGCACGACCGGCGACACCCCCCAGCTGCCCGGCGGCGGCGACCTCGGCCCCAACGTGCACGTCATCGACCCGTCCACGCCCGACATCCAGGGCAAGCTCGACGCGGTGTTCAAGCAGCAGGAGTCCGCGCAGTTCGGCAGCGGCCGGCACGCGTTCCTCTTCAAGCCGGGCACCTACAACAACCTCAACGCCCAGATCGGCTTCTACACCCAGATCGCGGGCCTCGGCCTGAAGCCCGACGACACCCTCATCAACGGTGACATCACCGTCGACGCGGGCTGGTTCAACGGCAACGCCACCCAGAACTTCTGGCGCGGCGCGGAGAATCTCGCGGTCAACCCGGTCAACGGCACCAACCGGTGGGCGGTCTCCCAGGCCTCCTCCTTCCGCCGGATGCACGTCAAGGGCGGCCTCAACCTCGCCCCGAACGGCTACGGCTGGGCCAGCGGCGGCTACATCGCCGACTCGAAGATCGACGGGCAGGTCGGCAACTACTCGCAGCAGCAGTGGTACACGCGCGACAGCTCCATCGGCGGCTGGTCCAACTCCGTGTGGAACCAGGTCTTCTCCGGTGTGGAGGGCGCCCCGGCGAACAGCTTCCCCGAGCCGCGCTACACCACCCTGGCGAACACCCCGATCTCCCGTGAGAAGCCGTTCCTCTACCTCGACGGCAACGAGTACAAGGTGTTCGCCCCCGCCAAGCGGACCAACGCCCGCGGCACCACCTGGGCGAGCGGCACCCCGCAGGGCCAGTCCATCCCGCTGAGCCGCTTCTACGTCGTCAAGCCCGGCGCCACCGCGACCACCATCAACCAGGCGCTCGCGCAGGGCCTGCACCTGCTGTTCACGCCCGGCGTCTACCACGTCGACCGGACGATCGAAATCAACCGGCCCGACACCATCGTGCTCGGCCTCGGCCTCGCCACCATCATCCCGGACAACGGCGTGACCGCCATGCGGGTCGCCGATGTCGACGGCGTACGCCTCGCGGGCTTCCTCATCGACGCCGGGCCGGTCAACTCGCCGACCCTGCTGGAAGTCGGCCCGCAGAACGCCGCAGCCGACCACTCGGCCAACCCCACCACCGTCCAGGACGTGTACATCCGCATCGGCGGCGCGGGCGCCGGCAAGGCGACCACCAGCATGGTCGTCAACAGCGACGACACCATCATCGACCACACCTGGGTGTGGCGCGCCGACCACGGTGACGGCGTCGGCTGGGAGACCAACCGCGCCGACTACGGCGTCCGCGTCAACGGCGACGACGTGCTGGCCACCGGCCTGTTCGTCGAGCACTTCAACAAGTACGACGTGGAGTGGTACGGCGAGCGCGGCCGCACCATCTTCTTCCAGAACGAGAAGGCGTACGACGCTCCCAACCAGGCCGCCATCCAGAACGGCAGCACCAAGGGCTACGCGGCCTACCGGGTCGACGACTCGGTGAGCACCCACGAGGGCTGGGGGATGGGCAGCTACTGCTACTACAACGTCGACCCGACGATCCGTCAGGACCACGGCTTCAAGGCCCCGGTGAAGCCCGGCGTGAGGTTCCACAGCCTGCTCACCGTCTCCCTCGGCGGCAACGGCCACTTCGAACACGTCATCAACGACGTCGGCGCCCCCACCCAGGGCACCGAGACCATCCCCTCGACCGTCGTCTCCTTCCCCTGACGCCCGACCACGCCCAGGGACGCGCCGCCCACCGGCGGCGCGTCCCGCGCGATGACGGCGCGCCGTCGTCGTGACCATGCCTCAGGTCACTGTGCCGTGGGCTTCACCATGCTGATGCGCGTGGCGAGGCCGTCGAGGAGGGTGGTCAGGCCGAACTCGTACAGGGACGTGGACGAGAGGGCGACCTCATCGGCGACGGAGGCGAAATGCGGCAGGCGTCCCTGAGCGAGCAGTGCGGTCATGCGGTCGTGCTGGGCGTCCATCCACTGTTCCCCGGTGATCCCGCTGGACCGGGTGGCGCGTGCTTCGGGTTCCGTGTCGATCGCCTGGCCGCGGACGTATCCGAAGAGGGTGACCGCCGCGTGCATGCGGGTGTCGGCGTCCAGCCCGAGGCCGTCCAGGGCGGCCAGGGCCCATTCGATGTGCCGCATGCCGTGCGGCACGAGCAGGGGGCGGCTGAGGTTCAGGGCGGCAGCCAGCCACGGATGGGCTCGGTACAGGCGCCACTGGATGGCCGCGGACAGCTCCAGCCGGGCCCGCCAGCCCTCCGGCGGCCGCGTGGGCAGCGGCTCACCGGCGAAAGCGGCGTCCACCATCAGGGCGAGCAGCTGTTCCTTGTTCGCGACGTGCCGGTAGAGCGACATGGTCGGTATGCCGAGTTCCGCGGCGACCCGGCGCATCGTCAGCCCGGCAGTCCCCTCGGCGTCGGCGAGGGCCATGGCCGCGCGGACGACGCGGGTCCGTACGGCCGGGTCCTCGGCGGTGGAGCTGGCCGAGCGGGCCTGCGGCGCGGTGTCGGCGACCACGGTCCCGACTCCGGGAACAGCCCGCACCAGGCCTTCGTGGCGGAGCGCGGTCAGCGCTTTGGTGGCCGTGGCCATGGCCACTCCCCATCGCTGGGTGATGGCCCGGGTGGAGGGGACGCGGTCACCTGGAGCGAGTTCGCCCGCCTGGATACGGCGGCGCAGTTCCGCCGCGATCCGTGCGTAGGGCGGCTGAGTCATGGTCTCGAAGCGTAGTGCACTAGTGCGCCCCACTCTGCCTGCACTAGATCGCTTTCCAGGAAAGAGCACTTCAGCAGCGGTCTCGGTGTTCGTACGGTGCACTCATGACGACGAACAAGAACGTCCTGATCTCCGGCGCCGGTGTCGCGGGACTGACACTCGCCTACTGGCTGGACCGCCACGGCTTCCATGTCACGGTGGTCGAACGCGCCCCGCGGGTCCGGCACGGCGGCTATACCGTCGACTTCCGCGGTGCAGCCCTTCACGTCCTGGACCGGATGAACCTGCTGGAGCCGGTCCGGGCACTGGACACCAAGATGGGCGACGCCGCGATGGTGGACGCCGAAGGCAGGCAGTACGCCACCCTGCCGGCCGAGGTCTTCGCGGGCGACCTGGAGGTCCCCAAGGCGGAACTGACCCGCCTGCTGTACGCGGCCGCGCAGGACAGGGCGGAGTACCTCTTCGACGACTCCCTCCTCGCGGTGGAGCAGGACGCCGACGGCGTGCACGTCACCTTCGAGAGCGGGGCGTCCCGCCGGTTCGACCTGCTGGTCGGCGCCGACGGGCTGCACTCGCGGGTCCGGTCACTGACCTTCGGCCCCGAGGAGCGCTTCGTCGAACCTCTGGGGATCCACACCGCCGTCTTCAGCCTGCCGAACTATCTGGGACTGCACCACACCGGGCGGCTCTACGTCTCCCCCGGGAAGGCGGCCAACATGTTCGCCGACGACGCGGCCGGCCGGGCCCGGGCCGCCCTCCACCTGGCAGCCGAGCATCTGGAGTACGACCGCCACGACATCGGCGAGCAGCAGCGCATCATCGCCGAACGGTTCGCCGGTGAGGGCTGGGAGATCCCGCGGCTGTTGACGGAGATGCGGACGGCCGAGGACTTCTGGTTCGACACCAACGCCCTGGTGGTGATGGACACCTGGGCCGACGGCCGGGTCGTCCTGGTCGGCGATGCCGGCTACTGCGCGGCCCCGACCTCGGGCCGCGGCACGTCACAGGCGCTGATCGGCGCGTACGTCCTGGCCGGCGAGCTGGCGCGGGCCGGCAGCGACCACACGGCTGCGTTCGCGGCCTACGAGCAGACGATGCGGCCCTTCGTCACCGAGCACCAGGCCGTGGGCCGCGAGGGCGCGCAGCGGTTCTTCATGCCCGCTCCCAGCCAGGAAGTGCTGGACATGATCGCAGCCAACGCCCCGGAGAACACCCGCCCGGAAGCGATCCGACTCCCGGACTACGCTCCCCACTGACTCCCGGGGACGGCGCCGGGCAGACGCCGTGGTCGTCGGAGCGGACAGTCGCCCCCACGCCGGGCGGTGGCCGGCGGATGAACTACAGTCGCCGCGGCGGGCAGTCGGTTCGCCGCGCAGACACGCGACTCAGGGGCGGGGAATGACCACTTCGGCATCGGCTGCTGCTTCCCAGCGGCGCGGACTTTCGGCTGCACGGCGCGCGGCCGCCGCGGCGGTGACTGCCGGGATGACGCTGGCGGGCGTGGGGCTCACCGCGCCGAACGCGCACGCCGCCGACAGCGACATCGCGTTCTCGAACGTCGTGTTCAACCACGGGAAGCCCATCGTCGTCGGCCTGAGCGCCGAGGTCGAGGCCCCGCTGACGTACACCATGAAGACCGACGTGACGCTCGACTCCTGGTCCGTCGACGCCTACCGGGGGACCGATCCCGACTCGTACACGCTCGCAATCTCCACGACCCGGTGGGGCTGCTCGCGGACCTCCTCGGGCGGCTACACGTATCACCACTGCGACGAGACGATCGAGGTGGACCCCGACGGCATGCCGGTCGGCAACGGCGGTCACCTCGTCAACAGCGACGCCACCGACTGGAAGAGCTACGGCCTGGCGATCAAGAAGAACGGCGGCTACGACAGGGACGGGCTCTCCGCGACGGTCCGTCTCCAGCGCGCCTCGCGCATCGTGAAGGCGAACGCCTCCCCGGAGCCGGCCGCCAAGGGCAGCCCGATCACCGTCACCGGCACCGTGCAGCGCGCCAACTGGAGTGCGCACCGCTACGACAACTGCGGCGGCCGGCTGGTGAACCTGCAGTTCAAGCCCGCCGGTTCCACCACCTACACCACGGTCAAGACGGTCACCGCCGGCAGCACCGGAAATCTGAAGGCAACGGTGACCGCCTCCCAGGACGGCACATGGCGCTGGCGCTACAACGGCAACGCCACGACCGGCGCCGCCGACTCCGCCGGTGACTACGTGGACGTGAAGTAGGTCCCCGGCACCCCCTGCCGGCGTCTGGCCAACCCGGCTGCTCGCCCGGTCCGGACACGCTGACGGCTCCCGTCCGAAGGAAGGGAGCCGTCAGCGTGTAGGTGCCGGAGGCGTTGAGCCTTCAGCGGGTTATGCGTGGCGGTGCGTGTGCCGGTTGCCGGTGACGAGGCGGTAGAGGGCGAGCAGGATGACGGAGCCGATGATCGCGGCGATCCAGGTGGAGAGTTCGAAGAAGCCGTCGACCGAGTCGACGCCGAAGATGACCTTGCCGAGCCAGCCGCCGAGCAGACCACCCGCGATGCCGATGAGCATGGTGATGATGATGCCGCCGGGGTCCTTGCCCGGCATCAGCGCCTTGGCGATGGCGCCGGCGAGCAGGCCGATGATGATCCACGCGATGATGCCCATGGTGCCTCTCCGTTCCATATAAAGGCTGTGTCAGCTCATCGTCTGCACCGATTACGCCCGAACAAACGTCGCGCCGTGCTGTCTCCTGGTCGTGGCGCTCAGATGGCGATGTTTATGCAGGGCCTGCAAGTTTGCGTACTATGCAGGATGTGACAGAGGAGAGTGCCCCGCCGGGCGGGCTGCGTGAGCGCAAGAAGCGGGCGACGCGGGCCGCCCTCGTGGAAGCGGCGGTCCGGCTGGCGGCGGAGCACGGGGCGGAGAACGTCACCGTCGAGGCGATCAGCGAGGCGGCGGGGGTGTCTCCCCGCACGTTCTTCAACTACTTCGACTCCCGCGACGACGTCTTCGTGATGATCGGCGCGGACTCCCGCACCCGGATCCGGGACGCGGTCCTCGCCGCCCCCGCGGACCTCCCGCCGCTCCAGGCACTGCGCCGGGCCATGGCCGCCGAGCTGGCGGAGGTGGAGCAGCAGCATGAGCTGTGGCGGCTCCACGCGGAGGTGCTGCGCCGGTCACCGCGGCTCCTGGTGCGCAGCCTCGGCGTGTACGCCTCCGACGAGCTCGGGCTCGCCGAGACCCTCGCCGAACGGCTCCGCGCCGGCGCCTCCGCCGAACCGTCCTCCGCCTCCGCCGAACCGTCCTCCGCACCCGCCGAACCGTCCGCCGCATCCGCCGGGTCCACCGCGTCGTCCGCCGACGACGTCAGCCGCAGGCTCGCCCTGGACCTGTATCCGCGGCTGCTGGCCGCCGTCGGCGTGACCGCCGTCCGGGTCGCCTTCGAGCACTGGTGCGTACGCCAGGAGGAACGGCCCTTCGCGGACGTCTTCGAGGAGGCGTTCGACCTTCTCGCCGCCGGTCTGCGGGCACCGTCCGGAACACCGTCCGGGACACCGTCCGGGACGGTCGACGGACAGGACTGACGCCTGCCCGTCCCCTCGGCCACCGTGTCCTCGGCCGATCCCCGCCTCCCCCTCCCGCACCCCGCACCGCGGCCCTCATGTGTCCCCGGGCGCGCCCTGACGCCGTCGGCGCCCGCCCGGACCTGTCGTGAACCGCCCCTGAACCGAGAGAGACCTCGTGAACGCAACACCGGCGCCCGAGCAGGCGCCTCCCACCGCCATGTCCGACCGGCAGATACTCCAGGCGATGTCCGGGCTGATGGCCGGCATGTTCGTCGCCATCCTCGCGGGCACCGTCGTGTCCAACGCCCTGCCCCGGATCATCGCCGACCTCGGCGCCAGCCAGTCCTCGTACACCTGGGTCGTCACCGCCGAACTGCTGGCCATGACGGCGACCGTGCCCCTGTGGGGCAAGCTGTCCGACCTCTACAACCAGAAACTGCTGCTCCAGCTCTCCCTGGGCATGTTCGTGGTGGGCTCGCTGCTGGCCGGGTTCTCCCACGAGGTGGGCCTGCTCATCTTCAGCCGCGTCGCGCAGGGCATCGGCGCGGGCGGTCTCACCGCGCTCGCGCAGGTCGTGATGGCCGCCATCATCCCGCCGCGCCGCCTCGGCAAGTACTCCGGCCTCTTCGGCGCCGTCTTCGCCGTCGGCACCGTCGCCGGGCCGCTCATCGGCGGCGTCCTGGTGGACACCTCGTGGCTCGGCTGGCGCTGGTGCTTCTTCATCGGCGTCCCCTTCGCGCTGCTGGCCATCGTGCTGCTCCAGCGCACCCTGAAGCTGCTGGCCGTGCAGCGCCGCGAAGTGAAGATCGACTTCCTGGGCGCCTTCCTGATCGTCGCCGGCGTCTGCGCGCTGCTCATCTGGGTCTCGCTCGCGGGCAACCAGTTCGACTGGGCCTCCTGGCAGACCGCCGCCCTGACGGGCACGGGCGTGGTTCTGCTCGCGATCGCCGTCTACGTCGAGTCGCGCGCCGCCGAACCGGTCATCCCGCTGGACATCTTCCGCAACCGCACGGTCACCCTGACCACCGTCGCCAGCCTGCTCGTCGGCGTCGCCATGTTCGGCGGCACCGTGTTCCTCTCCCAGTACTTCCAGGTCTCCCTGGGCAAGTCCGCGACCGTCGCGGGCCTGATGAGCCTGCCGATGGTCCTCGGCCTGCTGGTGTCCTCCACCGTCGCCGGGCAGATCATCAGCGCCACCGGCAGGTGGAAGGTGTACCTCGTCGCGGGCGCCGCCGTGATGACCGCCGGCCTCGCCCTGCTCTCCACCATCGGCACCGACACCCACTTCGCCCTGCTCAGCCTCTACATGGCGGTCCTCGGCATCGGCGTCGGCATGCTGATGCAGAACCTGGTGCTCGCCGCGCAGAACGACGTGCCCGCCGCCGAACTCGGCGCCGCCACCTCCGTGCTGTCGTTCTTCCGCAGCATGGGCGGCACCATCGGCACCAGTGTGCTCGGCGCGATCCTCGCCAACCGCGTCACCGACGAGATCACCAAGAGCCTCGCCGAGGCGGGCACCCCCGCCGGCACCGGACAGGCCGCCGGGCACGGCGTCCCGGACATGACCACACTGCCGGCGCCGATGCGGGCCATCGTGGAACACGCCTACGGTGTCGCCACCGCCGACCTCTTCCTCGTCGCGACCCCCTTCGCGCTGCTCGCCCTCGTCGCCGTCCTCTTCATCAAGGAGAAGCCTCTGAAGACCACCAGCGGCATGGAACGCCTCGCCGAGGAGGCAGCCGCCACCGCGGCCGAGCCCCGGCAGCCCGCGGACCGGGTCGGCTGAGGCCGGAGGTCCCGCCGTCCGGCACTGCTACGACTCCCACCCGTCCCACTGACCCGCGTCGTCTCCCGACGCGGTCAGGGACTGGTGATTTACGCGGTCCGGGCGTTCCCGGTGCCCCACGACACTGCACGGACCATGTCGTCCAGCCGTATCCGAGGTGCCGATGTCCGGTCCGCTGAGAAGGTACTTGACGAAGAGTCACCCGACCCTGCTCGCGGGAGCGTTACTGCTGTCCGGCGGGCTGTCGGGCGCGCTGCCGTCGTCCGAGGCCGCCGTACGGGAGGCCGCGGAGCCGGTGGCCGCCGTACCGGTGGCCGCCGTCGCCCCCGCTCCGGCGGCGGGCGACGGCCCGACGGTCTCCACCCGGTACGGGCAGCTGCGGGGCAAGGCGAGCGGCGCCGCCCACTCCTACCTGGGGATCCCGTACGCCGCGCCGCCCGTCGGATCCCTGCGGTGGAAACCGCCGTCCCCGCCCGCCCGCTGGTCCGGCGTCCGCGACGCCACGGCCCCCGGCAACCCCTGCATGCAGCAGCCGTCGTCCACGCCCTGGGGGAACCTCGCCGGACCCGGCACGCCCAGTGAGGACTGCCTCTACCTGAACGTCCACACCCCCGCACAGCCCTCGCACCGGCAGCGGCCGGTGATGGTGTGGATCCACGGCGGCGGCTTCACCGTCGGCTCCGGCTCCTTCTACGACGGCGGCACCCTGGCCGCCAAGGGCGACGTGATCACCGTCCACCTCAACTACCGCCTCGGCGTGTTCGGTTACCTCGCCCACCCCGGGCTGACCGGAGAGTCGCCGCGCGGACTGTCCGGCAACTACGGCCTCCTGGACCAGCAGGCCGCGCTGCGCTGGGTGCGCGACAACATCGCGGCGTTCGGCGGCGACCCCGGCAACGTGACCGTGTTCGGCGAGTCCGCGGGCGGCGGCAGCGTCTGCCAGCACCTCGTCTCACCGGCCGCGACCGGCCTGTTCGACCGGGCCATCGCCCAGTCCGGCTGCGGCTTCCCGCTGCCCACCCAGGAGTCGCAGGAGAGCAGCGGCAAGGCCTGGGCCGACTCCCTCGGCTGCGCCGACGTCGCCTGCCTGCGCGCCGAACCCGCCGCCGAACTCCTCGCGGCCTCGGCCCGCCCCACCGCGCGCTGGGTGCCCAACGTCGACGGCGCGATCCTTCCCTCGCAGGTGACGGACGCGCTGAAGAGCGGACGCTTCCACCGGGTCCCCGTGCTCCAGGGCACCACCGCCGACGAAGGGCGGCTGACCGTCGCGACCACCTACGACCTCGCCGGCCGCCGGCTCACCGCCGAGGGCTACCCGGCGGCCGTCCGCGCGCTCCACGGCGACCGGGCCGAGACGATCCTGGCCCGCTATCCCCTGTCCGAGTACGGCTCACCCGCCGAAGCGCTCGGCGCGGTCCTCACGGACTCCCAGTTCGCCTGCCTCCAGTCGCGCACCGCCGGACTCATGGCCGAGCACACCCGCTCCTACCAGTACGAGTTCGCCGACCGGCACGCCATGGACTATCTGAACCTCCCCGTCAGCTTCCCCCTCGGCGCACCCCACGGCTCCGAGATCCGCTACGTCTTCGGCGGCGTCACCGGGACCCCCGCCCAGACCGCCTTGTCGGAGAAGATGCTCGGCTACTGGACCAACTTCGCCAGGACGGGGGTGCCGTACGCCGCGAACGCGCCGCGCTGGCCCCAATACCCGAAGGTGCAGACGCTCGCCCCGGAGGCCATCACCCCGGTGGACACCTTCCCGCAGGCCCACCACTGCGACCTGTGGACCGGGCCGGCTTCCTGACCGTCAGCGGGGAGGCGCGATGCCGCCGCCCCCGGCCGGCACCGTCTCCGGTGCCGCGGCCTGTCCTCCACCATTCGGCATGAGCGGAGGACAGGCGGGGCGGCGGCCCGCCGTCACTGCCCGGCGTAGGTCTCGAACTCGGCGACCTGCGGTGTGCCGCTGGAGCCGGTGATCTCGAAGGTGATCTTGCTCAGTGTGGTCCGGGGTACGGCGATCACCCCGGCCTTGCTGCCGGACGCGAGGACCGCTCCGGTGTCGGCGTTGACGACCCGCCAGGAGCCGATCCGGCCCGCGGCCGCCGACGTCTCCCGGATGTTGATGGCCGACACGGTCGTGGGGGAGCCCCACTTGATGGAGATGGAACCGGTGGAGCCGGCCGGTGACCAGTAGGTGCTCAGGTTGCCGTCGCGCACGTTGCCGTAGCTGGTCCCGTCCGCCTTGCTGGAGCCGTCGGAACCGGCTCCGATGGAGAGGTTGGTGCCGGCGGGCTGGGTGGGCGTGGGCGTGGGCGTCGTCGGCGTCGGGGTGGGCGTGGTGGGGGTGGGCGCCGGGGTGGTCGGCGTCGGAGTGGGCGTCTGCGGGGTGCAGTTGCCGTCCGACACCCGCAGCCCCTTGTTGGCACCCGCGGTCTGGCTCACGACACCCGGCACGCAGCTCGCGGCGTCGAGGCGGTAGGAATACGGGATGCTGACGGTGGTGTTGGACTGGGGGTTCGGCCCGGCGGGGTTGTTGTCGGTGCCGGGCTGGGACCAGGTGACGTTGTCGAAGACGTTGCCGCTCACCTGCCAGTAACCGGCGGCGTCGGTGTAGAAGGTGCCCAGGACGTCCTTGGAGTCCTCGAAGTAGTTGTTGTCCACCTTGGCGCGGGCGCCGGCGCGGGAGTTGATCCCGGACTCGTTCAGGCTGAAGTAGTGGTTGTTGTACATGTGGGCGACGCCGCCGCGCAGCAGGGGCGTGCGGGAGTCGATGTTCTCGTACTTGTTGTGGTGGAACGTGACGTACCCGTTCGAGACGTCGCTCTCGCTGGAGCCGATGAGGCCGCCCCGGCCGGAGTTGCGCAGAATGCTGTAGGACAGGGTCACGTACTGGGTGTTGTCCTTCATGTCGAAGAGGCCGTCGTAGCCCTCCGACTCCCCGCCCGAGGCCTCCAGCGTGACGTGGTCCACCCACACGTTGCGGACGTTGCTCTCCATGCCGATGGCGTCACCGCCGTTGGACGTGGGCGAGCCGGACTTCTTGACGTTCCGGACCGTCACGTTCTGGATGATGATGTTCTTCGACTCGCGGATGTGGATGCCCACTTGGTCGAAGACGGCACCACTGCCGACGCCGACGATCGTGACGTTGCTGATCTGCTTGAGCTCGATCACCCCGTCCGCGGTGCTGCAACTGGACCCCGACACCTTGCTGGTGTTGCCGTGGTTGATGGTGCCCTCGACCTGGATGGTGATCGGAGTGCTGCTGCCGGCCCGGCCGCACAGGGCCTGGTGGATCGCGGTGCCCGTCGTGGCCCGCACCGTCTGCCCGCCCGCGCCGCCGGTCGTGCCGCCGTTCTGCGTCGCGTAACCGGTCGCGCTGCCGGTCACCGCCGCCGACGCGTCCGGCGCCGACACCACCGCACCGGCCGCGGCCGCGAGGGCGAGTGTGCCCAGCGCCGCGTAGACGCGCAGGGCCGCTGGTCGTCTCATGTCGTCTCCCCATTCGTCAGGCGTCACTCGCCACGCGGCACTCGACGTACGGCATGCGCCACGCGTCGCCGAATGCCGGGTGAAGCCCGGACGCACTGCTGCACTCGCTTCGACAGCGGCCCCGCACGCCACTGGGGAAAGCGCTTTCTGGACGGCGAGGATAGAGCGGTGGCCGACGCGGTGGCAATATCCCTGCAGCGGTGCGGCCGACGACGCGGTGGGGGCGGGCGTGGCGGGGCCCTCGGAGAACTCCGGGCGGCGCGAAAACCTGGTGCCGGCCATCACCCCGCTTGCTACAGTCGCTGCCGTGCAGGTGCGCAGGCTGCGGATACTTCGCCTCGAAAGCGGGTACGCGGGTTCGAATCCCGTCACCGGCCGTGCCGGTGTCGTCCAGTGGCCCAGGACGCCTTGAAAAGTTCTCCGCTGCCGACTTCGATCTCTGCACACTACGCCGCCGCGAGCGGCTGAACCGCCGCCGGACCGACACTTGGCCGGCGGCGGTGGCGCTCATCGGGGTGCGCGGAGGCGCGCTCCGCGACGTGTTCGGTGTCGGCCCTCAGCTCCGATGCAAGCCCTCGGCCGCAGGGTTGGAGACCACACGGACGCCCGTGACTCGATCAGTTCGTCGGGGCGGGAGGCGCAGGACACCACGGCGCGAGCGGGGGACCCCTGCTGCGAGTGCGGGGCTCCAGCCTCTGCCGTGGCGCCCTCGGCCGCGGGTTGCGTCAGTCGGGGAAGGAGAAGTGGAGCGCTTCGCTGTAGAAGGACGCGAAGTGCCTTTGCCAGTCGGCTCGGACCGAGGCCAGCCAGTCGTCGTTCCGGCCGGCGATCGCCGCCTCCGCCCTGGCGACGGCGTCGGGGATGTCCACGGACACCAGACGCCGCACGCTCGCTGCCGGATCGTCACTCGTCATCGAGACGATCTCCCCGGTCTCGAGGACGAAGTACCGCGCCTGCTGCTTCTCGAGGTGCGCCGTGGTCCTGGCAACGCACTCGGCGAACTCGGCGTCGTCCTCCAGGCCCTTGCCGACCGCGCGCAGGAGGTCACGCAGCAGGGCCGCCCCGTCGGCGTAGTCCGCGGCGATGCCGATCGGAGGGTTCCAGATCATGGAGGGGACGATCGTCGTTCCGCGCCCCACCATGAGCTTGTGCGCGAGTGGGATGTCCCAGTTGTGTTCGGATATGCACCGGATCCACTGGGGAATCTCCGCCTCGTTCGGCAGGGAGTCCGCGGAGTAGAGGTATGAACGGTTTGCCACGGTGGTGACGCTAGCAGCCCGCGTGATCAGGCCTCGGCGAGCAACGGGTCGTAGGGGGTGGTGCGGTGGCGGCCGGACATGAAGGACAGGAACTCGCTGACGAACGCACCGCGGGTGTAAGTGCCGTCGCCGTGGGTGGTGTCGCGGTGGAAGGCGGTCCGGAACAGGGCCCGGTATTCGCCGGCGTCGATGCGCTGGTTGCCGTCCTTGTCGGTGACGTCGAACAGGACCTCGGCGAACCTGATCAGCGCGGGGCAGGCCATGGCGGGAACCGCGGCGGCGTACTCGCGGGCGCTGACGCGTCCGTCGCCGTCCGTGTCGAGCGCCGCCTGCAGTTCGCGCCACCAGTCGGCACAGGCGTCGTAGAGCCTGGTCTCCTCTGGTTCGTCCAGGTCGAGACGGCCGGCCATTTCGCGGGCCATGGCGGCGAGGTCTGGCCAGTCCAGGTAGCCGTCGCCGGTCTGGTCGAGGACTTCGGCGAAGAACTCCTGCGCGCTGCGCCGCGTCGCCGTGTCCCCCGCGGGTTCCGGTTCCGGCTGCGCGGGAAGGGGGGTGAGGAGCCTCAGGAGGGCGCCGGCGCGTTTCATCTGCTCGCGCAGGGCGGTGACGGTGCGGGCGCGGGGGTCGTCGCTGTGCGGGGAGGTCGCGAGCAGGTCGACGATGCCGGCCGCCTGGATCCAGCCGTCGGGCAGGAAACGCGCCAGGCCGGCGGCGAGGTAGGCGCCCTGCATCAGCGTCTGCACTCCCGCGATCTCGGGCAGTCCGGCCTTGCGGCGGAACGATTCGGGCAGCGAGGCCACGGTGATCGCTCCGATGACCGGGCCGGCCACGGCCCGGCCGGCGGCCCACAGGGCGGGAAACCCGCTGAGCACCGGCGGGGCAGGGAGGTGGTCGAAGAGCTTGAACAGGATGATGTGCATGGCGTCCGTGCTCTCCAGTTCCCGCTCGACCACCTGGTCGAAGTAGGGCCAGAAGTCAGCGAGAGCGTCCGGCAGATGCCCGGATTCGTCGCCCATGGCGGCCAGGTAGGCGCGGAACTCGGCGTACAACCGCTCCATGGCGCGCTGTTCGAGGGGCTGTCCGCTGAGCCTGCACATGGTGACGGCGCTTTCGAACAGGGTCGCCACCACCCAGGCCCGCACAGCCGGGTCCATCGCGTCATAGGGCCGTTGGCCAGTGCCCGTGCCCGTGCCCGTGCCCGTGCCCGTGCCGGTGCCAGTGCCAGTGCCAGTGCCAGCGCCGGCGTCGGTGCCGGTGCTGGCGCCGCGCAGGCGGGCGTGCAGGCGGTTGAGCCGTGCGGCCTCCCGCTGCCGTACCTGCTCGTCGGCGCCGAGCATGCGCTGCATGCTGAGGAAGGTGTTCTTCAGCCGCCGCCAAGGGTGGGCGACGAAGGTGGAGTTGTCCGCCAGAGCGGCGCCGATCTGCGGGTGAGCGGCCTCCAGTACGGTCGCCCGGACCATGGCCAGCGCCCAGCGCGGATCGTTGAAGAGCGCGTGGAATTCCGAGCCGGGCCCGAACAGCACCTCGTTCGGAGCACCGCCGTCCCCGCCGCCCGGGGGTGTGGAAGCGGCGTCGTCGGTCTCGGTCCGGCCGTTGTCGGTGGTGGTCACGATCGGGGGGCTCCGTTCTCGTCCGTGGGCACGGCGCCGAAGCGG
Source organism: Streptomyces sp. NPDC052687 (assembly GCF_040678395.1). NCBI lineage: Bacteria > Bacillati > Actinomycetota > Actinomycetes > Kitasatosporales > Streptomycetaceae > Streptomyces > Streptomyces sp. NPDC052687. Next base: position 3,660 of record NZ_JBFATR010000045.1, on the reverse strand, counting down.
CGCTCGCGTTGCCGGTAGGCGTGCAGGCACTGAAGGAAGTCCGGTGCGCGGAAGTCGGGCCACAGCACCGGCGGGAAGAGCCATTCGGCGTAGGCGACCTGCCAGAGCATGAAGTTGGAGATGCGTTGTTCCCCGGAGGTGCGGATGACCAGGTCCACGTCCGGGGTGTCGGCCATGGGCAGGTGAGCGGCGAACATCTCCTCGTCCACGGTCTCGGCCGGCACACCGCTGCGGATCAGTGACCGTGCGGCCTCGACGATGTCGCGGCGGCCGCCGTGGTCGAACGCGACGGTCAGCGTCATGCCCCGGTTCGCCGCGGTCAGCGTCGTCAGGTCCTCGATGTCCCGGCTGAGCTCCGGCGGGATGCGGGGGTCCGTCATGCCGAGGAAGCGGCAGCGGATGCCCCGCGCGTGCAGCAGTGGCGCGTGCTTGCGCACCACCCGGCGCACCAGGTGCATGAGGAAGGCGACCTCGGTGTCCGGGCGGCGCCAGTTCTCGGTGGAGAACGCGAACAGACTCAGCCAGCCCACACCCGCCGAACGCGCCGCCTCGATGACGTCGATCACCGTCGTCTCCGCGGCCCGGTGCCCGACCGTGCGCGGCAGCGAACGCTGCTGCGCCCACCGGCCGTTGCCGTCCATGACACACGCCACATGACGCGGCACGTCCCGTGGAGTCGCCGCCGCCCGCGCCGAGTGGGCCGGGCCCGCAGTCGCCGCCGTGGTTTCCCGGCGAACAGCCGGTGCGGAGGACATCCCGCCGTCCGTGGACTGCCGCACTGTCACGCCCGCTCCTCCAAGCCCCCGAGGCAGGTACGTCACCGCCGGGCCTGCCCGACGCCACGGGCTTGTCCCGGCGCCGCGCCGCCCGCGATCGTCAGCAGCAGACTGACAGCGACCGGCGTCCGCGGTCCGCGCATCCTCCTGGATTCACCTTTGGTGCGAGTGTTCGAGCCGATCGGAGTTCGGGGTGGCCGTCCGGCACCAGCAGCTCGCCGGTGTGCGCCGAGGGGTGCCGGCAGCTGATCGGGTCCTCACGCGTCGCGCCGGCCGTCGCGTCCCACCGACCGCGCGACGCCCGCCGCGCACCGGCATGGGCACCGGCGCCGTCACGGACACGGCATCGGCCCGGCACGGGCACCGACATCGGCATCCGCACCGGCGCCGGCCTCACCCGTCCGTGCCGCAGCAGTGGGACGGCGTCACCCCCACGCCTGGCCCGGCGGGCTCGGTGCGGCAGAAGCAGGAGGCTGTGACGGGGACGTCGGCCAGGGCGGTGGCGACGGTGAGCTGCTGGGCGACGATCGCCGCCTCCGCGGTCCTGCCCTGCCGCTGCAGGCACTCGTGGAAGCCGTGCAGGGCCCAGACGTTGCCGGGGTGGCGGCAGGGGCGCGGCAGAGTGTCGTCCAGGCCGAGGTCGGCTCGGTAGACCGCCTCCGCCTCGGCGACCCGGCCCTGCTCCAGCAGCAGGGCGCCCAGGGCGTGCCGGGTGGGCTGCATCCAGCCCCACGGCTCGTCGTAGGGCAGGCCGTCGTCCAGGGCGACGGACCGCTCCAGTGCGGCGAAGGCCGCGTCGAACTCGCCCTTGCGGTAGGCGAGTTCGCCGTCCAGCATCGCGGAGGCGATGGGCAGGATGTCGAGGCAGGTGTTGTTGAACAGCATCCGCGTCCCGGGCACCCGGCCGACCGCCGCGCGGAACAGCTCCCGCTCCGCCTCGGCCTCGGCGACCCGGCCGGTCGCGGCGAGGGCGACGCCCCGGGCGTACCGCAGCATCGCCGTGGTGACGCTGTACAGCTCCGGGTCCTCGGGCAGCGGCAGGGCGAGGATGTCGTCCCACCGGCCGAACCGGATCAGCACGTGCACGCGCATGGCGAGGAACCCCTCCAGCCAGTCGGCCATGGGCGGGCTCTCCACCCGCAGCAGCTCCTCCGGGATGGACGCCTCCAGCCGGGCCGCCGTCTCCAGGGCGACGTCCGACCGGCCGAGGAACATCGCGCCGTAGATCTTGAAGTGATAGTTGTGCGAGCGGTAGAGGGTGTAGAAGTTCATCGCCCCGGCCCACGCGCGGTATTTCTCGTCCGCGGCGATCGCGGCGCTGTTGTCCGCGACGACCTGCCGGTAGTCCCCGCACAGCACTTCGAGGTGCGAGGGCATGTGCTGGAGGTGACCTGCGTCCGGGACCAGGCCGCGCAGCCGGTCGGCGACCGGCAGCGCCGTCTCGGGTGTCGGCGACATCTCCATCAGGTGGATGTACAGATGGAGGACACCCGGATGGTCGCGTCCGCCCGGCGCGCGCAGCGCCCGCTCCAGGACCGCCCGTGCCTCCAGCGTGCGCGCGCCCTCGGCGGGCTCCCCGGTGCGCAGGTCCCACAGCTGCCACGGCGTCAGGTTCATCAGCGCGTCGGCGTACAGGGTGGCGACGTCAGGATCGTCGGGGGCGAGGTCGTAGGCGGCGCGCATGCTGTCGGCGTACGGCGCGTTCCACACGGAGCAGTCCTCGGCCGGCCGGGCCTGCGGGTAGCGGGCGCGCAGCGCGCCGATCAGGGCCCGCTCGACGGGCGTGGCGGCGTCGGCGGCCCGCTCGTGGGCCCGCTCGACGGCGGTGTGCGTGCGCTCGACGGTCCGGGCCAGTTCCCGTTCGTCGAAGAAGTCCCACGGCTTGTTGTAGTTGGGGCCGAGGGCGTAGGCGATGCCCCAGTACGCCATGGCGCACCCGGGATCGGCCGCCGCGGCGGCCTCGAAGCAGCGGACGGCCTCCTCGTGGTGGAAGGCGTACGTCCACACCAGGCCCCGGTCGAACCACAGCTGCGCCTCGGCCGACGTGGTCGTCACCGGACGGGTGTGCGTGCCGAGATCGTAGTAGTCCATGTGTGTCCGCCTCCCGAACCGTACGGCCGCCGCCGCCCCGTCGACCCGCCGTACGGTCGCCGCCGGTGCGTCGCGCATCGGGCACTCAGCGTAATGGTCTTCCGCCGCGGGGCGGCAGAGCGCTCAGCGCGCCGCTCGGCGCCCTTCGCCCTACCGCATCCGGGGCCTCGCGGCGCGCAGACACTCCGACAGACGCGTCCGGTCACCGCGGGGGCCACGGTTGCCCTCGCCCTGGGCGCACCCGGCGCCTACGCGGACGACTACGGCTCGGACCGTGAGGCTCTTCGTACGGCAAGGAGCAGGAGAAGGACAGCACGTACGACTCGGGCTCCTCCTCCAAGGAGAGCAAGCACGAGTCGGGCGGCTACCAGAAGGGCGGCGACTCCGGCAGCCACGAGGACAGCGGGTACGGCAAGGACTCCCGGAGCGAGAAGGAGTCCTGGGGCGGCGGCCACGACAAGCCCCGTGGCGGCATGCACACCGGCGGCGGCGCCCTGGACGCCCCGACGGTGACCGCGGGCGGCCTCGGGGTCCTGGCCGTCGCCGGTCTCGGCCTGTACGCCGCGCGCCGCAAGACGTCGGTTCAGAGCCTGGCCTGACCCGCGCCGGGCGTCACGGCCGCGGCGGCCGCCACCGCACGCGCCGCGTGGCGGCCTCCGGCACCTCGTGGCAGCGGCCGGCCTGCGGCGCATCGCGGCTCGCCGTCGAGGACGCGCTGGTGCTCGCCGAGGAACTCGCCCGCCACCGCACCGTCCCCGCCACGCTCCAGGCGTTCTCCGCCCGGCACGAGCAG
>NZ_JBFATR010000044.1:0-56707 GCF_040678395.1 Streptomyces sp. NPDC052687 | reverse complement strand
GCGCCAACTCGGGGGGGCGCTCCGCCCCGCCCCCCCCGCGGGCCCCCCGGCCCGGGCGGCCGCTCGGGCCGACGAGGGCTCAGCGGGCGCCGGAACCGGGGACTTCCCCGGGCTCGGCGCCCGCCCGCCCCCTCAGCCGACCGACGTCACCGTCCCCGCGCCCACCGTGCGGCCGCCCTCGCGGATGGCGAAGCCGAGGCCCGGCTCGAGGGGTACGTCGCGGCCCAGCTCGACCGTCAGGGTGACGGTGTCGCCGGGCCGGGCGACGGCCGCGGCGCCGAGGTCGACGGCGCCGACCACGTCCGCCGTACGGATGTAGAACTGCGGCCGGTACCCGGTCGTCACCGGCGTCGTGCGGCCGCCCTCGCGGGCGGAGAGGACATACACCCGGGCCGTGAAGCGGCTGCTCGGGGTGACGCTGCCGGGTGCCGCGACGACATGGCCGCGCCGGACCGCGTCGCGGGGCACCCCGCGCAGCAACAGCGCCACGTTGTCCCCGGCCTGCGCCTCGTCCATCGGCTTGCCGAAGGTCTCCAGGCCGGTGACGACGGACTCCAGGCCGGCACCGAGCACCTCGACCCGGTCGCCGAGGCGGACCGTGCCGCGTTCGACGGCGCCGGTGACGACGGTGCCACGGCCGGTGATGGTGAGCACGTTCTCCACCGGCAGCAGGAACGGCGCGTCCAGATACCGCTCCGGCATGGGCACATACGTGTCCACCGCGTCGAGCAGTGCCTCGATGGACGCCGTCCACCGCGGGTCGCCCTCCAGAGCTCGCAGACCGGAGACGCGGACGACGGGGACGGCGTCGCCGCCGTAGCCGTGCGCGGTGAGCAGGTCGCGGACCTCCAGCTCGACGAGTTCCACCAGCTCCTCGTCGGCCGCGTCGGCCTTGTTCAGCGCCACCACCACGTGGTCCACGCCCACTTGACGGGCGAGCAGCACGTGTTCGGCGGTCTGCGGCATGATCCCGTCGAGCGCGGAGACGACGAGGATCGCCCCGTCGAGCTGCGCCGCGCCGGTGACCATGTTCTTGACGTAGTCGGCGTGGCCGGGCATGTCGACGTGCGCGTAGTGCCGGGTGTCGGTCTCGTACTCGACGTGCGCGATGTTGATGGTGATGCCGCGCGCGGCCTCCTCCGGGGCGCGGTCGATGCGGTCGAACGGCACGAAGGTGCCGGTGCCGCGCTCGGCGAGGACCTTGGTGATGGCGGCGGTCAGGGTGGTCTTGCCGTGGTCGACATGGCCCATGGTGCCGATGTTGAGATGCGGTTTGGTGCGGACGTACGCCGTCTTGGACATGGCGGTACCTCGAAGTCTGTGCGAAGAAGTCTCCGCTTCGTCGCGAAGCCGGAGGGGGACCCCGAGGACCGGCCGACCCTCCCCCTGCGGGGTCCGCCGGACGATCCGGGGAGGGTCAGCTTCGGGCGCCGTCGACGGCGGCCAGGAAGACGGGCACGGCAGCCTTCGGCGCATCCGCGACCGCGGATGCTGCGAGGAGGAAGGCGTACCGGAACATGCCGTCGATCATCGCCGACGCCCCGCGCGGCGTCGAATGGTTTTCCGGCTCACGCCCCCAGGTTCTTCAGCGCCTCGCGCACCGACAGCGGCGCGAACCGCTCCCCCTCGCGGGCCAGGAAGGCGCGCACGGCGTCCGGGTCGGTCTTGGCGTACTCGCGCAGGGCCCAGCCGATGGCCTTGCGGACGAAGAAGTCGGGGTGGGAGGCCTGGCGCAGGCAGTAGGCGAAGAGGCGGTCGGCGTCGGTGCGGTCCTTGTAGGAGAGCTGATGGAGCAGGGCCGCGCGGGCGACCCACAGGTCGTCGTCCGCGATCCAGGCGTCCATCTGCCGCGCCAGTCCGGGATCGGCGGCGACCAGCGGGCCGACGACGTGGACGGCGAGCAGGTCGACCGTGTCCCACCAGGAGACCGTGGTGATCAGCCGCCGGGCCACCGGCAGGAAGGCGGAGGAGCAGCGGCCGATGTGGCGGCGGAGGTAGTCGACGGCGAAGTAGTGGTACTCGCGCTCCGGCAGCCGCCAGCAGCGCAGCGCCACCGCCGCGCAGTCGGCCTCGCCGGGGCGGGGCATGCCCGCGAGGACCGTGCGGGACAGGGCGCGGCGCTCGGGCGTGGGCAGGCCGAGGAAGGGGGCGACGTCCTTCATGTAGGCGCGCATGGACGCCGCCCGCGCGGGGTCGGCGGCGGCGCCGTAGACGGCGGTGAGCCGTGGCAGCAGGGTGTCGGCGAGCTCGCTGTGCGGGATACCCGCTGTTCCGGTGCCGGTCGCTCCGGTTTCTGACGTTCCGGGGCCGGTCGACCCGGGGCCGGTCGACCCGGGGCCTGAGGTTCCGGTGCCTGACGTTCCGGTGCCTGTGACGCCCATGAGACGAACCATACGGCGATCACACACATATGTCGGTTAGTGTCACCGGATGCTTGATGCCACCACCCGCTCTGGCGGCACTGCCACGGTCTCGGCCTCTCCCCGGGCCACCGTCCTGGCCGGTCCCCCGGAACTCGCCGTCGCCGTCCCCGCGCGTGCCGGTCTCCCCGCGCGCTGCGCGCGGGTCCTGCTGTCGCCCTGGTCCCGTTTCGCGCTGCTGGTCGCGCTGCTCGTCGGTGCCGCGTCCTGTGTGCTGCTGTTCGAACCGCAGCGGCTGCTCGCGCACGGCTGGCCGCCGCAGCTCTCCGGTGCCGCGGCGGCGCTGGTGTTCGCGGTGGCCTACGGCCTGTGCACGGTGGCGTTCGTGCCCCGGCCGCTGCTGAACCTGGCGGCGGGCGCGCTGTTCGGTTCGCAGCTGGGGCTCGGCGCGGCGGTGGGCGGCACGGTGCTCGGCGCTGGGCTGGCCTTCGGGCTGGGCCGGGTGCTGGGGCAGGACGCGTTGCGCCCGCTGCTGAGGGGGCGGGTGCTGACGGCCGTGGACGGTCAGCTGAGCCGGCACGGCTTCCGCTCGATGCTGGCGGTGCGGTTGTTCCCCGGAGTGCCGTTCTCGGCGGCGAACTACTGCGCGGCGGTGTCCCGGATGGGCTGGCTGCCGTTCCTGCTCGCGACGGCGATCGGTTCGGTGCCGAACACCGCCGCGTACGTCGTGGCCGGCGCCCGTGCCTCGGCGCCGACGTCGCCGGCCTTCCTGATCGCCATGGCCTGCATCGCGTTGCCCGCGCTGGGCGGTGCGGTGGTGGCGTGGCGCAAGCGCCACCACCTGCGGGGCCGCTGAGCCGCCGGACCCCCTTGGAGGACCGTCCGTCAGATCCCTTCGAGGATCATCGCGTTGGCGAGGCCGCCCGCCTCGCACATGGTCTGCAGGGCGTAGCGGGCGCCGCGGGCCCGCATGGCGTGGACGAGGGTGGTGGTCAGCCGGGTGCCGCTGGCGCCGAGCGGGTGGCCGAGGGCGATGGCCCCGCCGTGGACGTTGATCCTGGCCGGGTCGGCGCCGGTCTCCTGCTGCCAGGCGAGGACCACGCTGGCGAACGCCTCGTTGACCTCGAACAGGTCGATGTCGTCGAGGGTCAGGCCGGCCCTGCGCAGCACCTTCTCGGTGGCCGGGACGACGCCGGTGAGCATCAGCAGCGGGTCGGAGCCGGTGACGGCGAAGCTGTGCAGCCGGGCGAGGGGGCGCAGGCCGAGGCGGGCGGCGGTCTCGCTGGTCGTGACGAGCACGGCCGAGGCGCCGTCGTTGATGGGGCTGGCGTTGCCCGCGGTGATGTTCCACTCGATCTGCGGGAACCGTTCGGCGAAGCCGGGGTCGTGGTAGGCGGGCTTGAGTCCGGCCAGGATCTCGGGGGTGCTGGAGGGCCGTACGCACTCGTCGCGCGCGACGCCGTCCAGGGGCGCCACCTCGGCGTCGAACAGGCCCTGGTCCCAGGCTGCGGCCGCCTTGTGGTGAGAGGAGACGGCGAACGTGTCCATCTGCTCGCGGGTGAGCGACCACTTGGCCGCGATCAGCTCGGCGCTGATGCCCTGCGGGACGAGGCCGTCGGGGTAGCGCTCGGCGACGCCGGGTCCGAATGGGTCCGCGCCGGGCGGCACGTTGGACCACATGGGCACCCGGCTCATGGACTCCACACCGCAGGCGACGGCGAGGTCGTACGCGCCGGACATGACGCCCTGGGCGGCGAAGTGCACGGCCTGCTGGGAGGAGCCGCACTGGCGGTCCACAGTGGTCGCGGGGACCGACTCGGGGAAGCCTGCGGACAGCACGGCGTAGCGGGTGGTGTTCATGGCCTGTTCGCCGACCTGGTCGACGGTGCCGCCGATGACGTCGTCGATCAGCGCGGGGTCGACGCCGGAGCGTTCGACGAGGGTGCGCAGGGTGTGGGCGAGGAGTTCGACGGGGTGGACGTGCGCGAGGGCGCCGGTCGGCTTGCCCTTGCCTATGGGGGTGCGAACGGCTTCGACGATGACTGCGTCACGCATGGTGCGGGCCTCCTTGGCCGCCGTGGCGATGACCGGCGGCGCGCGCCGGCCGCCCACCGGATCGATTACCAGTGAGTAGGAAATCTGGACTCACCATAGCCGGGTGGGTTGGAAAATCAAACCCTCCCCTAGACTTCTCCTCATGGCCGCTCGCAAAGACCCGCGTCCCTGCTCGATCGCCGACGCCCTGACGCTCGTCGGCGAGAAGTACTCCCTGCTCGTCGTGCGGGAGGTGTGTCTCGGCAACGGCCGCTTCGACCAGCTGGTGCGCAACATCGGCGCCCCGCGCGACGTCCTGGCCACCCGGCTGCGCCGCCTCGTGGACGCGGGCGTCCTCACCAAGCGGGCCTACAGCGAACGCCCGCAGCGCTTCGAGTACCGGCCCACCCAGGCCGGCCTGGAGCTGGTCCCCGTCCTGCTGACGCTCATGGAATGGGGCAACCGCCACCTGCGCCCGGACGGCGACCGCCCCATGGTCAACGAGCACGTCTGCGGCCACGAACTCGTCCCCGTGGTCACCTGCCAGGCCTGCGGCGAGGCCGTCCACCACCAGGACCTGACCCCGCACCCGCAGTCCCCGGGCTGGACGGTGTCGGGCCCGACGGCGGCCTGACCCGGCCGGCCGCGAAGAGGATCAAGCCCGGTCCGGGAACCCGGTGGTCCCCGTCGTCCCCTGTCCGTAGACGTCCAGTCGCCCGCACATCCGGAACCGCCCCCGCGCGGAGGGCCGCCCCGCCCGTACGACGGCGTCGGCGAGGTGGGAGGCGTCGCCCTGTTCGAGGCGGTCGAGCCGGTCCCCGGTGGCGGCGGCTGCCGCACCGCGCTCCCAGCGGGCCCGCCACTGCGCGATCCGGGGCCGTACCAGCGCGGCGGCGGCCCGGTGGAAGCCGGCCGGCGCCTCGGGGCCGCCCGCGCGGAGCGCGCGACAGCCCTCCAGCGCCAGATCGCGCCGCGCACGGCCGATCCGCTCCTGTTCGGCCTCCGGCGCGCCGGCCGGGATCGCGGTCGCGGCGGCGTACGTCTCGGGGTCGGCCGGGTGACGCGGGGGCAGCGTGAGCACCGCGTCCCCCGCCTCGGGCAGGCCGCTGTTCTGCATGAGGACGGTGATGCGCAAGCCGCCGTCGTTGACGAGCCGGTGGACGGTGCCCGGCGTGAACCAGGCGACCGTTCCCGGCGCGGGCGGCGTGACCTCTTACCCGGAGACGGTGAGCGTCTGAACGGACCCGTGTCCGCCGGTCACGGCGTACCCCTCCGTACAGACCAGGTGCAGCTGGGGCGTGCTCCCGCACACCCCGTCCGCGGCCGGCCAGTCGTACACCGAGAAGCCGGAGACGGCAATCCCGCCGGGCAGCCCCTGGAAGGCACCCGCGCTCACCACGGGTGCGCCTCCAGGTACGCGGCGATCTCCTCCCGTCCCCACGCCCCGTCGGCCACCACGACCCGGTAGCGACGACTGAGGGTGTCGCCAGGCGCCAGCTCCAACTCGTCGAAGAACGCCCAGGACGGCGCGACGGCCGCGAACGGGTCGTTGCGTACGAACCAGTGGGCGGGGTGGGCTCCGCGCGTCCCCGCGTGGTCGTTCTCCGGGGCGTGCGCGAAGACCAGCGTGGCGTGGCCGTCCACGCCGTCGTGCTCCCCGGTGTAGGCGAGCCAGGGCGCCTTTCGGCCCATCAGACCGGGCCCCTCGCCGTCGGGGCCGGTGATGCGGCCGCCCCGGAAGGCGCGCGGGCCGCGCCAGAACAGGCCGGTGTAGCCGGCCATCTCCCGCCCGGCGGTGGTCGGGCTGCCGAACCGCAGCGGTTCGCCGCGCCGGTTGGTGATGGCGCTCGTCCAGGTCAGCGCCCACGAGCCGGCCGCCGGATCGACGTCGTGCACCTCGATTTGCCGCCGCTCCTCGGCCCACAGCTCCCCGCTGTGCGGATGCCAGGTCAGCCGCTCCGCGAGGACGACCCGGCCGCCGTCCGCGCTCACCTCGTCGAACGCCACGTGCGCCATCGAGCCGACCCGCTCGGGCAGCGCCACGTAACCCTCGCCGTGCACGTAGGAGTTGCCGCCCCACAGGTTCGCCCCGGACAGGTGCGAGGCCGTCATCTGCAGGCCCTTGTGCCAGCGGTGGTCGTTGGGCCGGTAGCCGGTCACGACGGCGCCGGACAGGGTGCGCAGCGGGTGGAGATACGGCTTCGGGGCCTCCCAGGCCGCCTCCGGCCGGTAGACGTAGGCGAGGAGTCCGACGCCGGTCTCGCCTTCGGTGACGGTGACGCGGTCGCCGTGCGTGTGGGTGACCTGCAGCGCGGTCATACGGCCATCTCCCGGCCCTCGCCGAAGGCGCCGCCGGCCGGTCCGGCGGGCCGGGCGGCGGGCCCGTCGGCACCGGGCGCCCAGCCGGGCGCGCCGCCGTGCAGCTCGGTGTAGTAGGGGTCGCCGGGGCCGATCTCGCCCCGCCGCACGGTGGTGTCCGTGAACGCCGACTTGTACAGCGCGGTGACCAGCTCCAGGCTCTTGCGTCCGTCCGCGCCGCTGCTGCGCGGCCGCTCCCCCGCGCGCATGCTGGCGATCAGCTCCCGCAGCTGCGCCAGGTGGGAGCTGGGCACGTCCGGCCCGAAGTCCCGCCAGGCCGCGGCCTCCGCCTCGGGCACGCCCGGCGCGGGCGTGATGCGCCAGGACGCGTTGCTGTAGCCGTACAGGTGGGTCAGCTCGATGGTGCCCCGCTCGCAGTCGACGCGGATCCGGCTGACCTCGTCGGGGCTGAGCACGCTGTTGACGACGGTGGCCAGCGCCCCGCTCTCGAACCGCACCAGCGCGGTGGAGACGTCCTCGGTCTCCACGTCGTGCACCAGCCGCCCGGCCATGGCGCGCACCTCGCGCCACGGGCCGAGCACGTCGAGGAGCAGGTCCATCTGGTGGATGCCGTGCCCCATCGCCGGACCGCCGCCCTCCGAGCGCCAGCGCCCGCGCCAGGGCACGGCGTAGTAGGCGCTGTCGCGGTACCAGGTGGTCTGGCAGTGCGCGACCAGCGGCCGGCCGACAGCGCCCTCGGCGAGCAGCCGGCGGACGTGGGCGGCGCCGGACCCGAAGCGGTGCTGGAAGACGATCGCGGCGTACGGGCCGCCGTCCGTCCCCTCCTCCGCCTCGACGGCGGCGAAGTCGGCGAGCGAGGGCACGGGCGGCTTCTCGCACCACACCCAGGCCCCGGCGCGCAGCGCGGCCACGGTCTGCTCGCGGTGCAGGGTCGGCGGGGTGCAGACGCAGACGAGATCGGGACGCTGCTCGCGGAGCATCCGCTCCAGGTCGGTGTACGGGTGCGGGATCCCGCCCTCCGCGCAGAACGCCTCGACGGCCGCCGCGTCGATGTCGACCGCCGCGACCACCTCCGTCTCGCCCTCCTCGGCGAGCCGGGCGAGGGCGGGCAGATGGTGACCGCGGGCGATGGCGCCGGTGCCGATGACGGCAACGCGGACCGGGCGGACCGGGCGGACGGGGCGGCCGGCGAGGGAAGCGGACGTGGACATGGATCTGATCAGCACTCCTCCGGGGTGGCGAGCCAGGAGAGCACCCGCCATAGCAAGCGCTTTCCCTCGCCTGGCAACGTAGGTGCCCGCGCACCGGCCGGTCAACACCCGGAGCGGATCACCCCACCGATCACGGCCCGACGGCCGCCGGCCCGCTTCGAAACCCCTGTGTCGGGCTCTTCACCCCGGGACGCTACGCTGCCCCTCGACACACCTGATCACCGCGCGCGCGGGCCCGGTGTGCCCGTCTTCACCGCGCGCGGAGGCAAGGACGTGTCCGTCGTCCGTTCCACGATCGGCACTTGGACTCCTTAACTTCCATGTCTTGGTTCGAATCACTCATCCTCGGACTCGTCCAGGGGCTGACCGAGTTCCTCCCCGTGTCCTCCAGCGCCCACCTGCGGCTGACCGCAGCCTTCTCGGGCTGGGACGACCCGGGCGCCGCCTTCACGGCGATCACCCAGATCGGCACGGAGACCGCCGTGCTGATCTACTTCCGCCAGGACATCGGCCGGATCCTCGCCGCGTGGTCGCGCTCCCTGTACGACAAGGCATGGCGCAAGGACCACGACGCCCAGATGGGCTGGCTGGTGATCGTCGGGTCCATCCCGATCGGCGTGCTCGGCGTGACGCTCAAGGACCAGATCGAGGGCCCGTTCCGCGATCTGCGGCTCACCGCGACCATGCTGATCGTGGTCGGCGTGATCATCGGCATCGCCGACCGGCTGGCGGCCCGCGACGAGACCGGCGGCCGGCACCGCGCGGTCAAGCAGCGCAAGGGCCTGCAGGACCTCGGCGTGCGGGACGGCCTGATCTTCGGCCTGTGCCAGGCCGCCGCCCTCATCCCGGGCGTCTCCCGCTCCGGCGCGACCATCAGCGGCGGCCTGTTCATGGGCTACCAGCGCGAGGCCGCGGCCCGCTACTCCTTCCTGCTCGCCATCCCCGCGGTGCTGGCCTCCGGCCTGTTCGAACTCAAGGACGCGATGGAGGGCGGGCACGTCTCGTGGGGGCCGACGATCTTCGCGACGATCATCGCGTTCGGCACCGGATACGCGGTCATCGCGTGGTTCATGAAGTTCATCTCCACCAAGAGCTTCATGCCGTTCGTCTGGTACCGGCTGGTGCTCGGTGTGGTGCTGATCGTGCTGGTCATGATGGGTGTGATCAGTCCGCACGCGGGCGAATCGGCCCACTGATCGGCGTCTCCTTCCCGATCATCTCCACTCGTCTCCCACTCGTCTCCCACTCGTCTCCCGCTCTCCCGGCGATGCCGCCGAAAGGCCCCGGCGGCATCGCTCCGCAGGGGCCTTCCCACATGGGTGAACCCAGTGGGCGCGCACCCACAGCAGGGCCGTGACGAGATTCGCCGGACCAGCTCGTTCGAGAGATGGCACAACGGCAAAATGCACATAAAGGGCGAATACGGCACATCGCGGTGGTTACTCCGAACACAACCCCCCACAGAACGGAGACCATCTGATGATCATCAAGAAGATGCACGACTTGGGCGTCCGCAGCGAACACGCCTACATGGCCGCCTTCGCCTCCATCGGCCTCACCGTCGTCGCCTGGGCCGCCAGCCTGAACGCCGAACCCGGCACCGGCGTCGCCCGAGCCGACCGATGGGGCATCTTCGTCGGCGAATGGGCCCCCACCTTCTTCGGCCTCGGCCTCGCCCTCTCCCACTACGAACAGCAGGACGGCACCCTGACGGGCAGCGTCCACGAGCTCCGGCCGACAGCACAGGCCGGCTGACTCCGGCCAGGGGAGAGCCGGCGCGTTCCGCGCTCGTGACGGACTCCATACGGATCGAGTAGCCGTGCGGTAGCGCAGTGTCAGTGCTACCGCCTAGGCTTGCCCGCATGTCCCCAGATTCCGGTGCCCCTGGTTCCGTGCGCTCTGCGGCCGAGGTGAATGAACAGATCCGCGCGCTGTGGCTGCGCGCGGGCGGCACCCTGTCGGCTCAGGAGCGCGAGGAGTACGAGCTGCTGGTGGTCGAATGGGCCGCCGCCATGCGGGGCGAGATGATCGAAGCGGCGTGACACCGCGGCGTCGGCCAGGCCCGCGGGTGGGCCGGCGCCCCGTGGTCCGGGCGAGACCCGGACGTGCGCGGGCGCCCCGCCGTCCGGCCTACGCCAGCAGATGCGCCAGCACCTCGTCGTCCAGTGGATACGGCCGCTCCGCCGGGAGCAGTCCGGCAGCCTGGTCCGGCTTCCCCGCCCAGACCAGGCCGTGGATCTCCGTGGCGAGCGGTGTCACGTCCTCGATGCCGACGATCCACTCGTCCGCGTACCGCGCCGCCGCCTCGCCCGCGAGCCCCAGCTGCAGCGACCGGTGCGGCAGGGCGGTGAAGCGCAGGTCGCGTTCGGGGTCCCATTGCACGCGCGCGGGGGCCCGCCGCAGCTGCCGCTGCCAGGCGGCCCGGTCGGGGTGGAGTTCCGGGACGTAGTGGGAGAGGCAGGCGTGGCGCAGCGCCCACAGGAAGCCCTCACGGGTGATCTCGACGGCGAGGACGGTCTCCTGGTTCTCCTTCGTGCCCCAGCCGCAGCGGTACATCATCCACAGGAAGGACGGCTTGATCCAGGTCATCCGGTCGCGCTTCCAGGTGGCCGGGAAGCGGCCGGTGCGGGCGGCGACCCGTCCGATCTCCGGGCGGTAGGCCTGGTAGACGGTGAGCGTGGTGTGGGTGTGCCGGGCGCGGACCTGGAACCGGGGTTCCGGATCCGGCCGTTCGTCGTACTGATCGTTCACGCCGCTCACCCTGCCCCACGCCACCCGCTCGGAGCCACCGGATATCGCTGCCCGCATGCCCTCTTGGCGGGACCGGTCCCGTGGCCAACACTGAGCCGATGACGCAGCGCGCGGAGCTCGCGACCGTGATGGACCGGCTGGCGGTGGACGGGCTGATCACCGACTACGCCGTGGCCGTGGACGACGGCGACTGGCAGGCGTACCGAGAACTGTTCGCTCCGGACGGACGGGCGGACTACCGCTCGGCCGGCGGGATCGAGGGCGAGGCGCGGACGGTCGCCGCCTGGCTCGCCGAGTATCTGGGGGCGTTTCCGGTGCGGCAGCATCTGATCGTCAACCGCCGGGTGCGGTTCGGGATCCTGGAGCGCGACACGGGTGACACGGCGTGGGTGCAGGCCGACTACGTCACTTCGATGGGCCCGGCCGCCCCCGGCGGCGCGTCCGGGCCGGCCGGGCTGTTCTGCGGCGGCCGGTACTCCTTCGGCCTGCTGCGCACGGTCGACGGGTGGCGGCTGCGCGAGGTGATCGCGCGGGAGAAGTGGCGCCGGTCCCCGGGGGACGAACGGGCGGCGGGGACCGGCTGAGCCGGTGCCCTCTGTACCGAGATCGTCCGCAGCGCGCACACTGGACCCACCAGCAGGGAGGCGCCGTATGAAGACGTTCGGTCAGTGGCTCGACTCCCCGTGGCGGCGTTCCGTCCTCGCCGCGGCGGCGGGCGCGCTGCCGGTGTTCGCGTTTCCCGGCCCGTCCCTGTGGTGGTTCGGCCTTGTCGCGCTGGTGCCGTGGATCCTGCTGGCCCGGACCGCGCCGACGGGCCGGCGGGCGCTGCACGACGGCTGGTGGGGCGGGTTCGGGTTCATGCTGGCGGTGCACCACTGGCTGCTGCCGAACCTGCATGTGTTCACGTTCGTCATCGCGGCGCTGCTCGGCGCGCTGTGGGCGCCGTGGGGATGGCTGGTGCGCCGATTCCTGGGCGGCGCTCCCACGCCGGGCCGGGTCGCGGCCGCCCTGGCCGTGCTGCCGTCGGCCTGGCTGGCGGTGGAGCTGGTGCGCTCCTGGCAGGGACTCGGGGGGCCCTGGGGGATGCTGGGCGCCAGTCAGTGGCGGGTGGAGCCGGCGCTGCGGCTGGCCTCGGTGGGCGGGGTGTGGCTGCTGAGCTTCCTGGTGGTGGCCGTCAACACGGCCGTCGCGGTGCTGATCGCGGTGCGTGCCGCACGGGTGCCGGCGGCGGCCGGGCTGCTGGCCGCGGCGGCGGTCACGGCGACGGCCTGGTCGTGGGCGCCGCGCCCGGAGGTGCGCGGCGAGGTGCGGATCGCGGTCGTGCAGCCGGGGGTGATCGACGGCCCCGGCAAGCGGTTCGACCGGCAGGAGCGGCTGACCCGGCAGCTGGCCGGTCAGGACCTGGATCTGATCGTGTGGGGCGAGAGCAGCGTCGGCTTCGATCTGACGACCCGGCGCGACCTGGCGCGGCGGCTGGCGGACCTGTCCCGTCTGACGGACACGCCGGTGCTGGTCAACGTGGACGCGAGGCGCTCGGACCGGCCCGGTATCTACAAGAGTTCGGTCCTGGTCGGCCCCGGCGGGGTGACCGGCGACCGGTACGACAAGATGCGGCTGGTGCCGTTCGGTGAGTACATCCCCGCGCGGTCGCTGCTCGGCTGGGCCACGTCCGTCGGCGAGGCGGCCGGCGAGGACCGGCGGCGCGGCACCCGGCAGGTGGTGATGGACGTCGGCGGCGGTCTGCGGGTGGGGCCGATGGTGTGCTTCGAGTCGGCGTTCCCCGACATGAGCCGCAGCCTCGCCCGCTCCGGGGCGGACGTGCTGATCGCCCAGTCGGCGACCTCGACGTTCCAGCAGAGCTGGGCGCCCGCGCAGCACGCCTCGCTGGCCGCGCTGCGCGCCGCGGAGACCGGCCGCCCGGTGGTGCACGCGACGCTGACCGGGATCTCCGCGGTGCACGGCCCCGAGGGGCAGCGGATCGGCTCCTGGCTGGGCACGGACGAGAGCACCGCCGAGGTCTACGCGGTGCCGCTGGCCGCCGGGACGACGCCGTACGCCCGCTTCGGCGCCTGGCCGGTGTACGGGGCGCTGCTGGTGCTCGCGGGGTGGGCGGTCGCCGAGGGAGCGGTCAGGCGGCCGGGCCGGAGCGCTCCTGCACCGCGCGTACCACCCGCTCGCACAGTTCGTGCGTCGCCAGCGCGTCCCGGGCGCTGAGCACCTTGCCCGCGCGGACGGCGTCGAGGAAAGCGAGGACGGCCTGCTCGATGCCGCGCTGCCGGGCGACCGGCACCCAGTCGCCGCGCCGCCGCACGGTCGGCTGCCCCTTGTGGTCGATCACCTCGGCGAGGTTGGTCACCTGCCGCTTGGTGTCCTGTCCGGACACCTCGAGGATCTCCTCGTTGGAGCCGCTGAGCCGGTTCATCACGCCGAGCGCGGTGAAGCCGTCCCCGGCGAGCTGGAGCACCACGTGGTGGAGCAGTCCGGCTTCGGCCCTGAACCGCACGGTGACGTCGTCGACCGGCCCCGGCACCAGGAATCGCAGGGTGTCCACGACGTGGATGAAGTCGTCGAGGATCATCGACCGCGGCTCTTCCGGCAGCCCGACGCGGTTCTTCTGCATGAGGATCAGCTCGCGCGGATGGTCCGCGCACTGCGCGTAGGCGGGCGCGTGCCGGCGGTTGAAGCCGACGGCGAGGCTCACCCCGCGCTCCTCGGCGAGGGCGACGAGCCGTTCGGAGTCGGCCAGTTCGTAGGCGAGCGGCTTGTCGACGTACGTCGGTACACCCGCCTCCAGCAGCCGGGTGACGATCTCCGGGTGGACGGCGGTGGGCGCGTGCACGAAGGCCGCGTCGAGGCCCTGGGCGAGGAGCGCGTCGAGGTCGGCGTGGCGCTGCCGGGCGGGCAGGTGCAGGCTGTCGGCGACCCGGTCGAGGGTGGCGGGGGTACGGGTCTGGAGGTGCAGTTCCACCCCGGGCAGGAACCCGAGCACCGGCAGG
The DNA here is from genome assembly GCF_040678395.1 of Streptomyces sp. NPDC052687. NCBI lineage: Bacteria > Bacillati > Actinomycetota > Actinomycetes > Kitasatosporales > Streptomycetaceae > Streptomyces > Streptomyces sp. NPDC052687. Next base: position 43,036 of record NZ_JBFATR010000044.1, on the reverse strand, counting down.
TACGCCTTTTGCGCGATGTCTCCGAGCCCGATGCAACCGACCTTCACGTCTGCTCCCCTGCCGCGGTGCCCGCGTCCGCCCCGTTGGTTCCGGTGGAAGCATACGGGGGCTGCGGAGGCCGCCAGTCGGCGATCCCGTCGAAGCCGCGCAGGACGAGCGCGGGGGCGGCCAAGGAGAGGGTGGTGAGCGCGGTGTTCCGTACGGCCGCGAGCGCGCGGCTGCCGGTCATGTTGAGCCGGGCGATCCTGACGGCCTGGCGGGCGATCGCCGTCGTACGGGGCAGGCGGGCGGCGGTGTAGGCGGGCAGGTCCCGGGCGTGGTGGGCGAGGACGACGGCGTCCTCGACGGCCTGGTTGCCGCCCTGGCCGAGGGTGGGCGGCATGGCGTGGGCGGCGTCGCCGAGGAGGGCGACCCGGCCGCGGTGGTAGGCGGGCAGCGGCTCGGCGAGGTGGTACACGTCGTGGCGCAGGACGTCCTCGGGGCGGGCGGCGGCGAGGACGGCGGGGATCGGGTCGTGCCAGTCGCCGTAGCGGCGCACGAGTTCGGCCCGCTCGTCGGCGGCGCGTCCGCCGGCGGGGGTGACGGCGGCGGCGTACGCGTACACCCGGCCGTCCTTGAGGGGATGCGTGCCCCAGATGCGGCCGCGGCCCCAGGTCTCGTGGGACGCGAACCGCACGCCGGGCACCGGGATGACGACGCGCCAGGTGGTGAAGCCGGAGTAGGCGGGGCCGGGGTGCTCGGGGAAGAGGGCGCGGCGTACGGCGGAGCGGATACCGTCGGCGGCCACCACCAGGTCGGCCTCCAGCTCGCCGTCGGGGGTGGTCACGCGGGCGGGGCGGTGGGCGTCGCCGGGGTCGGCGAGCCCGGCCGGGCAGGCGGTGCGGATCACGCCCTCGGGGAGCAGCGCGGCGAGATGGTCGATGAGGGTGGCGCGGTGCAGGAGCACCAGGGGGCCGCCGAAGCGCCGTTCGGCCGCGGCGGCACTGGAGCGGGAGAGCCAGCGGCCGGACGGGGTGCGCAGGCCGCCGTCGCCCTGCCAGGCGGACAGGTCGCGGATGGTGTCGCCGAGGCCGATGACGTCCAGTACGCGCAGGGCGTTGGGGGCCAGCGAGATGGCGGCGCCGACGGGCTCCAGCGAGCGGGCCCGTTCCAGGACGGTGACGGCGTGGCCGCCGCGGTGCAGGGCGACGGCCGCGGTGAGGCCACCGATGCCGCCGCCGATGACGACGGCGCGTGCGGGCTGTGCCATGGCTCCTCCTTCGGACTACACGTGTAGTGCCTGGCTCGGTCAGACTGTACTACGGCCGTAGTGAGGCGAGGTGGCCGGGCGGTAGATTGATCGCCATGTCCGTACACACCGCCCGGGACGCCCGGACACGTGCCGACCTCGTCGCCGACACCGCCCTCGCCCTGCTCGCCGAGCGCGGGATGCGCGGGCTGACCCACCGGGCGGTCGATGAGGCGGCCGGGCTGCCGCAGGGCTCGACGTCGAACGTGGCGCGCACCCGGCAGGCGCTGCTGGAGCTGGCGGTGCGCCGGCACGCGGACCGGGAGGCGCGGATCCTCGCCCTGAACGAGATGCCGGACCCGCGAGGCGGACTCGACTCCGTCGTGGACGGGCTGTCCCTCGCGGTGCACCGCTCCCTGACCGACCACCGCGACCTGCTGATCGCCCGCTACGAACTCGCCCTGGAGGCCACCCGCCGCCCCGAACTGCGCGCCTTCTACGACGCGACGGGCGCCCGGTTCCGCGACCAGCTCTCGGCGCTCGTCACGGCGATGGGGTCCACCTCCCCCGAGCGGCACGTCCTGTCCCTGGTCGCCTGGGCGGACGGGCTGATGTTCTCCTGCGCGGCGGGCTCGTTCAACGACCGGGTCCCCTCCCTGGACGAGGTGCGGGCGGGGCTGCGGGAACTGCTGGGCGCGATGCTGGGCACCTGACCGGAGGCCGGCCCGGACGTCACCCCCGCGCCTCGGGAACCCTCCGCACGGGGACGGAGATCACCCGTACGGCGTAACGTCCGCCCACCCCTCGTGTCGCGGACACGCCGGACCCGCCATGGTGGCCCGGTGCATCGAACGACGACCACCGCAACCCTCCTGGTCACCGTCGCCGTGTCGGCCCTCTCCGGCTGTACGACGGTCCCCCGGCCGCCGGCGCCCGGACCGTCGGCCGCGCCATCCCCACCACCGGCGGCGGAACCGAGCGGGCGGGCCGCACCGCAGATCGTGCAGGCGCCGGCCCGGGAAGCCCTGGAACTCGTCGGGCCGTCCCCGCGCCGGACCCCCTCCGCCCCCGGGCCGCACTCCCCCACGGCACCCGCGACCGCCTCCGCGCCCACCGCGCCGACCGCCGCGCCCCGGACCGGGCCCCGGCCCGAACGGCAGCGGCCTGCGCACCCGCGACACCCGCAGCAACGGGAACCCCGCGCCGCGAAGCCGCCCCGGACGAACGTCCCGGCCGTCCCGGACCTCCCGCGGTCCGGACGCCCGGACGTCGGCAAGCACACCCCGCAGGGTCCGGCGCACGTCTGCGCCCTCGGCCGCACGTACGGCGGCTGGCAGCCGGGCAGCCCCGAGTCGAGGATCTGCGACGACACGTACGGCCGCTGAACCGGGAGGGCCCCCGCCCCGGCCGCCCGCGCGCCGCCCGCGCTCAGGGCCGGTGCTGCGGCGGCGGCCCCCACGGTCCGCCGCCCGGAGGGTCGCTCTGCGGGCCGGCGTCGGCCAGGGTCAGCTCCAGCCGGCCGATCGCCGCCCGCACCCCGTCGCCGTAGCTGTCGTCGGCGAGGGCGTCGGCCGCACCGCGGGCGCGGCGCAGGTGGGTGCGGGCGGCGTCGTGGCGGCCGAGCTTGACGTAGTCGGCGGCCAGGTTGAGGTGGAGGGAGGGGTAGAGGGCCCGCACGGCGAGCGTGCCGTGGTGGGCGGCGAGGCGGTCGTCGCTCAGCTCCTCCGCGGCCGTCAGGGCGCGCAGGTCCCAGGCCAGCTCGTCCGAGGGGTCGTCCTGGGTGTCGGCCAGGTAGTGCGCCAGCGTGCAGCGGTGCAGCGGATCCCCGTCCTCCCCGATCTCCGCCCAGAGCTGGAGGAATCTCAGCCGCGCCTCTTCCCGGTCCCCCGCGTGATGCAGCATCACGACCTGTCCGATCCGGCCCATCACCGCGTCCGGCACCGCCTGCTCCTGCCGCTCCATCACCACACCCCTCCGCCCGCTCACCGTCGATCCCGTCCCTCCCGACGCTAACCGCCCCCACCGACAATCCGGACCAGGCGGCTCCGGTACGGCGGGACGGACCGCACGCGCGTCGTCGCGACGGCCGGACACCCGCGGGCTCCGCCCCCACGACGACGCAAGGCCGGCCCGCCGCGACGCCGAAGGGCTGGCCCACCGCGACGCCGAAGGGCCGGCCCGTCCCCGACCGCGAAGGACCGCCCACCCGCAACGCCGAAGGGCCGGCCCGTCCCCGACCGCGAAGGACCGCCCACCCGCAACGCCGAAGGGCCGGCCCGTCCGCGAGCGCGGAGCGGAGCCGGCCCCTCGGGCGGGCCCTGTCAGGCGCCCAGGTTCGGGATGCGCCAGTCGATCGGCTCGTGGCCCTGGCGGGCGACGGCCTCGTTGATCTGGGTGAAGGGGCGCGAGCCGAAGAACTTCTTCGCGGACAGCGGGGAGGGGTGGGCGCCCTTGACCACCACGTGCCGGGTCTCGTCGATCAGGGGCAGCTTCTTCTGGGCGTAGTTCCCCCACAGCACGAAGACCGCCGGGTCCGGGCGCTCGGCCACCGCGCGGATCACCGCGTCCGTGAACTTCTCCCAGCCCTTGCCCTTGTGCGAGTTGGCCTCGCCCGCGCGGACCGTGAGGACCGCGTTCAGCAGCAGCACGCCCTGCCGGGCCCACGGCATGAGGTAGCCGTTGTCCGGGACGGGCAGGCCCAGCTCCTCCTGCATCTCCTTGTAGATGTTCCGCAGCGACGGCGGGGTCTTCACGCCGGGGCGGACGGAGAAGCACAGACCGTGTCCCTGGCCCTCGCCGTGGTACGGGTCCTGGCCGAGGATGAGCACCTTCACCCGCTCGAACGGCGTGGCGTCGAGCGCGGCGAAGACCTCCTCCCGCGGCGGGTAGACGGGACCCTTCGCCCGCTCCTCCTCGACGAACTCCGTCAGCTCCTTGAAATAGGGCTTCTGGAGTTCGTCGCCCAGGACCCCGCGCCAGGACTCGGGCAGCATGGCGATGTCGGTCACGTCAACTTCCTTACGGTCTGCGGTCGCTTGCCGGTCTGTAGGTCTCAGAACCTACAGGCGACCACTGACAACGCCCCGCGCGGGAGCCGTCACCAGCTGGTCTTCCGGTCCAGCTCCCACATCAGCATGATCGTCGACGGGTCGAGCGCCCGCTCGCCGCCGGAGATCTCCTCGCTGGCCGCGATGTACTGCTTGCCCTGCCACAGCGGCAGCAGCCGCGCGTCGTCGACGAGGATCTGCTGGGCCGCCTCGAACTCCCGCTCCACCTGCCCGCGGTCGGTCTCCCGGCGGGAGCGGGGCAGCAGGTCACCGGTGATCTCGGGCGCCGGGTAGGGCGTACCGAGGGCGTTCTCCTTCCCGACGAACGGCGCGATGTAGTTGTCGGCGTCGGGGAAGTCGGGGAACCAGCCGCGCCCGAACACCGGGTACTCGCCCTTCTGGTAGCCCTCGACGTACGTCTTCCAGGGCCGGCTCTTCAGGGTGATCTCGAACAGGCCGGACGCCTCCAGCTGGCGCTTCAGCTCCTGGAAGAGCACCGCGGTCTCGGAGCCGTAGCGGTCGGTGGTGTACCAGAACGTGAGCGGGACCGGCTCGGTGATGCCCGCCTCGGTGAGGATCGCGCGGGCCTTGTCGGCGTCGGGGTCGCCGTAGTCGTCGAAGTAGCCGGTGGAGTGGCCGGTGATGCCGTTGGGGACCATGGAGTACAGCGGCTCCACGGTGTTCTTGTAGATCTTGTGGGCGATGGTCGCCCGGTCCACGATCTGCGCGACGGCCCTGCGCACGGCGGTCTTGCCGGCCCACCGGTCGCCGGGGTTGAACACCAGGTAGCTGATGTCGATGCCGGCGCCCTCGACCAGCTGCAGCGGCTCGTCGGGGTCCTTGCTCTGCAGGTCGACGATGTCGTCGGCGGCGAGACCGCGGTAGGTCAGGTCGATCTCCTGCGCCTTGAGGGCCTTCACCATGGCGCTCGAGTCCTGGAAGTACCGGATGGTCACCGCGTCGTTGCGGCGCTCGGCGTACCCCTCGTAGTGATCGTTGGTGACGAGCTCCGCGTGGTCGTTCTCCTGGTACGACTGGAGCTTGTACGGCCCGGAGCCGACGATGTCGTCGCCCTCGCGCAGCGCGTCGGCCGGGTAGCTGCCCGGCGGGACGATGGACATCGCCGGGGTGGCGAGGACGAACGGGAAGGTGGCGTCGGAGGTCCTCAGGTGGAAGACGACCTCGCGCTCGCCGCGCGCCTGCACCCGGTTCAGGCTGCCCAGCAGCCCCGCGGGCCCGGACGGCGCCTTGATGTTGAGGATCCGGTCGATCGAGTGCTTGACGGCCTTGGCGTCGAGCGCGCTGCCGTCGGAGAACTTCAGCCCCTCGCGCAGCTCGCACCGGTAGACCCGGTTCGCGGTGTCGGTGAACTCGCAGCTCTCGGCGGCGTCGGGCTGGGGCGTGGTCGAGCCGTTGGGGTAGCTGAGCAGCGTCTGGTAGACGTTCCGGAACAGCTCCCAGGAGCCGTCCCAGGACGCGGCGGGATCCAGGGTGGTGGGCGCGCTGGTGGTCCCCACGACGATCGGGCTCTCGTCGGCCTCCCCGCTGTCGGAGAACAGGCCGCAGCCGGTCACCAGGGATATGGAAGCGATCGCCGCCACTTGCCGCAGGCATCGGTTCCGGTTGAACACGCGCACGCTCCTCGATCTGCCATACCAAATGTCGGCAGACACTACCGCAGCAACACGCCGTGTGGACCGTCCGTGCGAAAGGTAGTCGATCACCTTTTGCATGACGACGTTGTCAGGGCCAGGACCGTGCCGATACGGCGACACGGGCGCCGTTTCGTCAACATCGATCGCGTCACGCGCGGGGCACGAAACCGTATCGACGCGGAAGGCGGCGCCCGTGCGTCAGGCCCCCGGACGCCGGGCCGCCGCGGGGGTCGGCCCACCGCGGCGGTCGGACAGCCGGACAGCCGGACGGATCAGGCGACACCCGAGTTCAGGAAGACGCCGCCGTCCACGACCAGGGTCTGGCCGGTGATCCAGTCCGCCTGCTCGGAGGTGAGGAACGCGGCGGCGCCGCCGATGTCGGACGGCACGCCGAGCCGCTTCAGCGGGTAGACCGCGGCCGCCTCCTCCTCGCGGCCCTCGTACAGGGCCTGGGCGAACTTGGTCTTGACCACGGCCGGGGCGATCGCGTTGACCCGGACGCCGGGCGCGAACTCGTGCGCCAGCTGCACCGTCAGGTTGATCATCGCGGCCTTGCTGATGCCGTAGGCGCCGATGAAGGGCGAGGGCGCGAGGCCCGCGACGGAGGCGATGTTGACGATCGCGCCGCCGTTGTCCTTCTGCCAGGCGTGCCAGGTGCGCTGGGCGAAGCCGAGCGCCGAGACCACGTTGGTCTCGAAGACCTTGCGGGCGACATCGAGGTCGAGGTCGGCGATCGGGCCGAACACCGGGTTGGTCCCGGCGTTGTTGACCAGGTAGTCGACCCGGCCGAAGGCCTCCATGGTGCGCTCGACGGCGCGCGCCTGGTGGGCCTCGTCGTGGGCCTTGCCGGCCACGCCGATCACCCGGTCGGCGCCGAGCTTCTCGACGGCCTCCTTCAGGGCGTCCTCGCCCCGTCCGGTGATGCAGACCCGGTCGCCGCGGGCGACCAGCGCTTCCGCGATGCCGTAGCCGATGCCCCGGCTGGCGCCCGTGATGAGCGCGACCTTGCCCGAGAGTTCAGTCATGGTTCGTGTTCCCTAGTCGAGCGGTCCGCCGGCGACGTACAGCACCTGGCCGGAGACGAAGCCGGCCGCCTCGCCGGTGAAGAAGGCGACGGCGTTGGCGATGTCGTCCGGCTCACCGACGCGCTGCACGGGGATCATCGAGGCGGCGGCGGCCTTGAAGTCCTCGAAGCCCATGCCGACCCGCTCGGCGGTGGCGGCGGTCATGTCGGTGGCGATGAAGCCGGGGGCGACGGCGTTGGCGGTGATGCCGAACTTGCCCAGCTCCTTGGCGAGGGTCTTGGTGAAGCCCTGGAGACCGGCCTTGGCGGCGGAGTAGTTGGCCTGGCCGCGGTTGCCGAGCGCGGAGGACGAGGAGAGGTTGACGATCCGTCCGAAGCCGGCGTCGACCATGTGCTTCTGGACGGCCCGGGTCATCAGGAACGAGCCCTTGAGGTGCACGTTCATGACGGTGTCCCAGTCGGAGACGCTCATCTTGAACAGCAGGTTGTCGCGGAGCACACCGGCGTTGTTGACGAGGATCGTCGGCGCGCCCAGCTCGTCGGCGATCCGCGCGACGGCCGCCTCGACCTGCGCCTCGTCCGAGACGTCACAGCCGACCGCGATCGCCTTGCCGCCCGCCGCGGTGATCTTCTCCACGGTGTCCTTGCAGGCGGCCTCGTCGAGGTCGATCACGGCGACCGCGCGGCCCTCGGCGGCCAGTCGTACGGCGGTGGCGGCGCCGATGCCGCGCGCGGCGCCGGTGACGACCGCGACCCGCTGCTCAGTGGTGGACATTGCTGCTTCTCCTCGCCCTAGGGATGCGGCTCCCGCGGTACGCCCATCCAGTGAGCGACCGCTTAGTACCTTCAGCAGACGTGACGCTAGAAGCCCTGGCACGCGGTGTCAACGCCCCACGGGCGCGTGTGATCCATCACCCGGCGGTCCAACCCGGGGACATCCGTTCGGCCTACTGCCGCGCGCCCGCCGGCAGCACGGCACCTAGCGTCGGAGGCCGAGCCATCCGTGCCCGGAAAGGAGGCGCTCCATGCGCCGTCACACCGGCGCCGCCGGCATAGTCCTCGCGATCGCCGCGACCATGCCGCTGGCAGGCCCCGCCCACGCCCAGGACGACCTCGACTGCCGTCACTTCGCCTATCAGGAGGACGCGCAGAGCGTCTACGACTCCGACCCCCGCGACCCGCACGGTCTGGACGAGGACCAGGGCGCCGACGACGGCGTCGCCTGCGAGGTGCTGCCGCGCCGCGGCGGTGGCCTCACCTCCTCCACCTTCGCGCCCCGGCGGACCGCGACCCCCGCCGTCACGGCGACCACCCTCGCCCCGGTTCCCGTGACCACGCCGGCCGCCCCGGTGGCCACCGCCACGCAGACGCCGCGCGGCGTGCGGGGCGGGCTGGGCGGTGCGTCGCAGACCGGTCCGGGCACCTGGGACCTGGCCGTCGGCGCGGCCTTCGTCGCGGGCGCCGCGCTCACCACCGCCTACGTGGTCCGGCGCCGCAGGAACTGACGGAGCCGGGGCCTTCAGCGGCCGCCCGCCCCTCCGCAGGCGCCCTCGGCGAGGCCCCGCGGGCCCCTCACCGCACCAGCAGCTCCAGCAACCGCTCCGTCTCCGCGGCCGGATCCGTGGTGAGCCCCGTGTGCACCGGTCCGGGCTGGACGATCGTCGAACGGGGGGCGATCAGCCAGCGGAAGCGGCGCCCCGCGTCGTCGCCCGCGGCCTGGCCCGCCGCCTCGCCGCCGCCGCACACGCTCTCGACGGCGCGCAGCGCGGCCCGCACCCCGGCCACGTCGGCCCGCGGGTCGAGGGCCAGCAGCCGCGCCTCGTCGAGGTGGGTGCGGGCGCCGACGTAGCCCTTGGCGCGGCAGTAGACGAGCACGCCCGCGTTGATGCACTCGCCGCGCTCGACGCGCGGGACGACCCGCAGCAGCGCGTACTCGAAGACGTCCCGGTCGTCGCGCCGGCCGGCCCGGATGATGTGGCGCTCGGTCACGTGGTTCCCTCGATTCCGGTGACGCGGTCGTGGACGACGGCGGCGCGCTCGAGCAGCGGCCTCGCGTACGCCATTCTCAGGTCGTCCGGCGAGCCGAAGCCGGGCTCGTCCGCCAGCCAGGCGTCCGGGATCTGGGCCGTGACCTCGGCGAGCAGTTCCTCGGTGACGCGCGGCGCGAGGTCCGCGGCGGCGGCCCGGACGTCCGGCGCGAAGGTCCGCAGGGCGTGGTCGGAGGCGTCGTACGGGCGGGCGGCGGAGGTCTGCGCGGACGGCCAGTTGTGGTGCCAGATCATGGTGGCGCCGTGGTCGATGAGCCACAGCTCGCCCCGCCACATCAGCAGGTTGGGGTTGCGCCAGGAGCGGTCGACGTTGTTCACCAGCGCGTCGAACCAGACGATCCGCCCGGCTTCCTCGGGGCCGACCGGGAAGGCGAGCGGGTCGAAGCCGAGCGCGCCGGAGAGGAAGTCCATGCCGAGGTTGGTGCCGCCGCTGGACTTCAGCAGCTCCTGCACCTGCTGGTCGGGCTCGCCGAGCCCGAGGTCGGGATCGAGGTCGACGGTCACCAGCCGGGGGGTGCGCAGGCCGAGGCGGCGGGCGAGTTCCCCGCAGACCACTTCCGCGACCAGGGTCTTGCGTCCCTGCCCCGCTCCGGTGAACTTGAGGACGTACGTCCCGAAGTCGTCGGCCTCGACGAGTCCCGGCAGCGAGCCGCCCTCACGCAGCGGCGTGATGTAACGGGTCGCGATGACTTCCTTGAGCATCGCCCCAGGTTACTGGGGCGTCGGGCGGCACCCGACCGGGGCGGTTCGCTGCGGACCGGGGCGGGCGGCGCCCCTATCGGGTGAAGAACCGCGCGGCGGCTGAACCGGAGCCGCGCGGCGGCCGTACTGCTGGACATCACACGGCACACCACAGCACGAGCACACCCCAGCACGAACAGACCGACGGCATGAACAGACCGACGGCATGAACAGACCGACGGTACGCGCAGTCAGCGGAAGGAAACCTCAGGATGGCCACGGAATCGCTTCACCCCGGGTCGGGCCCGGCCCGTCGTACCGTCATGGCGGCGGCCGGAGCGGCGGGTCTCACCGCCGCGCTGGCCGCGTGCGGGTCGGGCGACGGCGACGGGAACGGGGACGGGGACGGCGGGGAGGCCTCGTCCGGCACCGTGCTCGGCGCGACCTCCGAGATCCCCGAGGGCGGCGGCAAGGTGTTCGCCGACGCGGGCGTGGTGGTCACCCAGCCGACGGCGGGCGACTTCAAGGCCTTCTCCTCGAAGTGCACCCATCAGGGGTGCGCGGTGAAGGACATCCGGGACGGACTGATCATCTGCCCCTGTCACGACAGCCACTTCTCGGCCACCGACGGCAGCGTCAAGAAGGGTCCGGCGACCAAGCCCCTGCCGCCGGCCGGGATCACCGTGGAGGGCGAGGAGATCAAGCTGACGTGACCCCGGGCGCCGCGGGCGCCGCCGCCTCCGTGCCGACCCGCTCCCCCGCCGCCCGCAGCGCCCGTACCGCCGCCCGGATCGACGGCCGGCGGTCGGCGTCGGCGCGCCAGACGACGTAGACATGGCGCCGCACCCGCTGCCTCAGCGGCAGGGCGACGACCCCGGGCGGCAGCGGGTGGCGGCCCAGCAGCGGCACCACGCACACCCCGAGCCCGGCGGCGACCAGTCCCAGCTGGGTGTGCGTCTCGGCGGCGCGATGGCCGAGGATCGGCTCGATGCCCTTGGAGCGCAGGGTGAACATCAGCCACTCGTGGCAGAACTCCCCCTCGCCCCAGGTGATCCACTCGTCCTCGGCGAACTCCGCGAGGTCCACCTCGTCCCGCCCGGCGAGCCGATGGCCGACCGGCATGGCCACGTCGGCGGGATCGTCCAGGATCGACGCCTTGACCAGGCCGTCGGGCAGCGGCATCGGCTTGTTGTACCAGTCGAGGACGACCGCGAGGTCGAGGTCGCCGCGGACCACCCCGCGGATGCCGCGCTCGGGTTCCAGTTCGCACGAGCGCAGCCGCAGCGCCGGGTGCTCGGCGCGCAGCGCGGCGAGGGCGGTGGGGAACAGGCCGCGCGCGGCGGTCGGGAACGCCGACAGCCGCAGTTCGCCGGCCACCTGGCCGCGCTGGGCCTCCAGGTCGGACTGGGCGATGGCCACCTGGGACAGGATCCGCGCGGCGTGCTCGGCGAGCAGCCGGCCCGCGTCGGTGAGCCGGACGCCGCGGCCGTGCCGGACGAGCAGCCGCTGCCCCACCTCCCGCTCCAGTTTGGCCAGTTGCTGGGAGACGGCCGAGGTCGTGATGTGCAGTCCCTCGGCGGCGCCGCTCACCGATCCGTGGCGGGCGAGCGCGTCCAGGGTGCGCAGTCGGTCCAGGTTCAGCATCCCGCGATCGTACGACCCGACGCTTAAGCAGCGCTACGAGATATCGCGTGCGAATTCTCGATTGTGCTACGAGATCCACACCGGCAAGGTGGGCTGCATGACCACCGCCGCCTCCGCCACCCGCACCCCGTCCGCCGCCCTCCCCCGCCCTCGCCGCACCGTCGACTGGCGGGTCCGCTTCGCCGTGCTGTCACTGATCTGGGGCTTCAGCTTCCTGCTCATCAAGGTGGGCACCGAGAGCTACGCGCCGTTCCAGGTCACGCTCGGGCGGCTGGTGTTCGGTACGGCGGTGCTGGCGGCGGCGATGGCCGTGAGGCGGGAGCGGCTGCCGCGGGGCGCCCGCACCTGGGCCCACCTCACGGTGGCCGCCTTCCTGCTGAACGCGCTGCCGTTCTCGCTCTTCGCCTACGCCGAGCTGACCATCCCGTCCACGCTCGCCGGCATCTGCAACGCCACCTCACCGCTGTGGGGCATGGCCCTCTCGCTGGTCGCGCTCTCCGAGGACCGCCCGTCCCGGGTGCGGGTCGCCGGGCTCGGTCTCGGCTTCCTGGGCGTCCTCACCGTGCTCGGCGCCTGGCAGGGTTTCGCCGGTCTCGACGCCGGCGGCACGGCGATGGCCCTGCTGGCCTCGCTCAGCTATCCGGTCGGCTGGATCTACGTCCGCCGTACGCTCGCCGGTTCCTCCCACTCGCACCTGTCGCTGACCGGCGCCCAGCTGCTGCTCGCGACCGTCCAACTGGCCGTCGTCACGCCGCTGTTCACCACACTGCCGGCCACGTTCCCCGTCGTTCCGCTGCTGGCCGTCGCCGCGCTGGGCGCCCTCGGCACCGGCTTCGCCGTCCTGCTCCAGTACGGGCTGGTCGCCGAGGTCGGTCCGACCACCGCCCAGATGGTCACCTACTTCATCCCCGTCATCGCCACGGCGGCCGGTGTGCTACTGCTCGGTGAGTCGCTGACGTGGTCGACGCCGGTGGGCGCGGTGATCGTGCTGGCGGGCGCGGCGCTGACCCAGGTGCGGCGCGGGGAGCGGTCGTAGTCGTGGCGGTGGCGGCGGTCCCGGAACCGGTCGCTGCCACTGCCGCTGCCACTGCCGATGCCGATGCCGCGCCGGTGGTGGCGGTGGCGCCGCGCGGGCTCACGCGTAGCCGCGTACGGCTCCCGGCGCCACCGCCACCGCCGCCGCGACGGCCTCGGCCAGCGCGCCCGTCTCGGTCTCGGTGAGCCCGGAGACGGTGATCCGGATGCCGGGCGGCGCGCCGATCCGGAAGCGGGCGCCGGGGGCGACCGCCCAGCCCGCGTGCAGGAGGCGGGCGACGGCACCGGTCTCGTCGGGGACCGGGATCCACACGTTCATGCCGCTGCGCCCGTGCGCGGCGATGCCGCGGTCCGCGAGGGCGTCGACGAGGGCGTCCCGGCGCCGCCCGTACGCCGCCGCCACCGCGCGCGCGTCCACCGCGCCGTCGGTCCACAGCCGCACCACCGCCCGCTGGGTGATCCGGCTGACCCAGCCGGGCCCGAGCCGCTGCCGGCCGCGCACCCGGTCGACGGTGACCGGGTCCCCGGTGAGCACGGCGAGCCGCAGGTCGGGGCCGTAGGCCTTGGCGACCGAGCGCACCATGGCCCAGTGGCGGGTGGTGCCGGCCAGGGGGTGCAGGGGGAGGTCGACGATCCGGTACCCGTGGTCGTCCTCGATCAGCAGGGTCTCCGGGTGCTGCCGGAGCACGGACCGCAGGGCACGCGCGCGGGTGGCGGACACCGCGGCACCCGTGGGGTTCTGGGCCCGGTCGGTCACGATCAGGGCGCGGGCGCCCGCGGCGAGGGCGGCGCGGACGCCGTCGGGCAGCGGCCCGTCGTCGTCCACCCCGACGGGGAGCGTGCGCAGCCCGAGCGCCGGGACGAGGTCGAGCAGGCTGCCCCAGCCGGGGTCCTCGACGGCGACCGTGTCGCCCGGCTTCAGATGGGCGGCGAGGACGCGCTCGATGGCGTCGAGGGAGCCGGAGGTGACCGCGACGGGGCCGCCCGGCACGCCGTCGGCGTCGAGGTCGGCGCGGGCGATCCGCTCCAGCTCCGGCTCCACCGCCGCCTCGCCGTAGAGCACCGGCTGCCGGTCGCTGTGCGCGGCCGCCGCCGCGAACGCCGCCGCCAGCGAGGGCAGCAGCGCCGGGTCGGGGTTGCCGGCGGCCACGTCGCGCACGCCTTCCGGCACCTCCACCCGGATGTACTCCCGTCCGGTCGTGGCCGGCGTGGCCCGCACCCGGCTGCCGCGACGGCCGTCGGTCTCGATGACCCCGCGTTCGCGCAGGATGCGGTACGCGGCCGCGACGGTGTTCGGGTTCACGCCGAGGTGCTGCGCCAACTCCCGCATGGGCGGCAGCAGTTGACCAGGCTCCAGGTCACCGCTCGCCACCGCCTCCTCGACGCTCGCGGAGATCTCCGCTGCACGCCGCCCCCTGATCGGATATTCTCCTAGCACAAAGCAGATTATGCACTAGTGCCAATGGAGAGCGCCAATGCAGGGGACCCAGCAGACGCCGTCACCGCCCGCCGCCTACACCCCCACCGACCGCACCGTCCCCACGCGCTCCGCCGACCGCGCCTCGTACGACAGGGAGTTGGTGCACGCGATACTCGACGAGGGCTACGTCTGCCACCTCGGCTTCGTCCGCGACGGGGCCCCGGTGGTGCTCCCGACGCTCTACGGCCGCGTCGGCGAGCGGCTCTACGTGCACGGCTCCACCGGTTCGCGCCCGCTGCGCATGACCGGCAAGGCCGAGCCGGGCCTCCCCGTCTGCCTCACGGTCACCCATGTCGACGCGCTCATCCTGGCCCGGTCGGCGTTCCACCACTCGATCAACTACCGCTCGGTGGTGGTGCACGGCATCGCCCACGACGTGACCGACCCGGAGGAGAAGCGCGAGGCCCTGGACGCCCTCGTGAACCACGTGGTGCCGGGCCGGGCGGCCGACTCCCGCCCCGCCAACAGGAAGGAACTCGCCGCCACCGCCGTCATCCGCCTCGACCTCGACGAGGTCTCCGCCAAGCTGCGCACCGGCGGAGTGAACGACGAGCCCGAGGACCTCACCCTCCCGCACTGGGCGGGCGTCGTCCCCCTCCGCAAGGGCTACGACACCCCGGTCGCCGACCCCGCCCTGCCCCCGGGCACGCCATTGCCGGAGTACCTCGCGGCGCTGTGACGCGGCTGGAGGGGGCGGTGGGCACCGAGCGGATTTGATCTCCCGACTGGGTTCGGATCAACGCCGGGTGGGAGGCGGTCCGGCAGGGACGACTCACCGGCCTGGGGCGCGCTCGGCGGGCAGTACGGAAGCCGCAGGGTGGACGGTACGGCAGCCGCAGGGTGGACAGTACGGCAGCCGCAGGGTGGACAGTACGGCAGCCGCAGGGTGGACAGTACGGCAGCCGCAGGCGGACGCACGGACGGTCAGGCGCGAGCCGAAGCCCCGCACGGACGATCAGGTGCCGGTCGAAAGCCCCGCACGCACGGCCAGGCGCGAGCCGAAGCCCCGCACGCACGGCCAGGCGCGAGCCGGAGCCCCGTACGGACGAGCAGGTGCCGGTCGGAGCCCCGCGCGGACGATCAGGTGCCGGTCGGAGCCCCGCGCGAACGCCCCGGCGTCAGACAGTTCTCCGCGCGGACGGCTCCCGCTCCGCCTCCGGCCCGCCGCTCGCCACCGGCTGCGGACCGCTCTTCGCGGGCGTCGAGGACTGCGCGATGAACGCGCCCGCCAGCACCATCGCGCCGCCGGCCAGCTGCGGGGCGGACAGGTGCTCACCGAGCAGGACCCAGGCGAGCACGGTCGCGACGACCGCCTCGAGGCAGGCCACGACACCCGCGACCGGCGGTGACAGCCGCCGGACGGCCACCACACCGGTGACGTAGGCGACGACCGTGGCGACGAGCACGATCCAGCCGAGCAGCACCCAGGCCGCGACCGGGGTACCGTCCATGCGCGCGGTGCCGCTCAGCACCGACCAGTCCATGCCCCAGGGCCGCGCCACGACGGTCAGCACGGCGGCGCCGACGAGCAGGCCGTAGGCGATGACGCCGAGCGGGTCGGGCGCGCCCTCTCCGGAGTCGCTGCCCTGGTCGGACAGGACGAAGTAGCCGACCTGGCAGCAGGCGGCACCGAGCGCGAGCAGCAGGCCGAGCGCGTCGAAGCCGAGCCCCGCCCACACCTCCACGACACAGGCCAGCCCGCCGACCGCGAGCACCACCCCGAGCGCGGCGGCCCGGGTCACCGGCCGCCGCTGCACGAACCGCACCCAGCCGAGGACGAGAGCCGGCGCCAGGTACTCCACGAGCAGTGCGACCCCGACCGGGATGCGGGAGATCGCGGCGAAGTAGCAGGCCTGGACGCCTGCCACGGCGAGCAGTCCGAATCCGGCGAGCAGCGCGGGCCTGCGGCGCAGCAGCGCCCGGTGCCGTACGGCGAGCGGCAGCATCACCAGGGCGCCGCCGGCCACGCGGAGCCACACCACGTGCAGCGGATCGAGTCCGGCCTCGATCAGCGGCTTGGCCGCGACTCCGGACCCGCCGAACGCGACGGCCGAGACGAGCGCGAGACCGAGCCCGAGGCCCTTCTCATGGCTGCCGTGACTGCTCTCAGACGTATGCACCGGCACATGATGGCAGGCGATGACATGAGCGTCACCCTTGATGACACCTGTCTCAACCGCTGGACGCGGGCGCGCCGTCAGGCCCACCCACCGGTCGGTCATCCATCGCCCGGTGGGCGACCTGCCGGTCATCCATCGGCCGGTCACCCACCGGCCGGTCGTCGAGCCGCGCCCGCAGCCCCACCACGTCCACCCCGGCCCGCCCCAGCACCTCGACCGCCCGCGCCCCGGGATCGGCGACGATCCCCGCGAGGAGATCGGTCCCGCACGGCCGGCCGTCACCGCGCCCCACGGCCCGCCCGCAGGCGTGCGCCAGCGCCGCCACGGCGACCGGCGACCAGCCGGCCGGGCCGGGGACCGCGGGCGCGGCGCCGGAGTCCTCGACACTGCCCTGCCAGCGCAGGCCGTAGCCGATGCTGCGCTGCACCAGATAGCCGAGCAGCCGGGCGAGCTGCGGTCCGCCGTCGAGGAGGGCACGCACCTCGGGGTCGTACTCCAGCAGCGAGTGGAGCAGATGCGCGGTGTCGGTCTGCCGGTCCCCGTCCCGCACGGCCCGGCGGCGGGCAGCGGTGAGCACCGAGGCCAGCTCGGCGCCGAGCCCGGCATCGTCGTCCACGTGGTGGGTGCCCTGGTCGTGGCCGGGCTGCCGGAGATTACGGGGTCGCACATCCCCCACCCCATCAGTCGCCGGAGATCGAGGCATCCTCGGCGGGATGCATTTGTGCGTCCCACACAGAGCGGACATCACCGGCCGGCATCTCCTCCCTACGGATGAGATCACGCCGTATCTGTTCCAGGGGCGCGCGCCGCCTTGCCGTGCGCCGGGAGGTCAGTCCTCGTCGGCGAGGATCAGATACAGCTTCTTGCGGGCGTCGTTGACGACCCCCAGCGCCTTCTCGCGCTGCTCGGGCGTGCCGGTCTTCCAGACCTGGGAGAAGGCCTCCATCAGACCGATCCCGGCCTGGCGGACGTCGTTCAGCGCCTCCCAGTCGACCCCGCGCGAGGCCTCTTCCCAGGGGGCGTCGGGGCCCTCCTCGGCCGCCGCGCGGCCCGCCTCGGTGAGCGAGAACAGCTTCTTGCCGCCCTCGGTCTCACTGGAGATCAGACCCTCGTCCTCCAGCAGCTGGAGGGTGGGGTAGACCGAGCCGGGGCTCGGCTTCCACGCGCCGCCGCTGCGCTCGGCGATCTCCTGGATCATCTCGTAGCCGTGCATCGGCCGGTCCTTCAGCAGCGCCAGGATCGAGGCCCGTACGTCACCTCGCCGCGCCCTGCCGCGCGGTCCCCCGCGCCCTCGCGGACCCCAGGGGCCCGCACCGAAACCCGGCCCGCCGAAACCGGGGCCACCCGGCCCGAAGGGACCGAAGGCGGCGCGCCGCCCCTCGGGCCCGCCACCGAATCCACCGAAACCTCCGAAACCACCCCGGCCGTGACGGCCGGGACCACCGTGTCCACGCTCGAATCCGTGGCTACGCATGGCGATCACTCCATTCAGTCATCGATCTTTCATGATCACTCTCTGATCTGTCGCGTATCGTTCGCGATGCTTCAACGATATATCGGAAGACCGCGTACGACAAGCCCCCTCCCGAGGCGGCGCGGCAAGCCGTCCGCCGAAGCGGTCCCGCGCAAATCGGTCCAGCATTCCCGGATTGGCCTTGGTCCGCGGCTCCGCCGACCCCCTAGCGTCACACCATGCGGATTCGAATCGTCGACGCCTTCACCGACCGCCCCTTCGCCGGCAACCCGGCCGGAGTGCTGCTCCTCGACGCCTTCCCGGACGACGCCTGGCTGCAGAACGTGGCCATGGAGGTCAACCACGCGGAGACGGCCTTCGCGCACCGCCTGCCCGAGGGCGGGGAGGCCGACTGGGCACTGCGCTGGTTCACCCCGGTCGCCGAGGTCGCCCTGTGCGGTCACGCCACCCTGGCCACCGCCCATGTGCTCGCCACCACCGGCGCCCACGAAGGTCCCGTGCGCTTCGCCACCCGCAGCGGCGTCCTGATCGCCACCCCCCGCGAGGACGGCTCGATCACCCTGGACTTCCCGACCGCCCCGCTCAGCCCCGCCGAGATCCCGGACGGGGTCGCCGAAGCCCTGGGCGCCGAGCCGCGCGCCGCCCTCGACACCGGGCCGCACGTGGGCGACCTGCTGCTCGAACTCGCCGACGAGAAGACGGTGCTCGCCCTGGAGCCCGACCACAAGGCGCTCGCCGCGTACTCCCGCCGCGGCGTCATCGCGACCGCCCGCGCCGAGGATCCGTCCCGCGGGTACGACTTCGTCTCCCGCTGCTTCTTCCCCGGCCTCGGCATCGACGAGGACCCGGTGACCGGCAGCGCCCACACCGCGCTGGCCCCGTTCTGGTCCGAGCGCCTCGGCCGCCCCGCCCTCACCGGCCTGCAGGCCTCGCCGCGCTCCGGCCGGGTCCACGTCGAACTGCGCGGCGACCGCACCCTGCTCGGCGGCCACGCGGTCACCGTGATCGAGGGCGACCTGCACGCCTGAGCGACACCGAGCGGCACCGGCCGCCGTGGCTCAGACGGCCGGCGGCCGCAGCTCAGACGGCCGACCGCCTGAGCGGCGGTCGGCAACCGTCGTCAGCGGTTGGCAGCCGTCGCTCAGGCGATCCGCCGGCCGCCGCTCAGGCGGTCGGCAGCCAGTCCACCTTGCCCGCCAGCAGCGCGTAGCCCACGAACGCCCCGATGTCGAGCAGCGAGTGCGCCACCACCAGGGGACCCACCCGCCCCCAGCGCCGGTACAGGCAGACGAAGACGACGCCCATCACCAGGTTCCCGATGAACCCGCCAATGCCCTGATAGAGGTGGTAGGAGCCGCGCAGCAGCGCGCTGCCCATCAGCGCGCTGCCGGGCGACCATCCCAACTGGGTCAGCCGGCGCAGCAGGTAGCCGACGACGATGACCTCTTCCAGTACGGCGTTCTGCACCGCCGAGAGGATCAGCACCGGGTACTTCCACCACACGTCCGGCAGTGCCTCGGGCACCACGGTCAGATTGAAACCGAGGCCCCGCGCGGCGAGGTAGAAGGCGATGCCCGTACTGCCGATCACGGCGGCGATCGCCGCGCCGCGCCCGAGATCGGGCCAGGGCCGGGTGCGGTCGAAGCCGAGGGTGCGCAGGCTCTGCCCCTCGTGCAGCAGGAAGTGCGCGACGAGGGCGACGGGCACCAGCGCCGTCGTGATGCCGAACAGCTGCCAGGCCAGGTCGAGCCACGGGCGGCCGGGCGCGGCCGAGGCGTTGAGGGTGGCGGCCTGGTCCTTGAGGCCGCCCGGCCGCGTCACCGAGCCGATGAAGCTGATCAGCGCGGAGACTCCGCTGGCACCCAGTGACAGGGCCAGCACCAGTACCGTCTCGTCCCGCAGCACCCGCCGCCGCGGCCGCTCCGCCGACGAGGCCCCCGCCACCGCACCCGCCTCGCCCTGCACCCTGCCTCCCGATGCCTCACGGCCCGCCCTCTGGCCGTGGCGGATCCGAGACAGAGCTTACGAACCAGGCGCCCTCCGGTTCACCGGCCCCCTCGTGCGGCACCGCCGCCCGTGGGCACCGGCTCCGGCAGCCCCACCGGCCACAGGTGCACCGGGTCGCCCGCCCGCATGAGTTCGGCGTACCGCCGGGTCGTCGCAGCCAGCGCGGCCGGCCGCGACAGCCCCGCCTCCAGCGCCTGGTGGAACGTGGCGACCTGCCAGGACGCCCCGTTGACCCGCCGGCGGCACCGCTCCTCGATCACCCCGAGGTACAGATCCCGGTCCGCCGGTTCGACGCCCCACGCGTCCAGCCCCGCCTCGGCCAGCGGGAGCAGTTCGTCGCGGACGATGCTCACCGCGTCGACCTCGGCCAGCCCGCCGTTGCGTCCGCGCGGCCACGCGAACCGCGCGTCGATGCCGTACCGGCAGGCCGCGTCGAAGTTGGCGGCGGCCGTCTCGAACGGCAGCCGGGTCCACAGCGGCTTGGCCTCCTCGGCCAGGGCCCGGACCAGGCCGTAGTAGAAGGCCGCGTTCGCCACGACGTCGGTCACGGTCGGCCCGGCCGGCAGCACCCGGTTCTCCACCCGCAGATGCGGCATGCCGTCGGCGACGTCGTACACCGGCCGGTTCCAGCGGTAGACCGTGCCGTTGTGCAGGACCAGCTCGGACAGGGCAGGTACGCCGCCCGCGTCCAGGACGTCCAGCGGCTCCTCGTCGTCGCAGATCGGCAGCAGCGCCGGGAAGTAGCGCAGGTTCTCCTCGAACAGGTCGTACGCCGAGGAGATCCACCGCTCCCCGAACCAGGTCCGCGGCCGCACCCCCTGCGCCTGCAGCTCGGGCGGGCGGGTGTCGGTGGACTGCTGGAACAGCGGCGGCCGGGACTCGCGCCAGAGCTCCCGGCCGAACAGGAAGGGCGAGTTGGCGCCTACGGCTATCTGCGCGGCCGACGCCGCCTGCGCGGCGTTCCACACGTCGGCGAACCGGTCCGGCGTGACCTGCAGATGCAGCTGCACCGAGGTGCAGGCGGCCTCCGGCGTGATGGACCGCGCGGTGCAGACCAGGTGCTCCACACCCTCGATGTCGAGCGTGAAGTCCTCTCCGCGCGCGGCCACGATCTGATCGTTCAGCAGCGTGTAGCGGTCGACGTCGGAGAGGTTCGAGGAGACCAGATCGTCGCGCTCCAGGGTCGGCAGAATGCCGATCATCACGATTCCCGCGTCGACCTCGCCGGCTTTCCGGTGCGCATACGCCAGCGAGGTGCGCAGTTCCTCGGCCAGCCGGTCGAATACCCGCCCACCCAGCCGGTGGGGAGTGACGTTGACCTCCAGATTGAACATGGCCAGTTCCGTTTGGAAATCCCGGCTGGCGATCCTTTCGAGTACTTGACCGTTCAGCATTCTCGGCATGCCGTCGGCGCCCGCGAGATTCAGCTCGATCTCCAGGCCCATCAGATTCTTGGGCCGGTCGAACCTCTTCTCCTCCAAGAGCCGCTCCAGGCCCCTGAGGCACTTGTGGAGCTTGTCGCGATACCGCTGCCGATCGGACAGGTCGAACGCGCCTGCCACGACCTTCTCCCCCATCGAAGCGTCCCTCCTTCGGTGGGCGGGCCGGGCGCTCCGGCCGCCGGTGTCCGGGTCAGGGGGGATGATGCCCCGCCAAAGCGATCCATAACGTGCCCGGCCGACGCCCCGGAGGGTTACTCTGGTCCCATCGGTCGGCGTTGATCGACGGCACATTCCGCGGGCATGACGCAGCGGGCAATTCCCGTCGCGTGTTCCCTCGTGAAAAACGCCGACGACAAACAGCCGACCGCGCCCCGGGCTGCTACCGAGGTCAGCACCGCGCAGTCGGCTCGGAATCGGGATGATTCCCCGCGTTCCGGCGGGGCCTCACCGGCTGAATGACTTCTTGCCAAGGTGCCCCGGAACAGCTAGACGAAACACCGAGTGAACATCTGTCGTATAAACTCCGCGAACAAGGCAGAGAAGGTTGGCGCCCGGTCGCCGGAGCCTGTCGTCGGCACTCCACGGCAGCCCTCACCCACACACCTGTGAGCAGACCCTGGCCCCCGCCTCTCTGACCTCGTGAGCTGACAGCGCCGTCCGCCCCCACCCCCTCGCTGCACCGTGCCTGTCGAATGAGAGGCGACCCACCATGCCGCTGCATGTCCCCCCGGCTCCCGCGCCCGCACTTCGCTCCGTCCTCACGGCACTCGGTTCCCCCACCGCGGTCCGCGAGGCGCGAACCCCCTCGCTGCTCAGCGCCCAGGGTCCCGTCACCCCCGAGTTGCCGCTGCCGGTACACGTACTGGACAGCGTCAGCGCCAAGGGCGTCCCCGCCACCCGGCTGGCCGGCTGGCGCTTCCTGATCCGCTCCGGCGAGCGCGCCGTGGCCGCGGCGGAGACCATGCTGACGCCCGACGGCTGGGCGTTCTCGCACTTCTTCGAAGGGCCGTACATCCGGTCCACAGAGCAGGCACTGCACCAGGCCGAGACCACGCTGACCCAGGCGTACCAGCCGCGGCTGCTGTCCGTGCCGCGCCTCTACATGCTCACGCTGTGGCTGCACGGGGACTGCGCCACGGACGGCACCACCGGCGTGCCCGCGGCCACCGATCTGCTGGTCCCGCTGGCACCGGCCCCGCCCGGGATCGCCGCGCACCGCCCGCACCGGGTCGCCGACCTGCTTCCGGTGCTGACCCTCCGCACCACGCCGCCGCCCTTGCTGGGCTCGCCCGCCTGACGGACCCATCACGGCCGTCGCCCGCACCCCGCCACGCGACCGTGTGGCGGGGTGCGCGCGTGCGCCGCCACCGCGTACCAGGGCATGGGCGTTCGCCACACCCCCCGCCCGAACTAGCCCCGAACCAGCCCCCGACTAGCCCCTTCCGGCCACCGAGAACCATCCAAAAGGACAGTGGGGTCGGGCTGAACCGTCCGGGCGGGTGACGCGTCATGAACCTGTGAGAAGCGGTGCTGCGAAATCCCTGCGGATCGACGCCCGTAGGGCAACACTGGGTTCGACCGACACATCGCATACGGGGGCGGCCATGAACACGACAGAGCGAAAGATCCCTTCCATGTGCCAGCACCAGCCACCGTGCCCGACAGCCGACTCCGCCGACCGGGAATCCGCCCGTCTCGTGGCGCACCACCCGGAGCAGGGATGGAGCCTGCTGTGCAACGGCGTCGTGCTCTTCGAGGACACCGGTGAGCTGCTGCCGGACGGCCAGATCATCGCCCCGCACCGGCCTGCGGACACCAGCCGGGTGATGACGGCCGCCTGAGCGCCACCGCACCGAAGGGGCCGGCCCACGGACCGGCCCCGACGCATGCCGGCACCGGTCAGGTCCCCGCCTCGTAGGCGAACCAGTCGAACGCCGCCCGCCCCTCGGTGACGTACATGCCGATCACCCGCCCGGTGAACCCGCCGGCCACCTCGGTGGACAGATACCGCCCGTCCAGCTCCGCCAGCCGCACGACCTGACCGGGACTCCGGTGCGGCTCCCCGTCGGGCCCACCGCCCGAACCCTGGCGCGGCCCCTCGTCGGGTCCCCCGGCCGGGCCGCCCTCCCGAGGGCGCCCACCTGGCGTATCGCCCGGTCCGCCGTCCGCCCCCACGCCCGGTCCCCCGCCCTGCCCCGCACTCGATACACCGCCCGTATCCCCGTCAGGCGCCTCACCCGCACTGCCGCCCACAGGCCCGACCGGCGCGTCGACCAGCCCACCCCCCGGCACCTCCACCGAGAAGACGAGCGTGTCGGGCCCGCCCGCCCGTACGCCGGGGGTCATCGGGTCGTCGCCGGGCCGCACGGCCGTCGGCGGGCGGACGTCGTTCGTCCGGATGTCCACGGCGAGGACGACCGGGCCCGGCGGCACCGGATGCTCGGCGAGGCACTGACGCACCGGCCCGATCCGGGCGATCACGCGGGCCGCTCCCCCGGCGACCTCGATGGCGTAGTGGTGGGCCTCGTCCATCCGGACCGCGAGCCCGGCCCGCCCGGCCCCCGGGTCCAGCCGTACGGCGGCCCGGCAGTCGTGATGCTGCTGCCGCCGGCCGACGAAGGTGTGGCCGGGGCGGTCCAGGCTGTCCCCGGTCGCGGTCAGGGTCAGCCAGCCGGGCCGCTCGGTCAGCGACCAGGAGCCCTCGGGGCGGCCGTGCGGGGAGATCCAGTGCGGGGCGAGGGCCGTGCCCTCGAAGTCGTCCCGTGCCGGGTCGGCCGTCCCCGCCGCCCCCGCAGGCCGCCAGGCCGCGGGCGTCGGCTGCCGCTCGCGCACGGGTCCGACCCGGGGCCAGCCGTCGGCCCACTCGACCGGGACGAGGAACGTCTCGCGGCCCAGGACGTGGTACTCCGGGAAGAAGCCGCGCGGCCGGGTGCCGAGGAGCACCATCCACCAGCTGCCGTCGGCCGCCTGGACCAGATCGGCGTGCCCGGTGCACTGGACGGGCTCGCGGCTGCCGCTGTGGGTCAGGACCGGGTTGTGCGGCGCGGGCTCGTACGGGCCCAGGGGGCTGCGGGCGCGGGCGACGGACACGGAGTGGCCGCGTGCCGTGCCGCCCTCGGCGACCAGCAGATACCACCACTCCCCGATCCGGTACAGATGCGGCCCCTCCGGGTCGCGCTTGCCGGAGCCGGACCACACCGGCACCGGCTCCTGCAGCACCTTCCCCGTGGCCGGGTCGATCCGGGCGACACCGACGCCCGCCAGGGCGACCCAGCAGGTGCCGTCGTCGTCCCAGGCCAGATCGGGGTCGATGCCGGGCAGGTCGATCCACACCGGGTCGGACCAGGGGCCCTCGGGCCGCTCGCTGGTGACGAGGAAGTTGCCGCCACCGCCGACGTTGGTGGTGATGACGTGGAACCGCCCGTCGTGGTGGCGGATCGTCGGGGCGTAGATCCCGCCCGACGCCGGCACGTCGGGCGGCAGCGGCAGTTGCCCCGGCCGGTCCAGGACGTTGCCGATCCGGCGCCAGTGCACCAGGTCCCGGCTGTGGAAGACGGGTATGCCGGGGAAGTACTCGAAGCTGGAACAGACCAGGTAGTAGTCCTCGCCGACCCGGCACACGCTGGGGTCGGGGTGGAAACCGGCGAGCACCGGGTTCTCGTATGTCCGCATGCGTCACAGCCCTTCGTGAGTCATCCCGAGCCTGCGACACCGTCGACTCCGGTAAACCCGCGTCAAGAAACCCCTTTCCGCCCGTCAGCGTCCCGTCAAGCCGCCCCCCTCGGCCGGTGCGGCTCCCTAGCGTCGAACACATGAAGCCCCCCGACGGCACGCGGCCCGACCTGCCCCGGTTACCGGAGCGGCACCCGGGCCCCACGGCGTACGACCGCCAGTGGACACGGCAGCTGCACGGCGCGCTGGGCTCCGCCGCCGTACTGCTCGCAGGCCTGATCCTGGTCGACTGGGCCGCCGCCACCCTCAGCCCCTGGCGCGGCGCCCTCTGGCTGACCCTGGCCGTGCTGCTCTTCCTGGTGCTGTGCCCGCCGCGTGTCGCGGCCGGCACCGGCTGGCTGGAGACGCGGTTCCTGCTGCGCACCCACCGGGTGCGCACCGATCTGCTGGTCTCCGTGCGGTGCTGCGACGGCATCGCCCAGCGCCTGGTCCTGCGCGACGCGCTCGGCGCCCGCGTCGAACTCGACCCCCGGGTCCTCGTCGCCAACCCCGACCTGTGGCGCCGGCTCGACGAGGACGCCCACCGCGCGCGGAGCGCGGGCGCGCTGCTGTGCGGCCGTACCGCGCTCGACCGCCTCGGCCGCCGGATCGACTGCGAGACCGCGCTCGCCGTGTTCCGGGTGTCGGGTCTGGACGATCCCTGAAACGGGCCGCCCTATCGTGACGTGCATGCACTCCTACACGATCGGTCAAGCCGCGCGGCTGCTCGGCGTCAGCCCCGACACCGCCCGCCGCTGGGCGGACGCGGGCCGGGTGGCGACCCACCGCGACGCGTCCGGACGCCGGCTCATCGACGGCCGGGACCTCGCCGCGTTCTCGGTCGTCGAACTCGCCCAAGCCGGCCACGCCGAGGAGGACACCCCCTACACCTCGGCCCGCAACGCCTTCCCCGGCATCGTGACCGCGATCAAGCTCGGTGACGTCGCCGCCCAGGTCGAGATCCAGGCGGGCCCGCACCGCCTGGTCTCCCTGCTCACCCGGGAGGCCGTCGAGGAGCTGGGCCTGGAGGTCGGTATGGAGGCCACCGCCCGGGTGAAGTCGACGAATGTCCATATCGACCGCAGCTGACAGCCCACACGCCCCGTACGAACGCACATGCGCGCCCAGACCCGAGTGCACGCTTGCTCATGCGATGCTCCAGCAGACGTCACCCTCGCAACTGCGGCAATATGATCGGCGTCAGCCCGCAGTCGCCGGAGGAGTGGACCATGACGACCCGTACCGCCCGCCGGGCCTTGCGCATCGCCGCCGCCGGCGCGGGCGCCATGGCACTGCTCACGCTGAGCGCCTGCTCCGCGTCCTCCTCGCCGCCCTCGTCCTCGTCCTCCGGTGACACGGCCGCCCGTACCTCGGCGTCCCCCAAGCTCTCCGGCACGGTCACCGTCTTCGCCGCCGCCTCCCTCAAGGAGAGCTTCGAGAAGCTGGGCGAGGAGTTCGAGCGGCGGCACCCCGGCACCGAGGTCACCTTCAACTTCGGCGGCAGCGACAGCCTCGCCGCGGGCATCACCAACGGCGCCCCCGCCGACGTCTTCGCCGCCGCGAGCCCGAAGACCATGTCCCTGGTGACGGACCAGGACGGCACGGCCGGCAAGCCGGTCACCTTCGTGCGCAACCAGCTGGAGATCGCCACCCTGCCGGGCAACCCCGACGGGATCGCCTCGCTCAAGGACCTCACCGAGTCCGGCGTGAAGGTCGTCCTGTGCGACAAGGAGGTGCCCTGCGGGGCAGCCGCACAGAAGGCCCTCGACGCCGCCGGGGTCGACCTGGAGCCCGTCTCCTACGAGCAGGACGTCAAGGGCGCCCTGACCAAGGTGGAGCTGAAGGAGGCCGACGCGGCGCTCGTGTACCGGACGGATGTCCGGGCCGCCGGTGACAAGGTGGACGGCGTGGACTTCCCCGAGTCGGCCGACGCCGTCAACGACTACCCGATCGCCCTGCTCAAGGACGCGCCGAACAGCACGGCCGCCAAGGCCTTCATCGAACTGGTCCGGTCCGCCGAGGGCCGCGAGGTGCTGACCGGGGCCGGGTTCCTCACGCCATGAGCCCCGAGAGCCGGGCGGGCGGACCGCCTCGTACGCGCACCGGGGGCGCCCGTCTGGTGCCCCTGCCGCTGCTGCTGCCCGCCCTCGTGGGCCTCGCGTTCCTGCTGGTCCCGCTGCTCGCCCTGCTCGTGCGCACGCCCTGGAGCAGCCTGCCCGACCAGCTGACCAGCCCCGGAGTGTGGGAGGCGCTGCGGCTGTCCCTCATCTGCGCCACGGCCGCGACCGCGCTCAGCCTGGTCCTCGGGGTGCCCCTGGCGTGGCTGCTGGCCCGCACCGAGTTCCCCGGCCGCGGCCTGGTCCGGGCCCTGGTGACCCTGCCGCTCGTGCTGCCGCCCGTGGTGGGCGGTGTCGCCCTGCTGCTCGCGCTCGGCCGCAACGGCGTCGTGGGCCGGTGGCTGGACGCGTGGTTCGGCATCACCCTGCCGTTCACCACGGCGGGCGTCGTCCTCGCGGAGACCTTCGTCGCCATGCCCTTCCTGGTCATCAGCGTCGAGGGCACCCTGCGCGCCGCCGACCGGCGCTACGAGGAGGCCGCCACGACGCTCGGCGCCTCCCGGTTCACCGCCTTCCGCCGGGTCACCCTGCCGCTGATCGCCCCCGGCGTCGCGGCGGGCGCCGTCCTCGCCTGGGCCCGCGCCCTCGGCGAGTTCGGCGCGACGATCACCTTCGCGGGCAACTTCCCCGGCCGCACCCAGACCATGCCGCTCGCCGTCTACCTGGCCCTCCAGAACGACCCCGCCGCCGCCATCGCCCTCAGCCTGGTCCTCCTCGCCGTCTCCATCGCGGTCCTGGCGGGCCTGCGGGACCGCTGGATGAGAACCGCATGACCCACATGACAGAGAACGACGCACCGAGGACCAGCACCCCGGGCGACGGCCTGGACGCCCACCTGGTCGTCGACCGCCGCACCTTCCGCCTGGACATCTCCCTCACCGCCGCCCCCGGCGACGTCGTCGCCCTCCTCGGCCCGAACGGCGCGGGCAAGACCACCGCGCTGCGCGCCCTCGCCGGGCTGACCCCGCTCACCGGCGGCCACCTCCGCCTGGACGGCACTGCCCTGGACCGCACGCCGCCCGAGTCCCGCCCGGTCGGCGTCGTCTTCCAGGACTACCTGCTCTTCCCGCATCTGACGGCGCTCGACAACGTGGCGTTCGGCCCGCGCTGTAGGGGCGCGAGCAAGGCGGAGGCCCGCGCACAGGCCGCCGCCTGGCTGGAGCGCATGGGCCTCGCGGAGCACGCCCGCGCCAGACCGCGCCGCCTCTCCGGCGGCCAGGCCCAGCGCGTCGCCCTCGCCCGCGCCCTGGCCACCCGCCCGCGGCTGCTCCTGCTGGACGAACCGCTGGCCGCCCTGGACGCCCGTACCCGCCTGGACGTACGGGCGCAGCTGCGCCACCACCTGGCCGGTTTCGAGGCGGTCGCCGTCCTGGTCACCCACGACCCGCTGGACGCCATGGTGCTGGCCGACCGGCTGGTGGTCGTGGAGCACGGCCGGGTCGTCCAGGAGGGCACCCCGGCCGAGATCGCCCGCCGCCCCCGCACCGACTACGTCGCCCAGCTGGTCGGCCTGAACCTCTACAAGGGCACCGCCGACGGACACACCGTCCGCCTCGACGCGGGCCCCGCCATCACCACCACCGAAGACCTCCACGGCCCGGTCTTCGTCGCCTTCCCGCCGGGAGCGGTCACCCTCTACCGCGACCGCCCCACGGGCTCCAGCGCCCGCAACCTGTGGCGCTGCGCGGTCACCGGCCTGGAGACGCACGGCGACCAGATCCGCGCCGCCCTCACCGGCGAGCTTCCCCTGGTCGCGGACCTGACCACGGTCGCCGCCGCCGAGCTGGACCTCCACGCGGGCGCCGAGGTCTGGGCCACGGTCAAGGCCACCCAGACACACGCCTACCCCGCCTGAAAGCCGCGGGGGCCGATAGGTCCGCGAGGTCGGCGATGCCCCCGGAGCGGCCCCGGAACGCGCAAGGGCCCCGCCCCGGCCTGTCCAGACCGGAGCGGGGCCCCACTCACCTCATCAGGGGCGCGAGCGGAATCAGTCCTCGTACGCGTCCAGCGGCGGGCACGAGCACACCAGGTTCCGGTCACCGAACGCCTGGTCGATCCGGCGCACCGGCGGCCAGTACTTGTCGGTGACGGAGACCCCGCCCGGGAAGACGGCCTCCTCGCGGCTGTACGCGTGCTCCCACTCCCCGCCGAGCGCGTCGGCGGTGTGCGGGGCGCCCCGCAGCGGGTTGTCGTCCGCGGGCCACTCACCGGAGCCGACCTTCTCGATCTCCGCGCGGATGGCGATCATCGCGTCGCAGAACCGGTCCAGCTCGGCCAGGTCCTCGGACTCGGTCGGCTCGATCATCAGCGTGCCGGCCACCGGGAAGGACATCGTCGGCGCGTGGAAGCCGTAGTCGATGAGCCGCTTGGCGACGTCGTCGACGCTCACGCCGGTCGCCTTCGTGATCGGACGCAGGTCGATGATGCACTCGTGCGCGACCAGGCCGCCGGGGCCGGTGTAGAGCACCGGGTAGTGCGGCTCCAGGCGCTTGGCGATGTAATTGGCGCTGAGCACGGCCACCTGCGTGGCCCGCTTCAGGCCCTCGCCGCCCATCAGGCGGACGTACGCCCAGGAGATCGGCAGGATGCCCGCGGAGCCCCACGGCGCGGCCGAGACCGGGCCGACGCCCGTCTCGGGGCCGGCGGCCGGCTGGAGCGGGTGGTTCGGCAGGTACGGCGCCAGGTGCTCGCGCACGGCCACCGGGCCGACGCCGGGACCGCCGCCGCCGTGCGGGATGCAGAAGGTCTTGTGCAGGTTCAGGTGCGAGACGTCGCCGCCGAAGTGACCCGGCTTGGCGAGGCCGACCAGCGCGTTCAGGTTGGCGCCGTCGACGTACACCTGGCCGCCGGCCTCGTGGACCTGGGCGCAGATGTCGGAGACGTGCTCCTCGAACACGCCGTGCGTCGACGGGTACGTGATCATGAGCACCGCCAGCTCGTCGCGGTACTGCTCGATCTTGGCCCGCAGGTCGTCGACGTCGATCTCGCCGTCGTCGGCGGTCTTGACGACCACGACCTTCATCCCGGCCATGACAGCACTCGCGGCATTGGTGCCGTGCGCGGAGGAGGGGATCAGGCACACGGTGCGCTGCTCGTCGCCGTTGGCCCGGTGGTAGCCGCGTACGGCCAGCAGACCGGCCAGCTCGCCCTGCGAACCGGCGTTCGGCTGGAGCGACACCTTGTCGTAGCCGGTGACCTCGGCGAGACGCTCCTCCAGCTCGCGGATGAGCGTGAGGTAGCCCTCCGCCTGCTCGGCGGGCGCGAACGGGTGCAGCTGGCCGAACTCCGGCCAGGTGACCGGCTCCATCTCCGTGGTCGCGTTGAGCTTCATGGTGCAGGAGCCCAGCGGGATCATGCCGCGGTCGAGCGCGTAGTCCCGGTCGGCGAGCCGGCGCAGGTAGCGCAGCATGGCCGTCTCGGAACGGTGCTGGTGGAAGACCGGGTGGGTGAGGAAGTCGTCGGTGCGCAGCAGCGCGCCCGGCAGCGCGTCCTCGGTGGCCGCGTCCAGCGCCTCGATGTCGCCCTCGACGCCGAAGGCGCTCCACACGGCGGCCAGCTGGGCGCGGGTGGTGGTCTCGTCGCAGGCGATCGACACCCGGTCGGCGTCGACGAGCCGCAGGTTGACGCCGTTCTCGCGGGCGGCGGCCACGACCTCGGCGGCCCGGCCCGGCACCCGCGCGGTGACCGTGTCGAAGAAGGAGCCGTGGACGACCTCGACCCCGCCGTCGCGCAGGCCCGCGGCCAGCAGCGACGCATACCGGTGGGTGCGCCGCGCGATGCCCGTCAGGCCCTCCGGACCGTGGTAGACGGCGTACATGCCGGCCATCACGGCGAGCAGCACCTGGGCGGTGCAGATGTTGCTGGTCGCCTTCTCACGGCGGATGTGCTGCTCACGCGTCTGCAGCGCGAGGCGGTACGCCTTGTTGCCGTCGGCGTCCACGGACACGCCCACCAGCCGTCCGGGCAGGCTGCGCGCCATCTTCTCCTGGACGGCCATGTAACCGGCGTGCGGGCCGCCGAAGCCCATGGGCACACCGAACCGCTGCGTCGTGCCGACGGCGATGTCCGCGCCCAGCTCACCGGGCGACTTCAGCAGCGTCAGCGCCAGCAGGTCGGCAGCGACGGTGACCAGCGCGCCCCGCTCGTGCGCCTGGTCGATGACGGGCTTGATGTCCCGTACGGCACCGGAGGCGCCGGGGTACTGGACGAGGACGCCGTTGATCTCCCGCCCGTCCAGCTCGGCCGGGATGCCCTCGGCGAGGTCCGCGACGACGACCTCGACGCCGGTCGGTTCGGCGCGGGTCTGGATCACGGCGATGGTCTGCGGCAGCGCGTCCGCGTCGACCAGGAACAGGCCCTTCTTGTTCTTGCCCATGCGCCGGGACAGCGCCATCGCCTCGGCGGCTGCCGTGCCCTCGTCGAGCAGCGAGGCACCGGAGGTCGGCAGGCCGGTGAGGTCGGCGACCATGGTCTGGAAGTTCAGCAGCGCCTCGAGCCGCCCCTGGGAGATCTCCGGCTGGTAGGGCGTGTACGCCGTGTACCAGGCCGGGTTCTCCATCACGTTGCGCAGGATGACGGGCGGCGTGAACGTGCCGTAGTAGCCGAGCCCGATCATGGAGTCGAGGACCTGGTTGCGGTCGGCCAGCTCGCGCAGCTCCGCCAGCACCTCGGCCTCGGAGCGCGCGCCCGGCAGGTCCAGGGCGTCGGCGTTCTTGATCACATCCGGGACCGCGGCGGCGGTGAGCTCGTCCAGCGAGCCGTAGCCGACCTGCGCGAGCATCTTGGCCCGAGCCTCCTGGTCGGGCCCGATGTGGCGCTGCTCGAAGGGAATGCCCTGCTCGAGCTCGGAGAGCGGAATGCGATGGGCGGTCATTGCGGAGGCCTCCTGGTCTGACGCGACCTTCGAGGGACACCACGGCGCGGGTGTCCCGACGGCCTCCCCCTCTGTCATCTCAACCTGAGAGCTTCACCGGATCGCCCCAGGGAGATCCGGCTTTCACCGTCGGTGAGAGCGGAAGCCGTCGACACCCGCCCTGCTTTCCAGAGTGACCTCGTCCGTGCGGTACGTGGGCCTGAGAGATTCCGGGGAGGATTTGCTCCTTCGGCGCCTCCGAGCGAACCGGAGGACTCTCCCGCACGGGGTCAGCAGCCGTTGTCAGCGTACCAGCGAGGTCAACGCCCAGGCGTTCGAGTGGCCGCGTGACCCAAAGTGCTCTTTCGTAGTGCTATCGGATGAGATGCGACCACGTGGAGGGCCCGTGCAGACCGACATCGATCCGCGCAACCTGATCGGCCGCAAGGCGTTCGACCGCAACGGCACCAAGATCGGCACCATCGACGAGGTCTACCTCGACGACGCGACCGGCGTCCCGGAGTGGGCGGCCATACGGACCGGCCTGTTCAGCAGGGACGCCTTCGTCCCGCTGGAGCCCAGCGAGCTGATCGAGGGCAGCCTCCACGTGCCCTTCGACCGCGCCCTGATCAAGGACGCCCCCGACTTCGGCGTGGGCCGCCACCTCTCCCCCGAGCAGGAACTCCAGCTCTACCACCACTACGGCCTCGACCTCGCGCCCCCGCCGGCCCTGCCCGACCGCGACTTCGGCAAGGTCGCGGGCACGGACGAGACCTGAAGACCCCGGGGTGAGCGGGCAGGGGCAGGGCCGAACCGGGCACCCACCGGCTTCACCCACCGAGCCCGCTCGCCCACCACAGCCCCGACCGCTCACCCCGGGCACCATCCTCACCGCCCTCGCTCAGCTCTCCACGGCCCTCACAGCCCGCCCAGCTCTCACGGCCCTCCGGGAGCACCACGCATCCGGCCCCTCATCCAGGCACCACTCGCGCCCCGTCCCCCGCGGCCGCCTCTCCCCCGGGTCTTCGCGCGACCAACGGCAACGGCTCGGCCGGCTCCAGCGCCGGATCGTCGGTCCGGAACGTCCGCACCCGCCCCGGCTCCGAGTCAGGGGTCTCGAACCGCACGGTCACCCTCCCCAGCCCGCTGCCCTGCACCCAGCCGTGTCCGTACTCGGCGTGCCGCACGTCGTGCCCCGCCGGCCACCGCCGCTCGGCCTGCTCCGCCTCCACCGGCGCCTGCTCCTCGGGCGCCTCCTCCAGGGGTCCGTCCTCCCGCACCCCCGCCGCCTGTGCGAACAGATCCTCCTGCGTGTAGTCGGCGAGACCGGTGACCCCGACCCCCAGCAGCCGTACGCCGCCCGTGGTGTCCACCGACTCCAGCAGCCGCGCCGCGGCCTCCCGCACCACCGCCGGGTCGTCCGTGGGCCCGCGCAGCGTCTCGGACCGGGTCAGCGTGGAGAAGTCATACCGCCGCACCTTCAGCACGATGGTCCGCCCCGACAGCCCCGCGCCCCGCAGCCGCCGCACACACCGGTCCGCCAGCCGCCGCACCTCCAGCCCCACCCGGAGCCGGTCGTGGATGTCCACGTCGTAGGTGTCCTCGACCGACACCGACTTGGCCTCCCGCTCGGCCACCACCGGCCGGTCGTCCCGCGCCAGCGCCATCGCGTGGAGCGCGTGCCCGTGCGCCTTGCCCAGCAGCCGCACCAGCTCGTCCTCGCCCGCCTCGGCCAGCTCACCGACCGTGGTGATGCCGGCCCGCCGCAGATGGTCGCCCGTGGCCGGCCCCACCCCCGGCAGCGTGCGCACCGGCATCGGCTCCAGCAGCGCCCGCTCCGTGCCCGGCGGGATCAGCACCAGTCCGTCGGGCTTGGCCTGCTCGGAGGCGATCTTCGCGAGCATCTTGGAGGCCGCCAGCCCCACCGACCCGGTCAGGCCGGTCACCTCCCGGATGCCGGCGCGCAGCCTCGCCCCGGCCAGCCGCGCCGACTTCTCGTCCCACGCCGCGCCCCCGGCCTCCAGATCGACGAACGCCTCGTCGAGACTCAACGGCTCCACCAGTGGCGACAGCGACCGCAGCAGCCCCATCACCTGCTCGCTGATCGACCGGTAGAACTGGAAGCGCGGCACCAGATACGCGGCATTCGGCGCCAGCCGCCGCGCCTGCGCCATCGGCATCGCCGAGTGCACCCCGAAGACCCGGGCCTCGTACGAGGCGGTGGCCACCACCCCTCGTGGCCCCAGCCCGCCCACGATGACGGGTTTCCCGCGCAGGCTCGGCTTCGACGCCTGCTCCACCGAGGCGAAGAAGGCGTCCATGTCGAGATGCAGGATCGTCGGCGCGGTTCTCACATCTCCGATGCTGCACCACACCACTGACAATGCGGCCACGCGGCCACGTCACCGGCCGGCCAGCACA
The DNA here is from genome assembly GCF_040678395.1 of Streptomyces sp. NPDC052687. Lineage (NCBI taxonomy): Bacteria > Bacillati > Actinomycetota > Actinomycetes > Kitasatosporales > Streptomycetaceae > Streptomyces > Streptomyces sp. NPDC052687. The sequence goes on along the minus strand of NZ_JBFATR010000044.1, from coordinate 9,050 downwards.
CCGCGCGGACCGCTGCGGGCCGCGTCCGCACCGCGGAAACCGCTTCACTCCCCGCGACCGATCAGCCCCGTCTCAGGGCGCCACAGGGCGCGACCGTCTCAGACCGCGCGGTTGCGCCGCCGCGCCAGCTCGTCGGCCGGATTGTGCCCGACCAGCGTCTCCCCCGTGTCGACGCGCTCACCGTGCAGCTGGGACAGCGCGTTCTCGACGTCCCGCCACACCACGCCGACCGCGATCCCGAAGATCCCCTGACCGCCTTGGAGCAGCGCGTGGACCTCGTCGGGCGAGGTGCACTCGTACACCGTCGCACCGTCGCTCATCAGCGTCATACGCTCAAGATCACGGAACCCGCGTTCCCTGAGGTGCTGAACGGCGGTGCGGATGTTCTGCAACGACACCCCGGTGTCGAGGAACCGCTTGACGATCTTCAGGACCACCACGTCCCGGAAGCTGTACAGCCGCTGCGTCCCCGACCCGTAGGCGGGCCGCACGCTCGGTTCGACCAGGCCCGTGCGCGCCCAGTAGTCCAGTTGCCGGTAGGTGATGCCCGCCGCCGCGCAGGCCGTCGGACCTCGGTAGCCGACCTCCTCGGTCGCATCGGACGCCGCCCCTCCGTCGCCGGGTACAGCCACCGGCCGCGGCGCAGCGTGACCGGCCGCCCGCCCAAGCGGGTACGGACCGCTCTCCGCCGGACTGCGTCCGGTGGCACCCCCAGCCGTACCGTCGCCGCTGCTTCTCACGCCGACCTCCGTCCTTGACCTGCCTTCTCGACGGTAGGCAGTCACCAAGGGTGCGTCAACGATCGCCACACTCGGCACGCCGAGTGATAATCACCCTAAGAGTGGTTTCCCGTACCCCACCGCGGGGAAAGGCTAGCCGAATGCTCTCGGCGGAGGCCGCAGGACGCTCTCAGGCGCCGCCGGCACATGCCGCGGCGCGCTGCACCAAGGGGCCGGTCCGCCGCCGAGGCCCGCCGGACCGTTCCGCCTCACTGGTTGCTGGTGCCGAAGTCCTCGGGCGAGATCTGGTCCAGGAACTCGCGGAACTTCTCCACCTCGTCCTCCTGCTCGTCCGGGATCGCGATACCGGCGTCGTCCAGCACCCCGTCACTGCCGTAGATCGGCGTTCCGGTGCGCAGGGCCAGCGCTATGGCATCGGACGGACGGGCGCTCACCTCGACCCCGCTGGCGAAGACCAGCTCCGCGTAGAAGACGCCTTCCCGCAGATCCGTGATGCGGACTTCGGTGAGCTCCTGGCCGACGGCCTCCAGCACGTCCTTGAACAGGTCGTGGGTCAGCGGTCGCGCGGGGGCCATGCCCTGCTGGGCGAAGGCGATCGCCGTCGCCTCCCCCGGCCCGATCCAGATGGGGAGGTAGCGGTCGCCTCCCACTTCGCGCAGGAGCACGATCGGTTGGTTGGAGGGCATCTCGACCCGGACACCTACGACATCGAGCTCGTTCACACAGCAACCCTAGGCCGTGCTCGGGACGTTTGGGTAGTCGGGTCGGCATCAGGCGCCCGATCCGGCCGCTCACGCCCCCTGCGACCCGCCGCCCACGCATCCTCGGACCCCGCCGCCCGCGCCCCCTGGGGACCTGCCGCGCGCGTACTCGAGAAGCCCAGCTCAGGGCAGCCGCACCCCGAGGGCGGTCTGCACGAGCGCCGCGTGCAGTTTCACCGCGAGCCCCGCCAGTTCCTTGGTGCGGGCCTCCGCTAGTGCCCTGGTCTGGGGGTTGCGGTGTCGTTTCAGCGGGGCCACGACCTGGTCCACCAGCCCGGCCTCTCGCTCCGCCGCGGCCTTCATCGACCGCAGGTGCCGCGGCTCGATCCCGAACCGCCCCAGCTCGGCGACCAGCGTCGCCACGGTGACGCACTCCGCGTCGTACACACCCTCCGCGACCGCCCTGATCAGCCCGTACGCCTCCCACTCGGCGAGCTGCCCCTCGTCGATCCCGGCGGCGGCCAGCAGCTCGGCGCGCCCGATCCGGGCGGCCGTGGGCCCCTCGGCCGGCTCCGGCACCGCTTCGCCGTCGCGCTGCCGGCCGAGCGTGGGAAGGCGCACCTCCTCGCCGCGCTCCAGCGCGTCCAGGTGCTCACGAATCACCTTGAGGGGCAGATAGTGGTCCCGCTGCATCCTCAGGACATGGCCGAGACGCTCCACGTCACCGGCGCTGAACTTGCGATACCCCGAGGGGGTCCGCTGCGGCTCGATCAGCCCTTCCGACTCCAGGAAACGGATCTTGGAGATGGTGACCTCGGGAAACTCCTCGCGCAGCACGTTCAGCACCGTGCCGATGCTCATCAGCCCAGTGCCCGCGGCGGCGGTACCGGTCCCGGCACCGCCGCTCGGTGTTTGAAGCATGGACCTTCCCTGGGGTTCCCCCCGGACTGCGTCTGGGGGAGGGTCAGATTCCCTGCCGGCTCGCGTAGAAGACCAGTCGGTACTTGCCGATCTGCACCTCGTCACCGTTCGACAGCGCGACCTGGTCGATCCGCTCACGGTTGACGTACGTGCCGTTCAGGCTGCCGACGTCGGCCACCGTGAACGAGCCGTCCGGGCTGCGCCGGAACTCCACGTGCCGCCGGGAGACGGTGACGTCGTCCAGGAAGATGTCGCTCTGCGGATGACGCCCCGCCGTCGTCAGGTCGCTGTCGAGCAGGAAGCGGCTGCCCGAGTTCGGCCCGCGGCGCACCACCAGGAGCGCGGAGCCCAGCGGCAGCGCGTCGACGGCGGCCTGCGCCTCCGGGGAAAGCGTCGGCATCGGCGTCTGACCGGTGGCCTCCGCGTCGTAGGCCTCGAGACCGCTGATGGAGATCGTGGAGGTCGTCTCGGACGAACGCTCCGCCCCCGCCCGCAGCGGCGCGCCGCAGTGGGAACAGAAGCGGCTGCTCTCCGCGTTGCGGTTACCGCACCTCGTACACACCAGGACCGACATGGACGGACCCTCCTGCCGCGGCTGCCCCGCCGGGGCATTGGACGCGTACGGGCCGGAGGAGAACCCTCCACCCGTACTTGAGGTTGACGGTTGCCCGAAACCTATGCCGCCGGACTGGGCAGGGTCAACAGACGGCGCGCCCTGACCTCCCGGAATGTCACCGCCCGGACCAGCCACCTGGTCCCGGAACAGCGGCCGCTGGCCCTCCGCGTCAGGCTGTGCGCGATGACGGGCGGTCGCGTTGCTGTCGCTGCCCTCTCGCGCGCTCTTGCCAAACAACTTCGCAAACAACTTCACGGGCGATTCCCCTTGACCGAAACAGACCCGCCCGTGGGGCAGGACGAACCCTGATTGCACACACTGGTCGAGCCGGACATCCTCACAACGTCCGTGTCCACCAGACAGTTTCCACCACGCACCACCCAATCGGTGCGCCGACCCCCCGCAACCTCATGCCCTCGCCGGACGTCAGCCATGCACCGCCGGTTCACTGGGAGGACGACCGAGCGTAGTCAGGTCGCTCCGCGGGTCGCAAGGCGTCGACGATGATCTTGTCGGACCGCTCGACGGTCACGGTGGCCTGCTCCTTCTCAAGCGTCTGCACCACGCCTCCAGGGATGTTCAGCGCCGGTTCCAGGTCCTGCGGCTTGCCGATGACCTTGAAACGATAGGGCGCGTTGATCTTGTTCCCGTCGACGCTCACGCTTTTGCCGGAATCCGTGAGGTAGGTTCCCGCGACCACCCGCACACCGTTCACCTGGATCGCCTCGGCGCCCGCCGCGCGCAGTTCCTGGATCGCGTCGAGCAGCATGTCCGCCTCGACCGTCCCCTTCGTGTCCTGGATCGTCATGGTGATGCCGGGGCCCTCCGCGGCCACCGTGCCCGCGAGGACGCCGAGTTGCCTCTCCTTCTCGATCGTCTGCCGCCGGGCCTCCTCGGCCTGGTTCGAGCTGTTCTCCAGCTCGTCCCGCTGCTCCTCGAGCCCCTGCTTCTCGTCTTCAAGACGCTCTGTGCGGTCATCGAGTTCATCGAGGATGCGGACCAGATCCTCCTGGCGCGCCCCGCGCAGGGCGCTGTCGCCGTCGCTGTTCGAGGCGACCTGCACGGCCAGCCCGAAGCCCAGCCCGAACAGCAGCAGCGCGACGATGAGTTGGGCACGGGTGACGCGCGGCGGCCACAACCCCTTCACCAGGCGCTGCCGGCCGGTCAGCGCGGGCTCGCCCGTCTCCTGCGGCTCGGCCGCCTGCGGCGCGGGGGCCGGCACCTCCTCCGGCAGCTCCTTGCGCAGCCGGTTCTCGCCCGTCTCGTCCTGGGTGCTCATCGGCCTCACGCCCGGAACACGTGCCGGCGGATCGCCGCGGCGTTGGAGAAGATCCGGATGCCGAGCACGACCACCACACCCGTGGACAGCTGGGCGCCCACACCCAACTTGTCCCCCAGGAACACGATCAGCGCGGCGACGACCACGTTCGACAGGAACGACACCACGAAGACCTTGTCGTCGAAGATGCCGTCGAGCATGGCCCGCAGACCACCGAAGACGGCGTCGAGTGCCGCCACGACGGCGATCGGCAGATAAGGCTCGACGACCGCCGGAACCTCGGGCCGGACCAACAGGCCGGCCACGACTCCCAGGACGAGGCCCAGTACGGCGATCACGATGTGCCCTTCTCAGTTCTCGGCTGTGCTGACTCAGTTCTCGGCTGCGCGGTGCGCACGGTCACACTCGGCGCGGCCGGAAGCCGGAGATCGTCCTCCACGGAGATGCCGGTCCGGATGCCGAAGTTCTCCTGCAAGGCATGCAGGTACAGCCCGTCCGCGCTGTTCTGGAACCGGGTGCTCAGCCGCTCCCCGTCCCCCACCGCGAGCACGGTGTACGGCGGCACCAGCGGCCGGTTGTCGACCAGTATGGCGTCGCCCGCGGCCCTGATCGCCGACAGGGCCGTCAGCCGCTGCCCGTTGATCGAGACGGCCTCCGCGCCGGACTCCCACAGCCCGTTGACCACCCGCTGCATGTCCCGGTCGCGCACCCGCCCGGTGTCGGCGAAGCCGGAGGACCCGCGCGGATCCCCGTCCTCCCCGGAACCGGATCCCTTGGCGTCGTTCACCACGAGCTTCACGCCCGGCCCGTGCACCTCGGTCGCGCCCGAGAGGATGCCGATCAGCTCCCCCTGACCGTCCCCGCCGCTGTGCTTCAGCGCGGCCCGCCGACGCGCGTCGACCTCGTCGCGCAGCGTGTCGACGGCGTCCTCCAGCTCGTCGGCCGCGTCGCTCTCCCGGTCGATGCGGTCGATCAGCTCCTCGCGCTCCTTGGCCACGGCGGGAGCGGCCACCCGCGCCTGCGCCGCCCCGACAGTGACCACGAGGGCCGCCAGGACCAGCCCGGCGGCGAGCCCCAGCCGGGCCCGGAGCGTCTTGGGCATGCCCCCGCCACCCGAGTCCCGCTTGCGCGCCGCCGCCTCGGCGTACCCGTCGTCGAGGCTGTGATCCATGACGTTGGTGAGCAGCGACATCGACGCGTCCGGACGCGCGGGCGGACGCGTCGACGTGCTCCGAACGGGGGGCTGCTGCGACATGCCGCACATCGTCGCACGTCGCGCCCGGTACCTCCGAACGGCCCCACCGGCGTGCCGGACAGGCCCCCTTCAGGGACACTTGTCCGGCACGCACGCGTGCGGGGCGTTTTACCGGCCGGCGCTCTCCACGACCGCCGACCACTCGTCGAGCAGGGCCTGGGCGGACGCGTCGTCCGGCCCCTCGGCCCACAGGTGCGTGACCGCCTCGGCCGGGTCGGGCAGCACCATGACCCAGCGCCCGTCGGCCTCCACCACGCGGACGCCGTCGGTGGTGTCCACGAAGCGGTCTCCGGCCGCCTCGACGACCCGCCGCATGACCAGCCCCTTGACGGCCCACGGCGTCGCCAGGTCCCGCTTGAGCACGTGCGCCCGCGGAATCCGCGCGTCGATCTGGCTCAGCGTGAGCTGCGTGCGCGCCACCAGCCCGATCAGCCGTACGAAGGCCGCCGTACCGTCGAAGACACTGCTGAACTCCGGAACGATGAAGCCGCCCTTGCCGTCGCCACCGAAGATCGTGGACTCCTCGGCCCCGACCCGCGTCAGATCGTCCGGCGAGGTGGTCGTCCACTCGACCTGCGTCCCGTGGTACGCCGCCACCTGCTCCGCGATCCTCGTGGTCGTCACGGGCAGCGCCACCCGCCCGCTGCGCCGCTCGGCGGCCACCAGGTCGAGCATCACCAGCAGGGCCCGGTCGTCCTCGACGATCCGCCCCTTCTCGTCGACCAGCGACAGCCGCTCGCCGACCGGGTCGAACCGCACGCCGAAGGCCGCCCGCGCGGACGCGACGATCTCGCCCAGCCGCATCAGCCCCTTGCGCCGCGCCTCCGCCGACTCGGTCGGCCTCGACTCGTCCAGACCCGGGTTGATCGTCAGGGAGTCCACTCCGAGCTTGCCCAGCAGGCTCGGCAGGACCAGACCCGCGCTGCCGTTCGACGCGTCGACGACGACCTTCAGCCCGGACTCGGCGATCCCCGTCGTGTCGACATTCCGCAGCAGCGACCCGGTGTACGAGTCGAACACGCTCGCCGGGAAGTGCAGATCACCGATCTCACCGGGGAACGCCCGCCGGTACTCCTGCCGCGCGAACACCCGGTCGAGCTTGCGCTGGCTGGCCTGCGACAGGTCCGCGCCCTGGCTGTCGAAGAACATGATGTCCACGGAGTCCGGCACCCCGGGCGTGGTCCTGATCATGATCCCGCCGGCGCTGCCTCGCGCGGTCTGCTGCCGCGCCACCGGCAGCGGTACGTTCTCCAGATCGCGGACTTCGATCGCGCTGGCCTGGAGCGCGGAGATCACGGCCCGCTTCAGCGCGCGGGCACCACGGGAGTGGTCGCGGGCCGTGGTGACCGTCGCGCCCTTCTTCAGCGTGGTCGCGTACGCGCCGGCCAGCCGCACGGCCAGCTCCGGCGTGATCTCGACGTTCAGGATGCCGGAGACACCGCGGGCCCCGAAGAGATGCGCCTGGCCTCTCGACTCCCAGATGACCGAGGTGTTGACGAAGGCACCGGCCTCGATCGTCTTGAACGGATAGACCCGCACATTGCCCTGCACGATCGATTCTTCACCGATCAGGCACTCGTCGCCGATGACCGCGCCGTCCTCGATCCGCGCGGCGCGCATGATGTCGGTGTTCTTCCCGACCACGCATCCGCGCAGATTGCTGTGCGGCCCGACGTACACGTTGTCGTGCACCACGGCCTTGTGCAGGAACGCGCCGCTCTTGACGACCACGTTCGAGCCCACGACGGTGTGCTCGCGGATCTCGGCGCCGGCTTCGACCTTGGCGTAGTCGCCGATGTAGAGCGGACCGCGCAGAACGGCGTCGGGGTGCACCTCGGCGCCCTCGGCCACCCACACACCCGGGGAGATCTCGAAGCCGTCGATCTCGACGTCGACCTTGCCCTCGAGGACGTCGGCCTGCGCCTTGACGTAGCTCTCGTGCGTGCCGACGTCCTCCCAGTAGCCCTCCGCGACATAGCCGTAGATCGGCTTGCCTTCCTTCATCAGCTGCGGGAAGACATCGCCGGACCAGTCGACGGGCACATCGGGCTCGACGTAGTCGAAGACCTCGGGCTCCATCACATAGATGCCGGTGTTCACCGTGTCCGAGAAGACCTGGCCCCAGGTCGGCTTCTCCAGGAAGCGCTCGACCTTGCCCTCCTCGTCGACGATGGTGATGCCGAATTCCAAGGGGTTGGGCACGCGCGTCAGACAGACGGTGACCAGAGCGCCCTTTTCCTTGTGGAAGTTGATCAGGTCCGTGAGGTCGAAGTCGGTCAGGGCGTCACCGGAGATGACAAGGAAGGTGTCGTCCTTCAGCGCCTCTTCGGCGTTCTTGACGCTTCCCGCGGTACCGAGGGGCTTCTCCTCGTTGGCATAGGTGAGCTCCATGCCGAGCTCTTCGCCGTCACCGAAGTAATTCTTGACCAGTGAGGCGAGGAACTGCACGGTGACAACGGTCTCGTTGAGCCCATGCCTTTTGAGCAGCCGCAGAACGTGCTCCATGATCGGCCGGTTGGCCACCGGCAGGAGCGGCTTGGGCATGCTTGAGGTCATAGGGCGAAGGCGCGTGCCTTCGCCGCCGGCCATCACGACGGCCTTCATGTCGGAAGCGTCCTCCTCGAAGAGACGACGGTACAGCCGACTTCACCCGTCCGAATTGTCCCGCACTTTTCCCCAGCGGGCCATCGCGCCGTTACGACGTTGGAATCGACGATCGACGAGCTCAATCGGTCAGGGCGTCCGCACGAACCAGACGGCGGACCTGTACCACGTAAAGAACTCCTGCCCACCAATACAGCGTTGTACCCCATCCGGCGAACGCCCATCCGAAAATAGCAGCGAGTGACGAGATCCATCCACTTCCGTCACTGAGCAGCAGCAGCGGGAAGGCATACATCAGGTTGAAGGTCGCTGCCTTCCCGAGGAAGTTCACCTGCGGCGGCGGATAGCCGTGGCGGCGGAGGATCCCCACCATCACCAGCAGAACCAGCTCTCGCGCCAGCAGTACGGCGGTCAGCCAGAGCGGCAGAATCTCACGCCAGGTGAGACCGACCAGGGTCGAGAGAATGTAGAGCCGGTCGGCCGCGGGATCGAGAAGCCGGCCGAGGCTGCTGATCTGGTTCCACCGCCGCGCCAGCTTGCCGTCCAGGTAATCACTGACGCCGCTCAGAGCCAGTACCAGCAGCGCCCAGCCATCGCTCTTGGGGCCGCCGAACTCGGGCCTGAGAATCAGCCACAGGAAGAGGGGCACGCCGACGAGACGCGCCATGCTGAGGATGTTCGGGATGGTGAGCACCCGGTCTGTCTGAACACGGGTCTCCTGGACCTCCACCCGGGGGCCTCCTGTGGGAAACGTACCAACGATGCCCCCCGACCTTACCTCAACACAAAAAAGCTCTGGCCCTCGGGCTGTATGCCCAAGAGCCAGAGCTCTAAAAGGAGTTCGGCGGCGTCCTACTCTCCCACAGGGTCCCCCCTGCAGTACCATCGGCGCTGTGAGGCTTAGCTTCCGGGTTCGGAATGTAACCGGGCGTTT